>CBHTUB010000445.1:0-4901 GCA_966095595.1 uncultured Chryseosolibacter sp. | reverse complement strand
TAATTTACCTCTATGAAAATTACACGTGGCAACATCCTCATATCGGAAAAGATCGGTTCAGTCACTTTCGAAGTTACAGATCCGGGGAATCCCACTGTTGTAATGACTCTTGCACACGGAGCCGGAGCGGACATGGATCATCGCTTTATGAAGGGTCTTGCCGACGAGTTGGGTGCGCTGGGCATCGCGACGGTGCGATTCAATTTTCCGTACATGGAGAAAGGCAAATCCCGGCCGGATGTTCCTGCTATGGCGCATGCTACGATCGATAGGGTCCTCGCGCACACCAGGACGCTGTTTCCGGCATCGCGCCTTGTGGCCAGTGGTAAATCGTTTGGGGGAAGAATGACGTCACAACTGTTGAGCAAGCAAAATGACCATGATGTAAAGGCAATGGTCTTCTATGGTTTTCCGCTTCATCCGGCGAACGTCCCCGGTACTGATCGGGCCGTGCACCTGAAGGATGTGCGCATTCCAATGCTGTTCTTGCAGGGAACCAGAGACGCCCTTGCCTATCCGGAGTATATTTCGGAAGTGTGTAAGAGTTTGCCACTTGCCAAACTCGTGAGTTTTGAAAAAGCGGATCACTCCTTCAAAGTCGGAAAGACTGAAATAATTGTAGACCTGGCGAAAAATACATCCGAATATCTTGGCGATGCGCACTTGTTGTAGCCGTGGCGCGTTAACATAACAACGTAAAAAAGGGCCGAAAGCTTTCGTAAAACCACTTCCAAAAGTGGTGAATCCAATCCTCAATTTGAACGGCCGATGTTCATCATTATCAACAGTTTAAGCATTTCACCGGGGGAACCACCCAGGCACCGGTTTTTTTTATTGACGGATGACTTTATGAATAACTAAAGCAAAAAAAGATTTAATGTTCAACAATAAATGAGGGAGTATGGAGTCTAAAGAGGGCAATACTAGCAGAACCGCAAACCGCGGATTCGCTTCAATGGATCCTGAACAGCAACGTGCTATTGCCAGGAAAGGTGGGGAAGCCGTAAGCCGCAATCGTGAGCATATGGCGCAGATCGGAAGGAAGGGCGGAGAAGCTAGCGGAGCCAATCGCAAGAACAAGGCCAACCGCGCTAATGAGCAACAGCAAAACGCTTAATTCGATTTGGTTGAAAAGTATTTGTAATAACGGAAGGCCGGGGTGATGCTCGGCCTTCTTTTTTGGAGATCACTCGTCCTGCGTTTATGTTCGTGCTTTAGATCCTCGCCCTCCGGTCGAAATGATGCAGGGACTTCGGAGACTTTTCCTCCGGAACAAATAACCGGATATCATTCACAACCGATTATAGATCTCCACAAGCTCACGCAAAAACCGCGTCTCGTTATCGAGACGTCGCCGCCCTGTCATCCGCCATCCCCAATTGTTCTTAACTGACGCAGGTGTATTCATTCTTGCATCATGCCCAAGGCCCAAAATATCTTGCATGGGAACAATGGCTATACGGGCCACAGACTGATAAGCCAGCCTGATCATCTGTTCATGAACACCCGACCGGTCGACCTTAGTGCCAATGTAACGTTGCAGGTTCTCTCTATCGGCTTTTGCAGCGTCTTTCGAAAACCATCCAAGGGTCGTGTTGTTGTCGTGCGTGCCCGTGTAGACCAGGAAGTTCTCCGTATAGTTATGTGGCAGGTAAGCATTCTTTCCCAGATCACCGCCAAATGCGAACTGAAGGATCTTCATGCCGGGCAGTGAAAGATCGTCTCGCAGCCCGATCACGTCATCGGTGATCTCACCGAGATCTTCCGCGATAAACGGAAGATCGCCAAGCCTCGCGCTGACTGCCTTGAAGAAATCGTTCCCCGGGCCACCAACCCATCGTCCTTTCCTGGCGGTCTCTTCCGAAGCGGGGATCTCCCAGTAACCTGCGAAGGCCCTGAAGTGATCGAGCCTCAGGATATCGAATAGCCCGGTGTTCTTCTTCAGACGTTGGATCCACCATTCGTAATTTTCTTTCATCAGCGTATCCCAATGATACACCGGCATGCCCCAATACTGGCCGTCAGCGTTGAAATAGTCAGGAGGAACACCCGCCACTCCCTTCATCGTGCCCTCTTTCGTAAGCTTGAATACGTGTTGATTTGCCCATACGTCGGCTGAGTCATGGCTTACATAAAATGGGAGATCGCCGATAAATGACACGCCGCGCTTTTTACAATAGGTTTTTAGCTGCGACCACTGCTGGGATATGATGAACTGATCCCACTTCACGCGCGCGATTGCATCCTGCATTTCGGTAGCCACGCGGGCCAAAGCTTTCGGATTGCGCCTTCTTACTTCGTCGGGCCATTTGTGCCAGGGCTTGTTGTTGTACTTTTTTTTGAGGACGGTGAAAAGCGAAAAATCCTCCAGCCACTCGGCTTCCTGCCAGGTAAAGGTGTTGAAACGCTCGGCGAGGTTGGAGGTGTCTGTCTTCTGCAAATTCGTGAATGCAATGTCGAGGATCTCTGCCTTGAGCCGGATCGCTGTTTTGAAATCCACGCGCGATTTCACCGGGGTGGCAAACTTTTTCAGATCGCTTTTCTTCAGCAGGCCCTCTTTTTCCAACTCGCCCGGACTGATTAGCAGGGTGTTGAGCGCCATCGTCGAGCTTGAGCTATAGGGAGAGAAGGCCTGATCTGCTGAGATCGGATTCAGCGGCAGTATTTGCCAGTACGTCTGTCCGGCATCTTCTAGAAAATCCGCAAATCGTCTGGCTTCTTCTCCGACATCACCAATGGCGAATTCCGAAGGGAGAGAGGTGATGTGCATCAGGATGCCAGCGCCTCGCTTTTCCATAAAGGACGGTTTCGATCTTTTAATATGATCTAAAGCGGATGGTGTAACAATATCAACGACCGGCTTTCAACGGTCACCGCGTCTTCGGCTTTGTAGAGCTCTCCATACTCCTCGATCTTGCTCTCACTGGTGTCGATCACTTTCGTCCATTCCTTCGCATATTTCGAAGGTGGCAATTTATAGTCAAGTGGCTCATGATGTGCGTTGAAGATCAAATAAAAACTGTCGTCGGTTATCGCTTCTCCCTTTGCACCTACGGCGTGAATTCCCTTGCCGTTCAGAAAAACGCCCAATGACTTGGCAAAACCGTTGTTCCAATGTTCTTCCGTCATCTCTGTGCCATCGGGTAGAAACCACGCGATATCTTCAATGCCCACACCTTTGATCGGCTGGCCCTGGAACCATCGCCTCCTGCAAAATGCCGGGTGCGACTTTCTGAATTCGATCAGGCGTTTCGTGAATTCCAGCAACTGCGTGTCCATTGTGCTCCAATTTATCCATGACACTTCGTTGTCCTGACAATAGGCGTTGTTGTTGCCATTTTGAGTTCTGCTGATCTCATCGCCTGCCACAAGCATCGGAACCCCTTGTGACAGGAACAACGTTGTGAGGAAATTCCGCTTTTGTTTATTTCTCAACTCGATTATTGCCTTATCGTTCGTCGGACCCTCTGCGCCACAGTTCCACGAGCGATTATGGCTTTCTCCATCTTTGTTGTCTTCGCCGTTGGCATCGTTGTGCTTCTCGTTGTAGGAAACCAGGTCGTGGAGTGTGAAGCCGTCGTGCGCCGTGATGAAATTTATCGATGCTGTCGGTCTGCGGTAGTCACCCTGATAAAGGTCCGGGCTGCCGGTGAATCTCGCCGCGAATTCGCCGAGCATACTGTCGGCTCCGCGCCAATAATCGCGAACACAATCGCGGTATTTGCCGTTCCACTCCGACCATCCTGGAGGGAAGTTGCCCACATGATAGCCACCCTCGCCGATATCCCACGGTTCGGCAATAAGTTTTACCTGTGAAATAACAGGGTCCTGGTGGATGATGTCGAAGAATGAGCTCAGCCTGTCTACTTCATGAAGCTCACGGGCAAGTGTCGCCGCGAGGTCGAAACGAAATCCATCCACGTGCATTTGCTGGATCCAGTAGCGCAGACTGTCCATCATCAGCCGAAGCACGTTGGGTAAATTTGCGTTCAGCGTGTTGCCTGTACCAGTGTAGTCCATGTAATATCGCTTGTCGTCTGTCAGTCTGTAATAGGCAGCGTTGTCGATACCCTTGAAGCATAACGTCGGGCCCAATTGGTTTCCTTCACCCGTGTGATTGTATACGACGTCCAGGATCACCTCGATCCCGTTCTTGTGAAGCTCCTTGACCATGCCCTTGAACTCGTTCACTTGCGCACCGTGATCACCACTGGTCGCATAGCGAAAGTCAGGAGCAAAGAATCCGATGCTGTTGTAGCCCCAATAGTTGGTGAGCCCTTTTTCTTCAAGGTGATGATCGGAAACAAAATGATGAACCGGCATGAGTTCAACGGCTGTCACACCGAGCTCTTTGAGGTATTTGATCGTAGCGGGATGACAAAGCGCCTGATACGTTCCCCGGATCGTCTCCGGAATGTCGGGATGCAGCTTTGTGAATCCCTTTACATGTGTCTCATATATGATCGATTTGTGATAGGGGATCTTGGGTTGTTTCACACCTTCCCAATCGAACGTATCGTCGATCACGACCGACTTGGGAATATAGGGAGCGCTGTCCAGCTCGCTGAAGCTCATGTCTCCGTCGGCATCATCAAACTTGTAGCCGTATAACGCCTCGCTCCACTGTATGGTCCCGCTGATTGCCCTTGCATAAGGATCGATCAGGACTTTGTTAGCGTTGAATCTGTGTCCGTTTGCCGGATCGTAGGGACCATGTACTCTATATCCGTAGAGATCTCCGGGCTTACAGTCCGGGAGATAGCCGTGCCACACCTGGTGGGTTCGTTCCTGCAACCTGATCCGCTGGATCTCCCTCGACGTATTCTTTTTATCAAAAAGGCACAGTTCCACCTTCGTGGCGTTTTCTGCAAACAGTGCAAAGTTCACCCCATTGCCATCCC
>CBHTUB010000444.1:0-4929 GCA_966095595.1 uncultured Chryseosolibacter sp. | reverse complement strand
AGAAAAAAGCCGTGCTGCTTGAGCACGGCTTTGACTTCTTCGTAGTACCCGTTCACGCGGCCTGGAACTCGCCGGGCCAGGCCGTCACGGTCCGTGGTCGCTGTGATCCGCGAAGCAGGTCTTCCATCGTTTCGCGCTGGCGGATTAGCCTCGGTTCTCCGTTAAGGATCATGACTTCAGCGGGACGAAAACGGGAGTTATAATTAGAGGACATTGAATAACCGTAGGCTCCGGCATTCTTGAACGCCAGGATGTCGCCTTCCCTTACCTCGCTCAATTTACGGTCGGCGCCGAATGTGTCGGTTTCGCAGATGTATCCTACAACGGTATAAAGTTTCTGGGAACCTCCGGGGTTGGAGATATTGACGATATCGTGCCAGGCGTCATACATCATGGGACGGATCAGGTGATTGAGACCGGAATTTACGCCGACAAATGTTACAGATGGTGTCGACTTGACGACATTTACCTTTACAAGAAGATAACCCGATTCACTCACCACAAACTTGCCCGGTTCGAAATGCATCTCGAGTTTTCTTCCATACTGCCGGCAGAAATCGTTGAACGCTGATGTCAGCTTCAGCCCGAGGTCATAGATGTTGGTTACGATGTCGTCTTCCTTATAGGCAACCTTGAAACCACTTCCAAAGTCGATGAAACGAAGCGCCGGAAAGTCGCGCGCAACGCCGAACAGGATCTCTGCCATCTTGATGAAAACATCGCTTTCCGTGATGTCGGAACCGGTGTGTATGTGCAGGCCGTTGATCTGGATGTTATGCCTGTTCACGATCTCATGGATCTCAGGCAGCTGAAACACGGAGATACCGAACTTCGAGTTGCTGTGCCCGGTTGAGATCTTATAGTTGCCACCGGCCATGATATGCGGGTTCAGCCTTATGCTGCAGGGGTAAGAGTCTTTATACTTCTCGCCAAACTTCTGGAGGATCGGCAGGCTATCCAGGTTCACCGTCAGCCTGAGGTTAACCGCCTCGACGATCTCGTTGAAATCTACACCGCTTGGAGTATACATGATCTGGGACGGAGCAAATCCGGCTTTCAGTGCAAGGTGCGCCTCCTGAATGGAAACCACGTCCACGTCGGAGCCGTGTTTTTTCAGCAGCTTTAGGATAGAAAGGTTTGTCAGGGCCTTCGCGGCGTACTTGATGCGAATGTCCGAGTTGGAAAATGCTGTCTTCAGTGTCTTGAGCTGATGCACGATCTTGTCCGCGTCATAGACATAAACCGGTGTCCCGAATTCGTTTGCTAAAGCTACCAGATCGACATTTTGAACTCTGTATTTTCCTTGCGACAGCTCCATGGGCGTTGTAATGAAGCCGCAAATATAAATCAACATTCCCGACCAATGGGAAAGAGGCTGACCAAAGGATAGATTTTTACATTATTTCTAATCAGGTATTAAAGCGAACCTGCAATCATTACTTTTGCGACCATGAATTTGTTCTATAGGGAATATGGTGCCGGACAACCGATCGTGATCATGCACGGCATATTCGGCTCATCCGATAACTGGCTGACCCAGGCAAAGATCCTTTCGGAAAAGTATCGTGTAATTCTGGTCGATCTGAGAAATCACGGACAATCGCCCAAGGATGATGCCTTTGATTACCAGGTGATGGTGTCGGACATGGAGCAGTTCATGCAAGATCTTCAGTTAAAAGATCCGATTGTTATCGGTCACTCTATGGGCGGAAAGGTGGCCATGAATTTTGCCGTTGCCCACCCCGATAAGCTTTCACGTTTGATTGTTGTTGACATCTCGCCGCGCCCCTATAATCTCGAGCACTATGTCATCCTTGATGGCTTGAATGCTATTCCCATAGATACGCTGGCCTCCAGGAACGAGGCGGATGAGATACTGGTTCCGTTTGTTCCCGAAGCGGACGTCAGACAATTCCTCCTGAAGAATCTTCAGCGCAAGCCCGAGGGTGGATTTGCGTGGAAGCTCAACCTCCCTGTCATCACAAAAAACCTTCCGAAAATAGGCTACGACCTCCAGTTCAAGGGGACGTTCGATAAGCCCACGTTGTTTATCCGTGGCGGACGATCGAAATATGTTCGGGGCGAGGACATGGCAAGAATTCAGGAAGTGTTTCCGTTGGCGCAGCTTGAGACGCTCGACACGGGTCACTGGGTGCAAGCCGAGAAGCCACAGGAGTTTGTAAAGGTCGTGATGGATTGGTTGGAGCGCGTGGGGTAGCTGAAAACTCACTGGCGTTTTTTTTGCTATTAAGCCAAAGCCCATAGCTCCAGTCACCGTGACCTATTGAAGCGCAAACATCATGATCACTTCGTACCTGAGCGTTAATTGTTCGAAGGCTATGTTGTTGGTCCCGTATTTCGGATTGTAATCATCATAAGAATTCAAACCACGAATTTGTATTGCTGATGTTCCCTGCGTGCCATCGCCCTGGACAGAGTGCTCACGGATCTGTAACACATCTCCTATCTTCGTTCCGACCGCGGAGGTTAGCAAAATAGCTTTGTCTTTTGCGGCGTTGATCGCCTTGACCCTGGCTTCAGTTCTATATTTTTCTATTTCCGTGTGTGTGACTTCCCTGACGTTAACAGAAAGAATATCCACTTCGGCAAGCGCTTCGAGCAGGGGGTTAAACAGATCGATATCATCCAGCTTCAGGCTGTATCGTTTGCCGATCATGAGGTTTGATTTTACCTTCTTAAGGTCGTATTGACGACCGGACGTGGCATATACTTTCAGATTTTCCGGTCCGATTCCGACCGTTTGCAGTACTTGCTTTAGACTGGACTCCAGTGTCTCAAGCTTTACGATTTTTCCATCCTTCTTAAATTCCTGCAAGTGAATAGACAGGTAAATGATGTTGGGGTCTACTTTCACTTCACCCTGACCGCTGACCTCGATAAAGCGGACCGGAGCTTCTTTCGATTGGCTGATCGCGTTGATAAAGGGAAAACAAAAAACGAAGGCGAGAAGGGATCTCATATGAAAAGGTTTTCGTTGTTAAACGTAGAGCGCGGTTCGTTAGTCTGTCGTGACTTTCCAAAACTCACAGGTCAATTTCAGCATATCCCACTGACCATCAACTATTGACCATTGACCCATTGACTACTGACCATTGACTATCGACCATTGACCCCTATCCCTTCCTCAGCAAAAGTGCCGCCCAGGTATCGCGTTCATCTCGCTTAACTTCGGTTAAGTGATGCTTTTTCGCCTCGCTAAGAAGGTCGGGGATATCGTGGGTATAGAACCCACTGAGGAGCAGTAAGCCGTTGGTTGTCAGGTAACTCGAATAAATACCCATCTCCGCGAGCAGAACATTTTTGTTGATGTTGGCCAGGATAATATCAAAGAAACCTGAAATCTTTACCTCGGTAATTTTTCCCATTTGGAGGCGAATATTTGGAGTTTTATTCACCTCGATATTTTCATTCCCGTTTGTGACGCTCCACTCGTCGATATCAAAAGCCTCTACTTCTTTTGCGCCGAGTTTGGATGCCATAATCGACAATATGGCTGTTCCGCAACCGGCATCCATCACGCGCTTGCCCTGGTGGTCGATGTCCATTTGGCTTTTAATCATCAGGTATGTGGTCTGATGATGACCCGTTCCAAAGGACATCTTCGGTGTGATAACGATCTCATGGGGGTACTTCCTGTCAGTCTTGTGGAACGACGCCCGGATCAGGCATCGGTCGTCGACGATGATCGGTTCGTAGCTTTTTTCCCACTCCTCGTTCCAGTTCTTTTTCTCGACCTTTTCAAAGGAGAATTCGATCGATGTATGCTCTTCGTATTTGGCCTTGACGTCC
Source organism: uncultured Chryseosolibacter sp. (assembly GCA_966095595.1). Taxonomy (GTDB): domain Bacteria; phylum Bacteroidota; class Bacteroidia; order Cytophagales; family Cyclobacteriaceae; genus Chryseosolibacter. The sequence goes on along the minus strand of CBHTUB010000444.1, from coordinate 1,119 downwards.
TGCAGACCTTGCCTGTCGTAATGTTCCCCTTCTACATATGCCTCAAATCCACTATCAATCTCCAGGAACGTGTCGAAACCCAGTTCGGCCAGCTCGGCCATGAGGATCTCGGCAAATTCACCGTCGCACCGGACAACTAATCTGGTATAGAAGCTTGTCATGAAAAATGTTAAGCGGATTTGATCACCTCAGTGAATTCGCGCGACTTGAGCGATGCTCCGCCGACAAGTCCGCCGTCAACATCAGGACATGCGAACAATTCCTTTGCGTTACCTGCGTTCACGCTTCCGCCATAAAGAATAGAAATGCTGTCGGCAACCTGCTGACCGTATTTGCCGGCGATATGTTTTCTGATCACGGCATGCATCTCCTGTGCCTGCTGGGAAGAAGCGGTTTTCCCTGTACCGATGGCCCACACAGGTTCGTAGGCAATAACGATCTTTTGAATTGCCGATGCGTCGAGATGGAAAAGGCTTTCTTCCACCTGTTTTTTTACGAGCTTTTCGTGTTCGTTCTTCTCGCGTACTTCGAGTGGTTCGCCGCAGCAATAGATGGGCGTGAGTCCGTGCTTCAAAGCAACGTCGACTTTCTTCGCGAGTAGTTTTCCGTCTTCGCCGAAGTATTGTCTGCGCTCACTGTGACCGAGGATCACATAAGGTATTCCGATCGCCTTCAGCATGGGAGCCGAGGTTTCACCGGTGTAGGCACCCCATTCGTGTTCGCTGCAGTTCTGTGCTCCCACGGAGATACGCGGGTTGTTGCCCAGAAGATTTTTGATTGCTGTCAGATACGGGAATGGCGTGCAAAAGATAACCTTCACATCACCCTTGACTTCGTCGGCCACCATGCCGAGTATTTCCGAAGCGAGGATGTTGGCTTCTTCGAGGGTCTTGTTCATCTTCCAGTTACCTGCAACAATTTTCTGGCGCATAAAAATGTGGTTTAAAGTTGGTGTGCAAAGATAAAAGAAAGATGAAAGTTTGAAGTATTCGCGCGCTTGTTTACGCCCCGGGGATCATCAATCGTTTGAGCGTTATAATTATCGCCTTTTTGGCTTGTAGCCCGAGTCCTTGAATAACTTTTGTGCGTCATCCATGGCCATAAGCTGCGGCAGCGTGA
>CBHTUB010000443.1:0-4949 GCA_966095595.1 uncultured Chryseosolibacter sp. | reverse complement strand
GAGAAATCAGGAACGCCGGAATCTCAGCACGTTCAGGAAGCTATTGCCGAATGGTCAGAAGGTCTACGGATACGACGTAAAGGATAGGGCACATGGCAACAGGATCCTGCTGATCAGCATAGTCGTGTTCCTGGCGATCGTTATTATTCAATTATCCGACATCGATTTCTCCTGAGCGAACAAGCCAGGGATGAATAACTCTGCCAGACAGGCATTGGTCGTGCATACTACCAACTACTGCCGTCTCAGCTCTGTATCCACTTAATGATGTCATTCGCGAAGATGAACACCATCAGGGCGAGCAGGAACACCATTCCGACTTTTTGTGCGCTTTCGAGAAATTTGTCGGAAGGTTTTCTTCTCGAGATCATCTCGTAGCTGAGGAACATCACATGTCCCCCGTCGAGCGCAGGAATCGGAAGAAGGTTCATGAATGCAAGCACGAGTGAGAGCACGCCTGTCAAAGTCCAGAATCTCTGCCATTCCCATTCATTGCCGAAGGCGCGCATGATTCCAAGCGGGCCGGACAAAGACTCCTTCGGAGAAAGAGCGCCGGAAATGATCTTTCCAAAAGCTTTTACCTGGGTTGTGAGCGTTTCGAATGCCCTCGTCGTACCCAGCGGGATCGATTCGGCGAATCCATATTTCGTGATCACCTTGGCGTCATCGAGGTATCCTTCCGGCTCATACCAACCGATGCCGATCTGTTTTTCTCCGTTGAACGGTTCGCGGAAGGAAAGTATCTGGCCACCACGTGAAATCGAAAAACTTATCGTGTCTCCCTTTGTACTTTTAACGAGGCTCGGAACCTCATCGGCGTATTTCACCTTTGTGCCGTTGATGTCCAACACCAGATCGCCCTGCTTCAAGCCTACGCGGCCGGCAATCGCATCCTTTTTGATCAAGCCGATTATCGCCGGGTTGCGGTAGCTGATGAATTGTCCCTGATTTTCTTTCTTATTGAACTGCTCGATCAGGTTATCGGGTATTTTGATTTCGTGCAGCTGGCCGTTGCGTTCGACAGTGTAGGTGAGATCATGCCCGAGAAGCGTCTGGGGTGATATGAGCTCGTCGATGTATTTATAATCTTTGCCGTTGAGCTTTACGATCTTGTCGCCGGTCTTTAGACCTACGCGTTCGCCTACGGTGCCAACATAAAAACCGCCGTTACTATTGATCTTATCCTTCAGATAGTTGGTGTCTCCGTATACATATGTGATGCCGATGAAAATTAGAATACCGACGACCACGTTTACAAAAATGCCACCGAGCATTACGATCAATCTCTGCCATGCGGGCTTGGATCTGAATTCCCAGGGCTGCGGCGGCTGCTTCATTGTTTCTGTGTCGAGTGACTCATCGATCATGCCGGATATCTTCACATAGCCGCCGAGAGGAATAGCGCTCAGCGCGTACTCGGTTTCGCCCTTTTTGAAGGACCATATCTTTGGCGGAAATCCAATGGAGAATTGTTCTACACGCATTCCGAAATACTTAGCTGCAATGAGGTGCCCGAACTCATGCACGGCAACCAGGAACGAGAGACTCAGCAAAAGCTGAGCGAGCATTATCATCCAATCCATCTTATTTTATTCTTCAATTTCGTTTAATCAATTCAAGCGCGCGAATCCGCGTTTCCTTGTCGGTATTTACGTAATCTTCATAGGTGGGGCTCTGGATATAGTACATTTTCTCCAGGCAACGCTCAACTATTTCTGACATTTCTAGAAAACCAACATTATCCTTTAAAAATTCCGCCACCGCGACCTCGTTTGCGGCATTTAGCACGCAAGGGCTGTTTCCACCCCGGTTTAAGGCCTCAAACGAAAGAGCAAGATTACGAAAAGTTTCCGTATCTGCCTTTTCAAATGTCAAAGCCGGATAATTTAAAAAATCGAACCGCGGAAAGTCTGATCTGAGGCGCTCCGGATACGTTAACGCAAACTGTATCGGAACTCTCATGTCCGGGAGGCCCATCTGGGCTTTCATCGACCCGTCCTCGAACTGCACAATAGAATGGATGATCGATTGCGGGTGTACGATGACGTCGACCTGTTGTGGTTTGAGTCCGAAAAGCCACCTCGCTTCAATTACTTCGAGGCCCTTGTTCATCAGTGTAGCCGAGTCGATGGTGATCTTCGCTCCCATGCTCCAGTTGGGATGTTTCAAAGCCTGGGCCTTAGTAACTGAAACCAGTTCCTGCCGCTTCCTGCCACGAAACGGGCCGCCCGACGCGGTGAGTATGACCTTTTCAAGCTTGTTATGGAATTCGCCGACGATGCATTGGAAGATGGCGGAATGCTCCGAGTCGACGGGATAGATGTTGACGCCTTTTTTTCTCGCAAGGCTGGTGATCAGCTCTCCGGCCACCACAAGCGTTTCCTTATTGGCAAGCGCGATAGTTTTTCCTGCCTCAATTGCCTTCATTGTTGGACGCAGACCTGAATATCCAACGAGCGCTGTGAGCACGATGTCGATAGTCTCCATTTGGGCAACTGACGACAACGCGTTCTCGCCTGCATAAACCTTGATGTCATGGCTGCCCAGGGCATCCTTCACAAGTTGGTAATGCGCATCATTGGAGATAACTACAGCATTCGGATTGTATTTTTTTGCCTGCCCGATGAGTTCCGCCACGTTGTTCTGTGCCGTCAACACTTCTACTTCGAACTTTTCGGGATGAGCTGAAATGACCTCCAGAGCCTGCTTACCAATAGAACCTGTCGAGCCGAAGATTGCAATTCTTTTTTTTGGGGAAGTCACTTGAATGTCGTGTTTGAGTCAATTCGTAAAGACGGCCGAGGCGGGTTTGTTTTTATGAATTGATCAGTTTCTTTAAAATTTCCTTTGCCGCGTCCGTAATCACCGTTCCAGGCCCAAAGATAAAAGATGCGCCGGCATTATACAGAAAGTCGTAGTCCTGTTGCGGAATAACTCCGCCGGCGACCACCATTATATCCGGGCGATTGATCTTCTTCAGTTCACTGATCAGCTCCGGAACAAGCGTTTTATGTCCTCCGGCCAGACTCGACGCGCCGATGATGTGCACGTCGTTTTCTGCGGCCTGCACGGCAACTTCCTCAGGGGTTTGGAACAGCGGTCCGATATCGACGTCGAAGCCGAGGTCCGCAAAGCTGGTTGCAATTACCTTGGCGCCACGGTCGTGGCCATCTTGTCCCATTTTTGCAATCAGGATCCTGGGACGTCGTCCGTCCATCGAGGCGAACTCGTCAGATAACTTTCTCACCTCCCTGAATGATGATTCCTGGTCCATCTCACCCGAATATACGCCTGAAATGGATTTAATGGTTGCCTTATATCTTCCGAATGTCTTTTCCATGGCCGACGAAATCTCTCCCAGGGTCGCGCGCCTGCGTGCTGCATCGACTGCAAGCTCGAGCAAATTACCTTCGCCCGAGCTTGCTGCTGCGGTCAATGCCTGAAGACTTTGCTCAACTTCGGCATTATTTCTCCGGGAGCGGATCTCTTTTAATCGTTCGATCTGCTCATTTCTCACCGCCGTGTTGTCCACTTCGAGAATTTCGAAGTCCGGTTTTTCGTCTACGCGATATTTGTTTACACCTACGATGACATCGCGTCCCGAATCTATGCGCGCCTGCTTTGCCGCAGCGGCCTGCTCGATACGCATTTTCGGAATGCCGCTTTCGATCGCTTTCGTCATGCCGCCAAGTTGTTCGACTTCTTCGATCAAAGTCCAGGCTTTTTCCGCGAGACTGGCGGTGAGTGATTCGACGTAATATGATCCACCAAAGGGATCGACTATTTTTGTTACATCGGTTTCCTTCTCGATGAACAGCTGGGTATTTCTGGCAATCCTTGCAGAGAAATCGGTAGGAAGCGCTATTGCTTCGTCAAGCGAGTTGGTATGCAGCGATTGTGTTCCTCCCAGTACGGCAGCCAGAGCTTCGATACAGGTTCGTGTTACGTTGTTGTAGGGATCCTGCTCGGTGAGGCTCCATCCTGAGGTCTGGCAATGGGTTCGCAGCGCCATCGACTTCGAGCTCTTCGGATTGAAATCCTTTACGATCTTCGACCATAACAAACGACCCGCACGCATCTTCGCGATCTCGGTAAAGAAGTTCATTCCGATGCCCCAGAAGAAAGACAGCCTCGGCGCAAAATCATCGATGGCAATTCCCGCCTTGAGTCCGGCCCTGATATATTCAAGTCCATCTGCCAATGTATACGCAAGCTCGATGTGCGCAGGGGCGCCGGCTTCATGCATGTGATATCCGCTAATGCTGATGCTGTTGAATTTCGGCATCCGCTTGCTGGTATAGGCGAAAATATCGGCTACAATACGCATTGAGGGACCGGGAGGATAGATGTAGGTGTTGCGCACCATGAACTCTTTCAGGATATCGTTCTGGATCGTACCGCTGAGCTGTTCAGGCTTTACGCCCTGTTCTTCCGCTGCAACGATGTAAAAGGCCATCACGGGAATTACAGCGCCGTTCATGGTCATGGATACAGACATTTTATCGAGCGGTATCTGATCGAAGAGTATCTTCATATCCTCGACCGAATCGATTGCCACGCCTGCTTTTCCAACATCGCCCGATACACGCGGATGGTCCGAGTCATATCCTCTGTGTGTTGCGAGATCGAAAGCTACCGAAAGCCCGCGTTGGCCTTCGGCAAGGTTTCTTCTGTAAAAGGCATTTGATTCACGTGCCGTTGAAAATCCGGCGTATTGCCTGATCGTCCATGGTTTTGTCGTGTACATCGTCGCATAGGGTCCGCGTAAAAATGGCGGTATGCCCGAGGTGTATCCGATATGGCTCAGCGATTCAAGATCGTCCTTCGAATACAATGGCTTGATGACGATCTTGTCAGCATTTTCCCAGGATTTTGTATGCCCGGGCCTGTCCGTCAGTGATGGAGCAAATTGATTGTAGGCGTATTTTGTAAAATCTCTCTTGCTCATT
>CBHTUB010000442.1:0-5002 GCA_966095595.1 uncultured Chryseosolibacter sp. | reverse complement strand
AACATCTGTACCCACCTGGGGTTTAGTAACTCTTACCGAGTTCAGGAAGCCATTGCATGTAACATCAAAGCGGGAGTCTATGGTATAGGGCATACGAAACTTACAACCTCCCGTAGCATAACGCTCTACGTAAAGAGTTTTTGCGCTACGAGATGTAACAATATTGTTCGTTGATGATAATGCAGTCGTAGCGGCCTGGGAATCAAACCATCGATCGCTTTGGTCACCGGTTTTCAGGAGCAGGTTGCCATCCGCCATGCATTCGTACGTGACGTCAACATTTGTGTTCAGGGCACCGTCAAGGTCCACCCGAACATTGACAGGTATCCTTTCGCTGTAGCACCCGGTCGAAGCACTATATGAGCTGATATAATATGTCGTGAGGGCCTGATTCAGTGGCGGTGTCCCATATGAATTCCCTGTATAAAAAGGACCCTCGGCGTTTCCTGTCGTATAGAACCATTTCACGGCAGTGCCATTCATTCCAGGAGTTGCGCCAACGGTTGCTGAACCGGGTGCGCATAATTCAACATCGCTGGTCATTGGACCGCCAACAACGGTATATAAAGCCGTGACCTTTACCCTGTTTGATTCTATACCGCTAATGACGGCAGCTACCCAATAACTCGCATTCGCTGTGACTGTCACGCCTGTTTGGTAGAAAGCACATGTTCCGGTTGAATACACCGTGTGTGCTACAGGAGTGCCTCCCGTTTCTGAAGTATACCACTTGTGAGATATACTTTTGCCGCATAAAGCGACATCAGCCTCCGAGTTAGACGCCATCAGTACCACCTTTGCACCCGGCCAACAGCCGTATCCATCGGTAACCCGTGGTTCCAATCTAGGCGGAGGAGGCGCGGAAGAAGTATGTATCGTGAAATTAGCGTTGCTCCAATCTTCCTGTGTCGGCACATTTGAATTGTAGATGCGAACTTTGTAGTCGGTGCCGTATAAAAGTCCTGTGGTGGGAATCGTTCGGTTGGTCATTCCACCAGTACTCGGTCCATAGACAAGGTTGGTACCCTTATACAGCTCCAGAGTGATGGGCGATATCGCGTACAATGACGAATTAACGTTAACCGGGATCACCTGGTCAGAACTAAACACTTCGCCACCGTTAGGCGAAGAAAGCCAATTGCTCAAATCCGAAGGCACATTCGTCGTTAATGTAAAATAGGCATTACTCCAGTCCTCCTGGCTTGGCTGCGATGGATTATATATTCTGACCTTATAAGTATTCCCTGCCAAAAGTCCGGTTGTTGGAATTGTTCGATTGGTCATTCCTGCTGTACTAGGACCCCAAACGCGGGTAGACCCTTGATAGAGCTCGACAGTTAGCGCTGGTGCTGTATACAATGCCCCGTTAGCACTGATGCTAATTGGTGATCCGACAATGAACGTTTCACCGCCGTTGGGGGAGATCAACCAATTTGAAAGATCAGCCGGCGCCGGAGGAGATATTGTAAAGCCCATATTGCTCCAATCCTCATATGTGGGGTCAGATGCGTTGTAAATATGAACGCGGTAGTCAGTACCATACGTCAATCCGGTTGTTGGAATACTGCGATTTGTTACACCTCCGTTCTCCGGTCCCCACACCTTCTCCATGCCTTTAAAAAGTTCAATAGCCAACGTCGAAGGTGAATACAAAGTGGCATTTACATTCAGTGTAATCGGACTACCAATGTAGTACACTGCTCCTCCAGAATTGGGCGAGACAAGCCAGTTTGAGAGATCCGGTTCTCCCGCATCCTCAATACTGAAATATCCAGCACTCCAATCCTGTTCCGATGGGTTTGAGGAATTATAAATATGTACGCGGTAAGATCCGGGTGGCAAATTATCAGTAGGAATTGCACGACCAGTCATGCCCCCCAGTTGGGGTCCCCACACTAACGTTCCGTTTTGGAAAAGTTCTACTGCTAATGTAGGTACCGAATACACGCTTTCACTAATATTTAGGTTTATCGGCGTACCAACGATGATAGTCTCGTTTCCATTGGGTGATATCAGCCAATTTGTTAGATCGGGCGTCGAACTTGTATAAATAGAAAAGTAATTGTCGCTCCAATCCTCTTCTGAAGGATTCGACGAATTATAGATGTGTACTCTATACCTATTATCAGCCGCCAAGCCGGTCGTAGGAATGGTCCGGCCAGCCATACTTCCGGTTGATGGCCCCCAAACTCGGCTCCCACCACGAAAGAGTTCGATGGCTAAAGTCGATACTGAATGCACGCCGGCGTTAACATTGACTGTTATATCCGTTCCGACGACAACACTCTCAGCTCCATTCGGTGATATTAGCCAGTTTGAAAAAGGGGTCGAACTCTCCGCAATTGAAAAATAGTTATCGCTCCAATCCTCCTCTGTATAGTTCGACGCATTATATACCCGAACACGATAATTACTACCCGATGGCAGGCCTAGAGTTGGAATTGTGCGCCCCGTCATACCTGCGGTCGATGCTCCCCACACCTTAGTTGTGCCTTGAAAAAGTTCTATGGTTAACGATGACACTGAATGTAAATTAGAATTTACGTTTACTGTTATCGAATTACCAGCAACGATTACTTCCCCTCCATTCGGCGAGACGAGCCAACTCGACAGGTCCAGCGTAGGCGTTTTAGCAATAACTTTTCCCGTTGCAAGCGACAGCAGCGTAAAACATATAACTATAAATTTTGTATGACGTGAAGAGGCGTAATTTTTATTCGCATTAAAATCCATACTTGTATGCCTTGATATGCAGATTGATTTTTTCTTGAGCGTTATTGCGGCGTTATATAAGGCAGTGTGATAAGCGACTGCCGTCGAGTATAACCACTTACGCAGTTGCCAGACTATTATGCTCACTGACGAATTACTTTTCATGCGCTGATTTTCTATAAGTGTTATTCGACCTTGTATTTGTATTCATATTGCTCGACAACTTTGCCTGCCGGGTCCTTGACACGTATAAGTCGTCCGAATTTGTCATACTCATAAGTCATCGTGCGACCATTGGCATCTGTGGCCGATTTGATTCCCACTATCGGATCGTGTGAATAAGTTGTGACCTGCGCCCCCGCAAGGCTAGCGTCATTGCGTATGTTCGCGGGAGAGCTGTCGTACGCGGCCTTTAAAATCGAGTAGGTCGTTCCAACCCCCTTGACCACTGGAACAGTATTTCCAAATCCCCAGATATAGGAAGTGGTTACTCCGCCTGCGTTTGTAATTTCGACAGGCTGCCCATCCTGGTACAGATAATTAAATAGGGGATTGCTGCGGTACTTTCCATCGCGCTGAATGCTTCCGTTCGCAATCTTTGCCAGGAAGAATATTGAGGTAGGACCAGCTAACTCTGTGGCATAGATGTTCTTTAAATTTATGCTCGCATTATTTAACGGATCGAATTGGTAGTCAAAAAATGTAGCGTTTTGAAAGATGCTCTCTTGCCATGAAGATGATTCAACAAGCTCTAATTGATTTCCCTTCTCCATCAAGTATAACGAACGCACTCCAGGGTCTGCACTGTTGTTAATGCCGTTGGTAATGCATTGATTATCTTCCTTATGATCTCTTAGACATTGTGCGTACGTCTGCCTGGCCATATTTAACCTGAATTGATAGTCATGCCAGCTTGCCTCCATGCAGGTCTTTTTCCTCCACTCCTGCGTATCCTGAGGAATTCCGCAGGGGCTGATCGGCTTTGTCCATGCAAGAAACTGATCCGGATAGCAATCCACCGTTCCGCAGGTGTTAAGTTTTAGCGCGTATTCACCTGCGAGGTTATTGATCTCCGTAAGATAGGCCTGAGCGCACTCGGACAAAGTGTTGCATTCGGTCAGATCTGGGACATATAGATACTTTGTTTCAACCAGACCGTTTACTGCCGTTACGGTCGTACTAGTCTGCATATTGTGATAGGGTGAACTGAAATATGTGATTGTCTCAGTCTCATGCGCGTTACCAAAGTCGTCAAAGACCTTTTCTTTGGCCTTCTTCCAATCCAACCTGCCTGATTTTATCTGGTAATGAGTCGGAAGGATAGTTATACCTTGAAGTTCCCACGCTGAAGTCGTGAGACCTTGAACGCCCACGCTATTTTGCGAGTATTGCTCGGTATAGGTGGTTTGCTTTAACAGCTTACTACTCGCATCAAAGATCTCAGCTTTGATTAAGCTTCCTCTCCCGAAATCATATTCTGCAGGAGGCACGGGCCACTCGGGGTCCGCTACTGTACATATGCCTCTGTCAATTCTTCTCACGCAAACGTCTTCCAGGGAATACCAGTTTGCAGGAAGCTTAACAGTTCCATTATATTCATATACGGTGTAACCTCCGTCAGACTCGATCTCCTTTACTTTCTTATAGCCAATATGCCCTCCCTGGAGTGATTGAAGCGGTTGCACGCCTACCGGCGAAAAATAGGTAACTACCCTGGTTACTGATTCATCAGGGTCATGATCATGGCAACCATATTCCGTTGGGTGACTTAAAATTCCCTTTAGGATCTCATGTTTAAGCTTAAAAACATAGCTTGGAATTACATATAAGTTCGCTGACTCATATTCGTAGTTCATAGACATTCTTGGCGAATCCTTTACACCGAATTTGTCAATCCGTCTGATGCGCAGGCCACCAACGATTTTTTCGGTAGGCACGTCGCATCCGCCGATTGTAGTCTTGTAAAGACGGCCCCAGATGGCTGCACCGCTATTGTCGTCCTGACCAGCCATGACTTTAAGCGAATGCGCACCTGCCCCAAGTAAAATGTATCCAGTTAACGCTCCGTTTGTCGTGGGATAACTGGCTACCGCCCTATCATCAATATAAAGTGTCCCATTCGCTCCAGTTCCCTGACCCGAAATCTCATAATAATAAGTGGAAGGCGCCTCCGAGGTAAATGGTGCAGACGCAGTCTGTGGAAGCGGCGTACCAAACCCGGCGTGTATTTAAACGATGTTTGAGTCTATATGAGGCTGACAAAAAGCATTAGTACAAAACCAAATAGGTT
>CBHTUB010000441.1:0-5005 GCA_966095595.1 uncultured Chryseosolibacter sp. | reverse complement strand
TTATAATATTAAAAAAATTTTTTTTTTCGGCGGTGTGTGTCGCACTGAATTTCCTGTTTTTTTTTTTTTTATTGCTAAATACAAACGACCGGGATGTCATTGGTTTCAGCCGCGGGTTAGGAAGATGCCAGAAATCAGAACGATAGGTACTGCCGGCATCGGTGCTATAAAAGGACCCGTATGTTCCAAAGGACACCATCGGTGAAGGTGCCCAAAATGCAGTGCCGTACAGGGCTTTTATCGTTGTGTTTTCGAACGGATTAAAAACAGCTCCGATCCTCGGATTGATTGTCTGGCCGAAACGGGTGTTTTTGTCGAACCTTACACCACCTGTAAATGAAAGGTTAGTCCATGGAGCATATTGAATCTGAACATACGAACCAATATTACTATACAATAAAGAATAGAAGGGTGCTTCAATTCCCCTGGGATTATTTGGAGCGGTGGAGTTTAACAAAATTCCGCTAACCGAGCCTTTTGTGCTTACAGGAGAACTCAACTCGGGAGTTTTAGGCACTGATTGAAAAAGCTCGCAAGTAAGACCACCCGTCAAATTCACCTTTTTTGAGAATGTATAGCTGATCTGTTGTTCAGCCTTCACCATAGATCCCGTGCTGTATTTGTATCCATGCTCCATTCCACCGTAAAGATTCCTAAAATTAGAGTGCGTATTTACCTTGTAAAAACTTGCTATAAGTGAACTGGTACTTTGAAATTTCCCAATAGTAGCCGCATAATTGGCGCTCGTAGTAGTTACCCCCTGCCCGTAAAAAACATCCTTATTGAAAACACCATTGTTTGGCTTTAGGGCGGTGGAGGTAGGAACTTCCACATAGTGGTGCAAAATCCTGAATGTGAAGCCCGCTTTGTTGATGGAAGAATAAAAATTATACGACTTGGTGGGAGCTTCGTATTTGGCGTCGATCGGCCCCTGCGGTTTCATTGGCCCGTAGGATGTATTGAAAATGCCCGTTTGATGCGCCGACATATCAAATTCGTTCCTATATATCTTTGAGAAGTCTGGTTGACCATCATAGCAATACTGACCACCGACTGTGATGTTGAAATCATTCTCCAGCTTTTTTGTAAAAAGGAGATTCCCATTTGTATAAGCTTGAGAACCGGCGACAGCTGTTATTGAAAAATTGTCGTCGCTAGCTTTTTTGGTAATAATATTAACTACACCGGCCATCGCATCCGCGCCATATAGTGCAGATCCGGGCCCAAACACGACTTCAATTTGCCGGGCGAGATAAATGGGATAGTTCTCCAGAATAGGCAGAGGTTCATTGGTCGGAGATGAGATTCTAACCCCGTCGAGAAGAATAACAAAATGATCTTGACCGAAGATACCTCGCACACTTGCTGTGTTGTAATATTGTGGGTCGGATTTGTCGCAGATCATAAAACCAGGCAGATCGTTTAACACCTCGGCAAGATTCCTGTATCCGCGGAACCTGATCTGATCCATAGTCACCACCATAACTGTTGCCGGAGCTTCATTTGACTTCTGAAGGTTTAGCGTCGGCGTGATGACCCGTACATTCATTAGGTCCTCAAACGACATACTTAATAACCTCTCCGAACTTACCTTGGACGAATCTTTAGCCGGATTTTCCTGTGCAGATGCAACGGTGATCGATAGTGTGATGAGTAAAGTCACAATTACTCGTTTGAACATAACGCTGGTATTATAAGTTGTATACATTCGTCCCGACATTATTGGAATACAGCAAGGTTCAATAGGCCATCACTTGCAACAAGGCCGGCGTCCGATAAACTATCTTTGTTAAGTTTGAATCGTAATCTGTCGTCGTAGATCACGAAACTTATACTAGCTCCTTTCTTTATCAAATCTTCCTCAGAAACAATGAGGACATGCTTGCCGCTGACCGCGGACTTTAATGAAGTCAGCGTTCTTGAGTTTGACTCCGGAAGGAAGATGATTTGACATTCAGGCAGATCATCTATCGAGTGCACTTCCTTAACCTTGATTTCGAGTCCGTGAACCTTTTTCTCCCTTAATGTATTTTCGAGTTCTTTCGAAAGTTCTGTTTTACCAAATATTGCTATGGTGAAATCCTGACGTTCATTTGGCCAGGTGATGTACTTGGCAAAGTTGAAGAGGTAAGCAGACTGAAGCTCACCATAGGAAGAAACCTGCGAGAAGGCGGGGTAAAACATTACCATCATGGTTATCGTAAGTTTAAGCTTAAGGCCCGGAAACACGTTTCGCTGTTGTTTTTTTTAGAAAACTAAACCTGCGGCATTTCGCACAGATTCCAGTAATGATTCAAAATAGATACGGCCGCTGAGAAGCCTTCGAACGATAACGGTTTAAGGATGTAACCGGCAACATTTAGATCATAGGCAGCAATTTTGTCGCTCTCTTCATTTGAGGTAGTCATTACAAAAACACTGATTGCCCGGAGTTCCGGCATTTTTCTTAACTCATTCAAAAACTGAATGCCGCCCATCCTTGGCATGTTGATATCCAGCAAAATGATTCGCGGAGTGGGTATGACCGGACCAGGTCCCTCTCCCTTAAGCAGTGCCAACGCTTCAACACCATTTCGTGCGATATGAAGAGGATTAACGATGTTATTTTTCTTGAACGCACGCTGCACATTCATGATATCCACCTCATCGTCTTCCACGAGCAGTATGTTAATCAAGTTTGCCATATGTAAGTAATTAAAGTTATTCATAGCTCATTAAATTGCGACTTGAACGATCTGTTTAGGCCACGTGAATGTAAAACGTGCACCCATTCCTTCTGATGATTCCAATGTTATCTTCCCCCCCATATCATCGACACATTTCTTAATAATTGCAAGGCCGATACCTGTCCCCTCGACTTTGTCACGTGACTCCAGTGTTTGAAAGATCTCGAAAACTTTCTGATGATATTCCGGTGCGATTCCTATCCCGTTATCCTGAACGACAAACTGGAAATAGTTCTGTTGGTCGTTCATAAGAACATTGACCATGCCACTCTCGCTACTGTTATACTTTATCGCATTTGAAATCAGGTTGATAAATACCTGCTGCAATAAAACCTTCTTTGTCTCGAACACGGGCATATTGTTCTGCACTCTCACGACAACATGGGGCGGAGGATTTAACAGATCAATGATCTCCCTAAGCATCTGATTCACGTCTACCATTTCAACCTGAACATTCGTACGGCCTATCTTTGAGTATTCAAGAAGGCCATTGATGAGCGCCTCAAGCCTGAATACACGGCCCCGAAGCGTTTGCATGTTCCTTTTTGAATCTTCAGGGAGCACTTCTTTTGAGTCGTCTTCAATCCATTCCGATAATTTGAAAATTGCCCGAAGTGGAGCTTTCAGATCGTGCGATACGACATAGCTGAATTGATTAAGTTCTTCATTTTGCTTTTTCAATTGCTGTGAATAAGCCACAAGTTCACTCCGCGACTTGTCCAAACGATGAAGCATATGGTTAAATGCACGACCCAGCTTCCCTATTTCATCGTTGCTGGTGACGGAGGCACGAATATCTTCAGCTCCGCTGGTGATAGCCTTGACGGTGCTGTCAAGTTTCCTGATGTTGAGGGTTATCATATTGCTGATAAAGAATGATGAAACTACGCCCACCGTGAATAACGCCAGGCAGAAGTAAAGCGTAGTTCGTTTCAGTTTATCGATATTGTCTTCGAGAGCTTCGAGTGAGTAACCTATAACCAAAGTACCAAGGGTAAGTCGCTGGTACACGATGTTCTCCTTGTAGTATATTACTTTTTCAACACGGTAAAATTGTTGTTGAGAGTGGCTTGCCTTTCTAAATATCTCAGGGATATCCAAACCTTCAGCGACAAATGATGCGATCTTCTGATGATCGTTGTTCGTTACCATAAGATACACCACCGAGCTATCGGCCTGAGTCCAGTTTACCGCTTCTGCGACAGCTACGAGATCCATTTCTCCCATGCCGATGCCAACGCCGATGGAAAACATATTGGCAATGCTGTGTATCTTTGACTCGACGGCAGCCAACGCCAGTTTTTTCTGTTGATTGGGATAGTAGCTGTAGATGAATATCGATACGACTGCGATCAGAAATATCTGTGCGAGTATTATCTTGATTCGAATGGAAACACTTTTGAACATTTCTTTGCCTATAGGATTTTCGACTACCCTGTTTTTCTCAGGTTTCGCTTTATCTCTTCGGTTATTACTGAAATAAGCGAGATGATAATATTGATATGATAGGTGATGTTTGAAATCACTTCCTCAGGATTCCCCTCACTCAACAACGAAGAAACGTCAGAAAGCGCAGTATCGAGTTCTTCCATCTGTACTATGCCATATGAAGACTTTATCTGATGGCAAATGGATTTGATTGCTCCGAAGTTGTTACTCTTCAGATATCCGCGGAGACGTTCGATAAAGGCAGGTGTTTGCTGATCATATATGATAATGAGTTCATTCAGAAAACCTATATCTCCTCCGCCAAAATCATAGATTGGTGTCAGGTCAATAGAAACAGTTTTCGCTTGCGGCAAGCTGATAATTTTTACTTTATTCTTCGTTGCCAGATGCTTACTTATTTTAGCATACAGCGCCTCGGGCTGAAACGGTTTCGAGAGATAGTCATTCATTCCCACAGAAATACTTTTATTGACGTCCGAACCAAAAGCGTGAGCGGTCAAAGCGATGATCGGAATTTCGGCATACGCCGCATTCGTCTGCGCCCGGATCACACGAGTTGTCTCGTATCCATCCATTTCGGGCATCTGAATGTCCATTAGGATCAGATCATATTCCTTTTTATTCATCAATTCAAGAACTTCGAGTCCGTTGGCAGCGATGTCGATCTTGCAACCTACTTTTTCAAGTACTTTCCTGATGAGCAACTGATTTACACCATTGTCTTCAGCAACGAGCAAGCTTGCTCCACGAAGGCTTTCATACGATTCATTCAGTTTGTTAGCTTGTTTCGGGTCGGACGTTGTTGCTTGATTCCCCCTCTCAAAAGGAAG
>CBHTUB010000440.1:0-5009 GCA_966095595.1 uncultured Chryseosolibacter sp. | reverse complement strand
CAGAACTCTTCCCATTGTACCTCGCAGCGTGTCGGCTTGTCGGAGAATTTTTTGGTAGTTATACGGGCCTTAACCGCATATACAGGGGTGGCATACCGGTTTATGGTATAGCCAATCAGCAAACACGCGACAAAAAATGAAAGAATGATCGGCCAACGACCGAGCAGCTTCAGCAAATATTTCTTGAAGTTGATTTGCTGTGTCCCTCCTACGCTATCGTCTACGTCTGCAAACTTCATTTTTAGTTATTGTTCACACTGATCAGAAAAAGTATAAACGCCAATGTGGAGGTCACGAGACTGATCGTTGTCGTATATGTTGGCAACGTATATTTACGTGTGGCCCTTGCCTTAAGCGGCGGTACAATGATCAGGTCGTTCGGTTTCATATAGAAGCCTGGCTGAGAAAGCAGGTCCTCACTCAACGTATTGACATAGAACACTTCTGCCTTTTCGTTTTCAAACCTTACAACCTTGATTTGCGACCGGTCGGCAAAATCGTTCAGATTACCGGCAATGGCGATTGCATCGATGATGCTGGCATTGGGGTCGTATACTGTATATCGTCCTTCTTCATTCACTT
Source organism: uncultured Chryseosolibacter sp. (assembly GCA_966095595.1). GTDB lineage: Bacteria > Bacteroidota > Bacteroidia > Cytophagales > Cyclobacteriaceae > Chryseosolibacter. The sequence goes on along the minus strand of CBHTUB010000440.1, from coordinate 4,427 downwards.
CTCCCAAAATGGTGAAGTGAAAATTGAGTAACTGAACGCGCACTACCGGGGTCTCAAAATACCCTACCAGCTTTTCCCTCATAAGCGCCTCTGCCTCGGGCAAGGTCAGTCCGGCAAACTTCAATTTTCCGATTTTTGGTAGTTCCAGATTCCCGTCCTGGTCCAACTCGAATCCCGTTTGCTGCCTGTCCAGGGAAATCGGAGCCATAACCCCCTCCCCATTCTGCCCGGAACTACCTGATGATATTCGTTGCCTGCTACTATTGCTATTCTGTCCCTGGTCATATTGATTCAGCTTCCGGATCAAACCGAGCTGCTCTTCGTACTTTTGAACGAAATCATATTCGCTGGGCGTAATACTGGCCACCCGAATCGATATGATATCCAACGGTTTTAGAACGTAAGGTTTGAACTTTGTGGTATAACTACGGGCACTCGTATCGGAATTCCTAACCTCACCTGTTTTGGGTTCCGGAGGATGCTGAAGATAAACGATCCTTTTGTTCGGGACGCAGGACGCCAGTAACACCACACCTGCAAAAAAAAGCAACAGGTAGCTAGAAAGTTTGGTCATTTCCTTTAATTGAGGCGCAAATATACTAATAATTTGAGCTTTTAACCCTTCCGGGCATTACGGCAACTCATTAAAACGAGATTAAAGCCACCCTCCAACATGCATTGCGGCATCCAGGTTTTCTAATCTTCCGTTTCAGGATTGAACATTATCATTATTTTTGCAGCCTCATTGTAAACCCGCTATGGATAAAATCGGCATTATTGGACTTGGTTACGTTGGATTGCCACTCGCAGTCGAGTTTGGAAAAAAACTGGATGTCATCGGATTCGATATCAATAAAGGACGGATCGAGGAACTGAAAAAGGGACATGACCGTACCCTCGAAGTTGAACCCGAAAACCTCAAGGCCGCAGGTAAACTGGTATACTCCAGCGAACTGAATGACCTCAAAACTGTCAATATCTTCATAGTCACCGTTCCTACGCCGGTTGACGAATACAAAAAGCCGGACCTCCGCCCTATCGAGAGTGCCAGTCGCACCGTTGGACAGGTCCTTAAGAAAGGAGACATTGTGATCTATGAATCGACAGTGTATCCCGGATGTACGGAAGAGATCTGCGTGCCCATCCTTGAAAAGACAAGCGGGCTGAAATTCAATGTTGACTTCTTCTGCGGCTATTCTCCCGAAAGGATCAACCCGGGCGACAAGGTACACCGGCTTACCACGATCAAAAAGGTAACCAGCGGCAGCACTCCGGAAGTGGCCGAACGCGTCGACCAGCTTTACAAGAAAATCGTCGAGGCCGGCACCTACAAGGCTTCATCTATCAAGGTGGCGGAAGCTGCAAAAGTGATCGAAAACTCACAACGCGACCTTAACATCGCCTTCGTAAACGAACTCGCCCTGATCTTCGAACGGATCGGCATCGACACACATGAAGTGCTCGACGCAGCGGGTACGAAATGGAACTTTCTTCCCTTCAAGCCGGGTCTCGTCGGGGGTCATTGCATTGGTGTAGATCCATATTATCTCACGCATAAGGCCGAGAGCCTCGGATATCATCCTCAGGTGATCCTATCCGGCAGACGCATCAATGACAATATGGGGATCTACATCGCCGGACGTGTGATCAAGCTCATGGCAAAGAACAACCTCCCGATAAAGAACAGCAATGTGCTGGTGCTCGGCATCACGTTCAAGGAGAATTGTCCCGACATTCGTAACAGCAGGGTGATCGACGTGATCAACGAATTGGCAAGCTTCGGCGTGAACCTCGATATCTATGACCCTCACGCCGACAGTGAAGAGGTGAAACACGAATATGGGGTGGACCTTGTCAGCAAGCTCAACAAAAAATATCACGCAGTAGTGCTTGCCGTAGCTCATCAGGATTTCCTGAAGATGGACCTTTCAGCGCTGATGGAGCATGATGCCGTTGTATACGACGTCAAGGGTGCATTATCAAAGGAAAAAGTAACAGCGCGCCTGTAAACCAACGCGAACACGAAACCGGAACGCGTAACCCGAGGCTGATATGCCTGTCGAAAAACCGTATATACTTGTTACCGGAGCCGCGGGGTTCATGGGATTTCATGTCGCGCGCCGACTCCTGGGAGAGTTCCGTATCATCGGGATCGACAATATCAACAGCTACTACGACGAGGGCCTCAAGCAAAACCGACTTGCGCTGCTGAAAAACGAGGCCGACTTCACTTTTCACCAGGGTGACCTCTCTGAAAAAGATTTCGTGTCGGACATTTTTGACCGTTACCAGTTTCATTATGTGATCCATCTGGCGGCGCAGGCAGGGGTACGTTATTCCATGGTGAATCCCTATGCATACATCAGCAGCAACATCAATGCTTTCCTGAATATCCTGGAAGGTTGCCGGCACCACAAGATCAGGCATCTGCTCTACGCGTCGTCAAGCTCGGTTTATGGGGCTAACCGGAAAATGCCATTTTCGCCACACGATCCTGTAGATCACCCGATATCGCTGTATGCCGCCACCAAAAAATCCAATGAGCTGATGGCGCATACCTACTCAAGCAATTACAATATTCCGACGACGGGGCTGCGGTTTTTTACCGTATATGGCCCATACGGAAGGCCTGACATGGCTATTTTCCTTTTTACGAAAGCCGTGATCGAAGGCAAACCGATCGAAGTATTCAACCACGGGAAGATGAAAAGGGATTTTACCTACATCGATGATGTCGTTGAAAGCATCCGTCTCTTGCTTCCTCTCATTCCGGAACCGAATTCGAAATGGAATGCTTACTACCCGGACCCGGCAACAAGCTTTGCACCCTACCGCATCTTCAATCTGGGGAACAACAACCCGGTCGAGCTAAGCCGTTTTATCGAAGCGATCGAGAAAAGCGTCGGGCGGAAAGCGATCAGAAATTACCGTCCGCTTCAGGAAGGCGACGTCGTTGACACCTATGCAGACGTCCAGGAACTCGAAGAACTCATCGGATTCAAACCATCGACCTCGATCGAGAATGGGGTTGAGCAGTTTGTGAGGTGGTACCGGGAATATTATAAAGTGTAGTGTATTCGGATCGGATATTCGGTAGCCGGATTTTGCATTTTTCTTTGTGAAACTCAGTGTCTCCTTCGTGATCTCCGTGTCATTGGATCTTATTTCCCACAATATTATAACACCAGACGAACTCCTATTCGATTAAGCGTGGACACACGCCACCGCACGTGCGGATCCTTCGCTCGCCGCTCGCTCACCCACTTGCCATGCTCAGGATCAGCTCAAATACACGTGAGTGGCGGCTAACGAATAAGAGCACCGATCTCAGGGTTTCCCCTGGAAAACCTGCCAAATCCTTTCAATTTCCGACTTTTACCCCACCTCCAACGGTCCTATCCGTGATTTCCTGATTTTCTGCAAATCGGCATGCTACTGATGTCTCCAACCAACAATTGCCGGACTTTTGAATCATTAATTCAATCAACCCAACAAATGGCAACCAAGTCCAGATCAACCAACAAATTCATCAACACAATCGATGAATGCTTGACCAACGGCGCGAAAAACGGAATCTTCCAGGTTTCGCTTGAAGACAACGTACTCAATGGACGTGAAGTCACAATTGAGGGAAGGAAAGTAGTGAACTTCGGATCGTGCAGTTATTTGGGACTTGAGGTTGACGACCGTCTCAAGCAAGGCGCGATCGATGCTACGCTTCGTTACGGCACCCAATATTCTTCATCGCGTTTGTTCTCTGCATGCAACCTTTATGAAGAGATCGAAGAGCTGTTCTATAAGATCTTCGACAACAATCCTTCAGTGCTTGCAGCCACTACTACCCTCGCGCACCTGGGATGTTTACCCATAGTCGTTCAGGATGAAGATCTCGTTATCCTCGATCATCAGGTTCACGGAAGCGTGCAGCTTGCCGTACAACAACTGAAAGCCCGTGGTACCAAGGTTGAAATGATCAAGCATAACCGCATGGACATGCTTGAAGATCTGATCCGCCAGAATCCCAACAAGTACAACAAGATATGGTATATGGCCGACGGCCTTTACTCCATGTATGGAGACTATGCTCCCCTGAAAGACATCGCTTACCTGCTCGATAAGTACCCTACTTTCCATGTTTACATCGACGATGCGCATGGCATGAGCTGGACCGGTAAGAATGGTAATGGTTACGTGCTAAGCCAGATGCCACTGCACCCCAGGATGATCCTGACGACTTCGCTTGCAAAGGGTTTTGGAACAGGTGGTGGTGTGACCATCGTGCCTGACCAGGAAATGAAAAGAAAGATCCTGACATGCGGGAGCTCATACACTTTCTCGGGCCCTGTACAACCTCCGATGCTCGGAGCGTCGATCGCAAGCGCAAAGATCCATTTGACCAACGAGATCTACGATCTGCAAAATAACCT
>CBHTUB010000439.1:0-5018 GCA_966095595.1 uncultured Chryseosolibacter sp. | reverse complement strand
TGGTTTAAGCGTCCCGGGTGGTTCCGGGACGTTTTTTTGCCCTTAATGCGACACTGCTTCGCATAATTCCTGGAACTGCTTCGCATTGCCGATCGCCGCTGCCTCTGCGGTATTGTTAAAATAGATATAGGCCTCCCGCACACCTGCGAGGTTTTGCATTTTCAGCGCTACGTCTTCCAATTGTGCCGGGGTATAACTTGACGTATAGAGATAAGGAACGCCGTGAAAACGGTAGTAGACAATGTTCGAGGTTTTAATAACATCATCCGGTAAACTCGGATGACTCATTCCGCAAAACGTAATATTGTTCTCTTCAAACGCCTGGAATACCTCGGGCCGCCACCACGATTCGTGTCTGAACTCGATCACATTGTTGATCGTGTGATCGACGAGGTTGACGATCCGCTCGAGCCGGTGCTCTTCGTATACGAAGCTGGGCGGGAACTGAAACAATACAGGTCCGCATTTCCTTTTTAATCCACTGGTAACCTGTTCGTAAAAATTATTAAGCTCCACCTGCGCTTCATTGAGTCTTTTAAAATGAGTGATGAGTCGCGGTGCCTTAACTGTGAAAGTGAAATTTTCAGGAGACTTGTCGTACCAGGTCTTCAGCGATCCTGCCTTCGGGAATCTATAGAAGGTTATGTTAAGCTCAAGCGAATTGAAATGGCTTGCGTAAAATTCAAACCATTGCTTTTTGGGAAGATCCTCGGGATAAAACACCCGCCTCCATTCGTCATAGTGATAACCTGAGCAGCCGATTTTCCATTGAACCATATAAGACCATTAACGAATTAATACCGATTGTTGGTTTTAGGGCACCCTATTTTTCGCGATAACCGAAAATTTAGTGCTATGCCCGATATAAAAGAAAAAATGGTTCCGCCGCAAAAAGACGGTGGGAAAAAAGATATACAACATTCTGTCACGGCTGCTGATGACGATGATGCGAGAAAGCTTTTCTTCATTGCTCGAAATCGATTGCTTGACATCAACAGCTGGGACAAGCTATGCGGACCGGTATCTGCAAAGTTTCACCTCGCGGATGCAAATGGTAGTGACGTGGATCGTACAGCCGAAAAAAATGATTTCTTCAGGATCAGCCTGCCTGCGCCTGGTCCAGCCGAAGGAAGGGGATATGATTGGGTACGCATCGAGGCAATCGAAGACAAAAGCGACTCGACTGGCCCCTATGAGAGCATCGGCCTCAGGGCGCGTCCAAGCAGCGACCCCACCCAAAAGAATGTGGAAAACGTTGCCCACTTCTTCGACAGTGATGCAACCAGTAGCTTCATCGTGGAGCGACGTGGCAGAACCGTTACAGCCTCTGTCCTCGGACGCAACGAGAAACCCAACACCGATGACACAACCAATGTTGTTGACAAAATCAGAAATACAGTCGTCGGCGCCGGCGCAATCGCCGGACTTTCGAACGTGCAATGGAAAAGCCTTGTAACGGGACTTATCGCGGTGGAGAAAAACTAAGTTGTAGTAGAGAGAAAATTTATTCACGATTCATGGTGCTGGCCTGCATGCCGGGGAGGCTTCCATTCATGCAGCGTTTTCTTTAACGCTGTGAAAAATTCTGGTTCAGAAGGTTGACATCGCTGCGCAAGAAACTAAAATCGTTTCTTCAAGCTGATGGCAAAACTTGAAATAAACACATACTCTCCTTCGTCAAAGATCAACTCCTGGCGGGTAAAGTCCGCGTTCATGACAAGAATAAAATTATTATCCATGGTCCTGGACCACATCAATCCCGCGCGCTGTGAGGCGAGGATATAGATACCGTACGTAGTCAATCCCGCGGACGTCTGCAAACGACGCTCGTCAGGCGAAAACCCTCCACCCGCACTTATCCCAACGTAATTATCACGATCCTTGAAATATCTCCTGAGTGATGCCGTCGCCGATACTGTCGTACCGACATCTTGCCTGGGAATAACATAGGGACGCAGCGACAGCCAGTAGTTGCCCCAATAGTATCCGATCGACCCAGTATAGATCGCAACGTTGCTCGCGTCAAAATCGAGGTACCGCATACCGAGGGAGAACTCCCCACGCTTCGTCAACTTTGAAAATATTTCGGCCCCAACGCGGTGGTCGGGGAACAACCGGGAATCCGAGTAACCATAATTAAGATAGGCATATACCTTGTCAGAGATGCGGGGATACAAGTCGAGTTCCGGCTGAAGGCCATCAAGCTCGAAGCGATGAGTGTAGTTCAACTTTATGATGGCGCTTCCCCAACGGTTCAATCTCGAAAGCTGCGCTGATGCATAATGCGCCGGGTCGAATGTTCTGCTGAAAAGATCGGTGTTGTAGGAAAGTGCAGCAGTATACCTGAGTTTATCTCCCTGTATTTGTTGCAGAAGATCCGCGGCCCTCAGGTGACCCGGGTTTGAAGAAAGTATGCTGTTGAGAATATTAACCGCCTCGTCGGAATGACCCGTTTTGCTCAAGGCAAGAGCTTTCTTGTATTGAATATCTTCCGACGATGCTATCTTGTCCTCCAAAAATTCAAACAACGTGAGCGCCTCGGCATATTGCTGGTCCCACACCTCGACATCGATCAAAGCGAGGAGAGCATCCTGATGCCTTGGGTGATCATTGATGACCCGCTGCAATTCTTTTCTTGCTTCGCTGTAGTTTTTGTCCCAGGCATATGTGCGCGCAAGCAACACGCGGGCGTCATGATGGTTCGGATCTTTTTCGAGGAGATAGCGTAGCATCTCTTGTCCGCGCTCCCTGTCCTCCGGAACGGTTTTCCTGGCTTCATCAAAGAGCTGATCGGCCGTGAACGACTTCCAGTCCTGCGCAATACACGGCACGATCATGGTGACTATCAGGAAGAGAACCGCGCAGCAAGAACCAATCGATTTCATCACGCAGTCTTTTTTTTGTATTGAACAAACCCCTGTCTGGTCATCTCTCCCCATGCTTTCTTTCCCTTGTACAAGTCGAAGTTTCCCTTCAATGACCACCAAACCACACGCGGGTGAAACCAGCACGGTTCAACCACCGCCACGAGGATCATCTTGAGGATGTCGCGTTTATTGGTGTACTTGAAATACGACATCTCTTCCGAGAGCAGCGCGAGTGACGAAATAAGAATGGCGAAAGTGTAAACTGCCGCGAGCAGGCATAGAAAAAACGGCCAGTTCACCCATCCTAAAATGGCAAGGACAAAAAAGAATACCAGGCCAGTTGCCTCGACGAATGGCGAGAGCCATTCATAAAAGTACCAGAATGGATAGCTCACCATTCCAAGCAAGCCATATTTCCTATTGAAGAAAATTTTCCGGTGGATCTTCAACGTTTCTACCGTACCCCGCGCCCAGCGGTTCCGTTGACGGCCAAGAACCTGGTAAGTCGATGGAGCCTCGGTCCAGCAAAGCGGATCGGGAATGTAAACCACTTTATGATCCTTTTTGTTATCGTACATGTAGCGGCGCATTCTCACCACAAGCTCCATATCTTCTCCTACGGTGTTGTGATTGTAACCGCCGGCCTTCAGGGCAATGTCCCTTTTAAACAGACCAAAGGCGCCCGATATCAGCATCAACCCGTTCAATTTGCTCCACGCCATTCGCCCCAGCAGAAAAGCACGCATATATTCCAGTACTTGCACCCGTGGAATAAATCGTTCGGGTAACCTTATCTCGATCAATCGTCCCTCTTCGACAATACAGGAGTTTGCGATCCTTACAACGCCGCCCGACGCGATGACCCCACTGGGATCCTCAAGAAACGGTTTCACCATCCTGAGCAACGCATCCGGCTCGATGATACAGTCCACATCGATACAAGCCACCAGTTCCTGCCGCGAAATATTCAAACCAACGTTCAGGGCATCGGCTTTTCCGCCATTGTCCTTGTCAACGACAGTAAGTTTTTTGAAAGCACGATTCGTCGATTTATAAACGCCCCGCACGGGTTTTGTCGCGACAGTAGGTTGAAGGTCAAATGGGACTTTCACCAAAAGAAAAGCATCAATCATCTTCGCAAGCGTATCATCCTTGCTTCCGTCGTTGATGATGATCACCTCGCAGTTATTGTACATGATCGACATCAGTGATTTCACGTTCTCGATGATCGTAAGACCCTCGTTGTAGGCCGGCGCAACGAGGGAGATGCCGGGCGCGAACGGAGATGATAAGATATACTTGTAGTCGACAAAATAATTCTTATGCATATACTTGCGCATCTCGAGGACCGATACGATGGCAAGGCCCAGATAGGCCGCGGCGATGGTAACCGCATAAATGAGGATCAGGGTGTTGACGATAAAATACAATATTTCGCCCGCCGTGATCATTGGAGAAGGGGCTCGTTGATATGATCGAGAATCTTCTTATCAAGTCCGATCGCCGATTCCGTGACACCGAGGTTTTTCAGCGCCTGGTGAGCGGCAAACCTGACATCGTATGACGGGTGCCCTGCAAACTTTTGCGCAACCTCACGGGCACGCTCGCCTGATCCTATCTTACCGATGGCTTTCATAAGTGCTTCGGATGTCATATCATTCGCCCAAAACACCTCGTTACCCGACAACAACACATCTGCAAATTCAAACGCTTCAAAATCACCGATCGTCAATATCGCAAGCGCGGCGATCTGCGGGTTGGCATGTCTGGTAAGATCTGCCACGTCCGCAACAGCTCCGGCTTGCCTGAGTTGCCGAATCATTTTTAATGAAAATAAAGTAACACTCTCATTATTTCCCCGAAGCCAGCGTTTGAACTGTGGCACCTTATCCTGCGATAGCGTCGACAAATATTGATAGATATTGATGACCATCCACGGAGCGATCTCTCCGTCAAACGAATTCAGGAAATCAAGGGGGTTATCCCTGTCGAGCTTCATCATGGCAAGGATCGCCTCCTGGCGGAGGATCTCGTTCCGGCTTGCCAGGAATGTCCTAATGGCCGAAAGGCTTTGATAGTCCTCCATCTCCGACAGTTCGCGAATACCTTTCGCCTGTTCGTACCAGCGCGCGGCACTGAGTTTACTTCTGC
>CBHTUB010000438.1:0-5020 GCA_966095595.1 uncultured Chryseosolibacter sp. | reverse complement strand
CCACCACGATAGAATTGTCCGGATTGACAAAGCCCGTCGCCATCAGCCTGTCACGGCTTGACGAAACGGAGATCCGTCGTGCACCCGGCTGAATGAACTTTGAAAAATGCCCGAGATAGTAGTAGGAATTGGTATAGATCAGCTTGCCCGTTTTTGTATCGGCATGTACCGGAGCGAAACAAAAATTACCGACGTGATTGGGGCCACCTTTTTCGTCGAGCAGAATGTTCCAGTCCGTCCACGCAACGGTGCCACTATTGAAATCATTGATAAGCGATAATCCATAACGTTCACCGAGACGCCATTCGCTGATGCTCGACAGATCGAAGCTCTCGGCGCATCCTTCCGTAAATATGAGGCTGTGATCCGGAAAAGTTTCCTTGACCCGTTTCAGGTTCTCGAACTGCATCGCGCTCCCTGTCCACGTCTCATACCAGTGAAATCCGATACCCCAGATAAATTTCCGTGCGATCGAATCGTTGAGCAGGATTGACGAACGATGAAAGATCAGGTCGCGGTTGTGATCCCAGGCGATCAGTTTCTTGTCAGAAAGTCCATTCTTCCAGAGTGTCGGGCCGAGATAATCCCTGATAAAATCCCGTTCCTCCTCCGCCGTGAAAATGCATGACTCCCACTTCTGTTTGGCCATCGGTTCGTTCTGAACGGTAAGCCCCCAGACAGGAATTCCGATCTTCTCATACGTCTTGATGAACTTCACAAAATGATCTGCCCAGCTCTGACGGAATTGTGGAAGGAGCTTTCCTCCCTGTAAGACATTGTTATTGTCCTTCATCCATGCCGGCGGGCTCCATGGGCTCACGTATAATTTCAAATTGCCACCGGCAGCAGTAAATGCCTGTTTGATGAATGGGATCTTGAACTTTTCATCATGTTTGACATTGAACGATTTAAGAGCGGCGTCCCCTTCGTCGACATAAGCGTAGCTTCCGCTTGAAAAATCACAGCTCGCGATATTTGTCCGGGCAATGGTGTAGCCGATACCCTTTTCCTTGTCGAAGTAGGCAGTAAGCAATTCCTTCTGTTTATCGGCAGGAAGTTTTGCGAATGTTTCGGCGGATGCGTCAGTCAGCGCGGCTCCTACGCCGATAAAAGTCTGGAACTTTTGTTTCGGGTCCAGGAAAACACAGGGTTGTGTTTCCAGTGGTTGCCTGAACTCCGTGAACGACGCCGTTCCCGTTTCCGTAAGCCGATAGTCAGTTTGAAGTGCCGTGGTATATATCGTCACGCGTTTGTTCGCATACCAGGGCTGCGTCGCATCCTGAGAAGGTTGGGCACATGCCGGAATAAATGAACATGCACAGCCAATCAAAAGAAAAATTTTCTTCATCATCATTAACAGATTTGAAATTGGAATTGTCCCGGCTCTGCACGATGTGTAACCAAAGCATGAGCCTTGCGCCCTCTTACAAGCGCAAAGCGCCATGCTGTTCTGATTAACAATGATAACCCAAACCAGAACTGAATTTTTTGAGGCGCCCGGCCATCACGTTCGTGATGGCACAAGCATCCTCCTACTTACTACTTACCCTAGTGTGCCAAGCTTATTTAAACTATTCTTCGAAATACGGTCTGACCTCGATGTCATCAACCAGGATGCCTCCCGTGCCGAGATTCTCGCCACCAGTCCTTACCACCAAATAATACGTGCCGGACGCTGGAACCTCAAAAACACCGTTGGCATCCCCCTTGAGAGAACCGTCGCATGCGAGGTCTGTCAGCTTGCCCGCGAATTTCGTATTGCCGCAGCCCGCCCATGTATTGAGTGCAAGACGTATACCCCCATCGTTGTAATCACCCACGAATGTTGCCGGATCGGCGTCGCCGATATACACTTCAAACCACATGTTGGTAGCACCTGCACCACTGACGAGCATATCTACACGGTATTTCTGACCTGCCACCGCCTCAAAGCTCTGGTAGAAGCCCGAGTGTGACCAGCCACCGTAGTCAAACACCACTTTACCATTGGTGAATTGCGGAACTACACCACCACTGTAGGTCACCGTTCCCCACTGTTCTTCGTCGCCATCCTTGAACCTCGCACCGCGCAGAAGGTTACCATATTTGGGATCCGATGTTTCGATGGTGAGCAACTGCTCGGACTCGAAAGATTCCCCACCCCTTCCTACTATCTTCAACTTGATCGGATAGACATCCTGATCGGGGTAGAAAAGTACGTCCGTGTTTTCCGAGCCGCGGACGTAGGTGTCGCTGCCCAGATCCCAGAAGATGGCCAGAACATCGTCGGTAGAGCTGTTGAGCTTGAACTGGAAGTTGTTGATCTTTCCTTCCACTGCTACGGGATCGATCGTAAATGAAGGATCGAGGTCAGGACCCACGAGGCCGTTGCCGCCGCCTTCAAACTCGTCGGGTTGACAACCGACCGATGCTAATGTCAGTAACGACATCAGGTATATTGATTTACTTACTTTCATTTTCATAATTCAGAAATTGAGTTTTGTTTACAGCGTTCCACCGTATTCAATATTTTGCTGGATCTTGGTATTGGTAAGCTCATTCAGTGGAATGGGCAACACTTCATGCTTGCCAACCTGGAATCCCTTGAAAGCGAGTGCGGCTCCCGCCTTGCCTGTGCGGACCAGATCGAACCATCTGTGTCCTTCGCCCGCAAGCTCGAGCCTGCGCTCATTGAAAATATTTTCAAAGGTTGCGGGGATCGATGCAAGTCCAACGCGGTCGCGAACTGCGTCGAGCAATGCTTGTGCGCGTCCAAGGTCTCCGTTGCCTCTCACGAGTGCCTCGGCTTCCATCAGGTAAGTATCTGCCAGACGGATCTCATAGATGTTATGAGGATAGTTCAGCTCCCAATTACCGGCTCCGGTTGATTTGTCTTCAGCCTTCGCAGCAAATTTCTCGAGGAAATATCCTGTGTCCATAAAGCCGGGCGTGTACGTTACGAGACCTTCGTCTTCCCACTGCTGCATGTTGGCAATGGTGTAGGGATATCGCGGATCACCTTCCATAGCGTCGACAAGGCTTTGTGTGATCGTAAAGAAACTCCAGCCCGACACGTAATTGCCGATACCCGCCGCTTCACCCGCAGCAGTACGCTCGAACCCACGTGGGCCTGCCATAACTGCGAGAAGGTTCCCATCGGTACAATCGCCACAATCCCAAACCCCTGCCGATGCATTGGTGTAGGAAATCTCGAAGATGGATTCGCTGTTGAATTCGTTCGACGTCTTGAACAGATCGCCGTAGTTATCGACGAGCTTGTAACCGAATTCGCCATTCAATTCGCCGGGTGTCCCATTGACGATTGCCAGCTCACTCGCCGCCTCCGTAAATCTTTCCTGATACAAATAGACCTTTCCCAGCAACGCGTGTGCTGCACCCGCGGTGAGGCGCGCCTGTTCCTCTCCTTCGACGATCTTGGGAAGGTCGGGTATCGCTTCACTGATGTCGGTCTCAATTTGCTCGTACACAAGCTCCGGAGCTACCTGCGTAACATTGTACATATCACTTGCCGGCACAGGCTCTGTGAACAGTGGTATGTTCTCGAAAAGCCTCACGAGATCGAAATAGAAATACGCTCTCAGCAATTTTGCCTCGGCAGCAAAGCGCTCTTTCTCCGCTTCATCCATGGCAACATCCGGTAACTTGCTCAGCAATACATTGGCCCTGAACACACCTGAATAACCTTTTTTCCACAACGCCGACTGCGGACCTACGGAAGGATCGAGTGAATAGTTCGACCACACCTGAAAATCGTTCATGTCAGTCGGCCCGCCGCCACCGGCATAATGATCGTCGGAAGCCGAGTTGAGGGAACCAACTTTCGAAACAAATCCCTGGGTAAATCCCAGCACATCATAAACCGCGATAAGCGCATTGTAAGCTTCGTCGCGATTCTGATAGTAATTCTCTTCGAGCGCGGTTCCCTTTGGTTCGACTTCAAGGAAATCCTCGCCACATGATGTGAAGGCAAGCACTGCTGCAACCACACCGATATATTTGAATTTAAAGCTCATGATCAATAGATTTTAGATTCATTAAAAACCAACGTTAACACCTACCATGAACGATTTTGCCTGCGGGTAAATACCCCTGTCGATACCGAGCACGTTGCCGCCGATCTCGGGATCGTATCCGGTGTACTTCGTGAAGGTGAACAGGTTCTCTCCCATTACGTAAAATCTTGCCTTATCCAATCCGATCTTCGAGACAAGGTCACGCGGTAAAGTATAACCGATCTGCAATGTCTTGATGCGGAAGTAATCGCCGTCCTCGAGATACATTTTGGAAGGATTGGTGAAGTTGTTATTGGTATCATCTTCAACAATTCTCGGATAGCTGTTGGATGTGCCCGGGCCTGTCCATCTTCCCAACGCCTCTGTCTGCCAGTTCGCATACGATACGTCGAGCCTGCGCAATCCCTGGAATATCGTGTTGCCTGTCATCCCCTGTGCAAATACGGTCAGGTCGAAACCTTTCCACGCTGCCGTGACGGTGAATCCATAAGTCCACTTGGGAAATGGATTACCAAGAACTTTGCGGTCATCCGCATCGATATCGCCGTCATCGTCGAGGTCCGCCCAGATAATATCACCGGGTCTTGCATCCGGCTGGATCACCACGCCTTCCGAGTTCACATGGCTATCTACGTCTTGCTGTGTCTGGAAAATTCCCAGCATCTCGAATCCATAGAATGAATTATATGCTTCGCCAACCATGTTGCGAGTGATGTAGTAACTCGCCGCCTGGAACCTTTCACCATCGACGAATTTTTTATCGCCCAGGTAGGTCACCTTGTTCTTGAAGTGCGATGCATTTCCATTGAACGACACATCGACAGGTCCGATCTTCGTCTTGTAACCGAGCTCGATCTCGAATCCCTTATTTTCCATGTCGGCAACGTTGGCTGCCGGGTTTGAAATGGCACCCATGTAACCGGGGATCTCGGGATTACGAAGGATACCTGTCGTGTTGTTTTTGTAACAAACAAACATTAAGGTGTTTAGGTTATTGACAAATTGTT
>CBHTUB010000437.1:0-5035 GCA_966095595.1 uncultured Chryseosolibacter sp. | reverse complement strand
ATCGCGGCGCGTATCGATTTCAATTTAACGTGCGATCTCCCGTTTCCATTGACACGCGACGCAGAGCTCATCTTTTACAGGATATTCCAGGAGCTCGTGAGCAATACCCTCAAGCACGCCCACGCATCGCGTATAGACCTGACGATAGGCGAGGAAGGCGACCATATGTGTATGAACTACACTGACAATGGCATCGGCTTTAACACAACCCGCAACGGCGGCCTGGGGTTGAAGAGCATAGAAAGCAGGCTGAGTCTTCTGGGAACATCGATGCAGGTGAGCAACATGGAGCGCGGTGCCCGGTTTCTGATACGAGTACCTCTTACCAATATTGTAAAACATGAAGAACATTAAGGTAGCGATAGCCGACGATCACAACCTGTTTCGCGAGGGTATTGCCATGATCATTTCCGGTATGCCGGACGTTACACTGTGTGCCGAAGCAAGCGATGGTGCCGAGCTGCTGAACAAGCTGGAAAAAACTCCTGTCGACGTGGTGCTGCTGGACCTCGAAATGAAAAAGATGGGCGGAATAGAAACGCTGCAGGAGATCCGGGCACGCCATCCCGACGTAAAGGTGATCATCCTGTCAATGCACACAGAACCCGGCATGGTCGCGCATTTGATGAGGCTCGGAGCAAACGGATACCTGATAAAAGACACTAAAAAACAGGAGCTCGAGACCGCCATACGTGAAGTATGGGAAAGGAGTTCACTTTAGCGACCACGTTTCACAATCCCTGCTCGTGGGCCTCAAGCACAGGGACCAAAAGCCTGCATTGCCCGTGCAGCTCAGCAGCCGGGAGCTCGAAGTGCTGACACTGATCTGTGCGGAGCTTACGACGCAACAGATCGGTGAAAAGTTATTCATCAGCGAACGAACTGTGGAAGGACACCGGAAAAATCTCTGCATCAAGCTCAATGTAAAGAACACTGCAGGCCTCGTGAAGAAGGCGATCCTGGAGAAATACGTTGAGCCCGGCTGAGGCGGAGTGTGTTGATCTTTGAAACTTATAGATGGTGTGCGCGGCTGCCGGCATTGTATGATGCCTGGTTCGGAAGCGTTGTCACAATACCGGTGCCCCGCACAAGATTTATTCTAAGATCCGGGATCATTTCTTTGCTGCGAACAAGTCCATCAATTTTCTAAAGAAAGACTTTCTGTTAGGTTCAGGCGTACTTGATCCGGCTGACTCTATCCTGATCGTCCGATGGTTTTTAGGTTTCGCCTTCGGGATGTCGATCGTCAGCAGGCCGTCGCGGCAGGTGGCGAAGATTCCCTTAGGATCGCTGTCATCGGGAAGCGTGAACGAACGGGACACTTTCATGGCGTGCCATTCCGATCCGTTTCTTTTATCCTGTTTCTGTACATTGATCAGCAACTCATTATCCGAGATCTCGACCTGTACATCTTTTCTGCTGGCGCCAGGCACAGCCATCACAATGCGGTATTTATCGCCGCGGTCAGTCATGCCTTCTCCCGACACATAGAAAGGTTGGTTTGTTCTTCGCGTGCCAGTGAAAAGATTATCTATATCGTCGAATAAGCCACCGATCCATGGCTTTTGCAACATCAGGTTCATAGTGGTAAGTGTTTTTGTTTTTTACTTATAGACAAAAGTTACACGCCGGTACCATGCCGTCCCGCGATTCACTCAACGGGAATGGTGTGTGCCGGACGTGTACGTGCATGCTCCTTCTTCGGGATCACGACGTGAAGAATGCCATCGACATACCTGGCTTCGATGCCGGCGGATTCGACGGAATCCGGAAGGGAGAAACTTCTGCTGAAGGAATGGTAGTTATACTCGTGCTGGAGATACTTCCATTCGCGCTTCTCGCCTTCGCGGTTATCCGCGTGGTCGTAGGTTACCGTCAGGATATTGTCCTGCACTTCGATCTTAAAGCTCTCCTTCTTCATGCCGGGTGCCACCATCTCGAGGCGATAGTCATTGTGCGTTTCAATGATGTTTACCGCCGGAGTTGTCACGCCCGTGTTTGCGAACGTGCGCGCATCTCCATTTTTTCCATTGGAATGGCGCAGTGGAACATCGAACATATATTCCAGTAAAAGGGGCCGCTGCTGTAAACGCGGCATCCGCTTTTCATGATATCGCATCATTGTCTTCATAGGTCATTGCTCTCTTTATTATTTCGCGACTGCAGATCTCTTTCCATGGACCGCATTACCGAATCCATATGGTTCCTCATGCTGAAGAAATTATCCTGAAATAACGGACGAGGCTGGAACAGCTGATCGAAGTTGAAGCTGGGGAAAAACATCGAGTCGTTCCGGCTCAGGTCTTTGTTGTAAAGCATGGGTGATGGATAGGGCAGTGATTGCCGGAAATTTTTCATCATGCTATACATCTGTGAAGTGTCACCCGGCGTGTTCAAATAAAATGAAGAGTACGTAGAGTCATATCCGATCATATTGCCCTTGTCGTCGAAGTGACGGTTGACCTTGATGTCGACCCTGGGTTCAAGGCTGTCTTTCTTTATGGTCCCGGTCGACTTCGCTGTTGATTCCCGGTTGGCTTGCCCTTTACTGTCGTGGTCGCACGAAGCAAGGAACAACACAAGCAATAGAGCCAGAATGCTGAACCGGTTTGTGCTTCTGGCAATGTGCTTAAAGGTTTCTGCTGTTTTCATAGTTCTTACTTTTTGCAACGTTATACATATACGCAAGGTAGGGACAGAGGGCCGCGCGTGCGGCGACCCTGCTTCCTCGTACCTCTTTTTTAAGCTATTGCGATTTGTCTGGGTGGTTTCACCCGGGCTTCTTCTGTTTTCGGAACGGTAATGTAGAGAATGCCGTCAGTGTACCGCGCACTGATCTCGTCGCTCTTGATCTTGTTTTCAGGTAAAGTAAAGCGACGCTCGAACGAACGGTAACTGAATTCCCTGCGGGCATACGCTCCGTCATCGGCTTTGTCTTCCGATTGATCCTCCAGCTGGGCAGAGATTGTCAGCATATCGTTGTTGAGCTCGACCTTGAAGTTGTCGCGGTGCATGCCGGGGGCTGCAACCTCGATCAGGAAGTTGTCGCCGGTTTCCCTGATGTTGACCGCGGGAACGCTGGACAAGCGATCGTTCCAGTTAGCGAGACTTGAGTCGAACCAGTCCCTGCTGAAGAATTCATCGAGAAGTGAAGGGATAGCGGGAAATAGCTCCCGATTACTTTTAACCAGATTGTTCATAGCTCAATCCTCCTTTCATTTTTTAATGATAAAAATTGTCAGGTTGATAAAACTACAAGGGATCGCGATCCGGATTGGTCTTTTTACAAATGGCGTGCCTTCCCGGTTTCCGTCTCGGTCCTTGAAAAAATGTCAGGGTTTGTCAGCGGCAGACTGAAAGATTTTCAGCTGGGATCCTTCTGAAAACATGTCATGCCGCCGGCTTTTTACCGTGGGTTCCATACCGGCATTTTCGAATATCTGACGATACTGCTACCTTACCTGGGAATTCACGCCATGAACCTGGAGAATCAAATCAACAAAGTTTTGCAATCGCGAAAAGCGGATACGGATATGCTGAATGTTATGGAAGCGCTGGGTTATGACCAGGATAAATTTCAGGAGGCGTTCGATGTTGCCCTGGCCATGGACAACAAAAACCTGGTGAAGCTGATCTATTCCAATTATAATCAAGGCAAGGTCATCGTGGAATTTACTTTGCTGGCGAACAAGGCTGTCTGACCGTTGTGTTCCCCGGTGCTCGCCCGGAAGCTGCGCTGAAAACCGACGCGCGAGATTTTACTATGTACGTGTTTGTACCAAGGCGTCCCGAAGAACCATTATGCCCTGGTCAAAAAAAGAAAAAGCTCCGACCCTTCCGGACCGGAGCTCACCCAATCATCACTATGCTACTTCTTCAGGTGAAAGACAAATTCTCCGCTGATGCTTTTTGCTCTTCCCGCCGGTGCAACGTAGTTAAAGCTCAACGTTAGGCTGCTGGTCTGCAGCTCACTCACGGTGATCACGACATCGTCGTCGCGCAGGATATTGAATGACTTGTTATTTTTCTGTAGTGTAAAGTTTCCGTTCGCAGGCCAGATCGGTACAACGCCGTTGGCAACGGTATAGCTGCGATCTGCGGCAAATGTTATCGTCATATCGTTGAAAAAAGCCGTGACGTCGGCTCCGTCTCTTGTCACGCTCCCGCCCGTCACGGTCCATGTGCCGGCCAGGCCTTTGATGAACTGTGCCTCGGCATCGAGCTTTGGATCGTCACTTTCACATGATAGCATTCCAGCCACAGCGATGGCCAGAGTCATAAGCGAGACGATCAGTTTCATTTTGTTAAGATTCATATTTCAATGTCGTATAGTTTTGAATTCTGTTTTTTTTAGTTCTTGATCACCTTCGTAACGGTTACACCGTCCCGTGTCATGGCCTTCAGATAATAGATACCCGCCGGAAGGTGTGAAAGATCGAGCTGCATGCCGTTGCTGATCGTCACGCATTTTGCATTCAGGTTACGTCCGTTACTGTCGGACAGCGCAACGGTGTTGGCCATTCTTGCATCGTGACCTTCTATGGTGATGATATTTTTAGCTGGGTTAGGATATACCTTCAATCCTTTTCCATTCGGATTTTCAGCAGACGCAACAAGTATCACTTCGAGGTGTTGTTCAACAACCGGCGCGGCAGCAAAGCGCTCGTTTCCCTCCTGATAAGCCGAGATGATCGTCTCACCGCCACCAACAAGCGTAACGATGTTACCTTCGATCGTTGCAACGCTAAGGTTCGAGCTCGTATAGGTGATCGGCAGCCCTGAGGTTGTTGTAGCCGCCAGCTCAAAAGGCTCTTCTCCGAGGATACGCTCAGTCAACGGCGCGAAAGTGATCGTTTGCGGCTCTTTAGTAACTGTTAGCGTCATTTCAACATAGTTCTCATAGTATTCTGCGTTGCCAGGCTGATTGGCCGTGATGGTCACTTCGCCTTCGCCTACCAATGTTACCGTGCTGCCTTCTATCGTTGCGACGGCCTCGTTGCTGGTCCAGAATGTCAATTCCAATCCCGAAGTCGTG
>CBHTUB010000436.1:0-5054 GCA_966095595.1 uncultured Chryseosolibacter sp. | reverse complement strand
GTAAACGAACCGAAGCGCGTGCCTGCGATATTGACATCAGCATGGAAAGAGTATACGTTATTTGCCGATGAGTATCTGAACAGTCCGGTTCCCTTTGTATAGACCGAGCCGGGATTGTTGCTTAGCAAAATACCTCTGGTGCGAACGTGAATCACACCACCCAGCGCATCCGATCCATAAACGGTTGACGAAGGTCCCATAAGTATTTCGAGTCGCTCAAGCGCATTATTATCCATTGTGATGACATTCTGAAGATGGCCGCCGCGGTAGATCAGGTTATTCATACGTACGCCATCGATCACGAGCACAACCCGGTTGGCTTCAAAACCCCGGAGCTGTGGACTTCCTCCCCCTTGCTGGCTTTTTTGCATGCCCACTACACCTGAATTGCCAAGCAGATCCGCTGTCGTTTGTGCGCTTAATGTCTTTATCTGTTGTTCGTCAACGAGGTACACATGTTGCGGAATGGTTGTTTTCATTTCAGGGATCTTGTTCGCAGAGATCACCAGCTCAGTCAGCAATACGGTTGAGTCATATGCCGACTCAGTAGTGTCTGTCTGTGCAAATACGGCGGTACCCATCAACAAAAAGCATGTTGATAAAATGATTTTCATTTCAAAATTGTCAGTAAACGTTATGAATTATTCAAATGAGAGGGTCTGAACTCTCCTGCTCAGGCGGCAGAAATATTGAACTGGCAAAATGATCCATGAAGGCGACAAGGCAAGTTGTGCAACCCTGAAGTTTAACGTGATACAGATCGTTAATCGAAATGACAAATGACGGGAGATATACCCAATTGAACAGATCCGACACGTGAACCGCTACGATTCCCTGGTGCTCGTGGCTTGTCAAAGATTCAAGAACGTCAACTAGCTCGTCTTCCCCGGCGTCGAACAACCCATAGACAACAACACTGTCGCCCTTGCTTTCGACAAACGCGACATCAAACATCCTGTGATCAACTTTGATCTCGTCCTCCCCGACAAGGCAATCCCTGTACTTTGTCGCCAGCATTATTATCGTTTGCAATTCTGCTTTGGGTGTTGCGCGCAACTGCTCAGACTTTGTGATCCATATCGATATCTGCCGGACGAAAAAATACATGTAGTATCCTGACGCACTGGTCAGGATAAGCCCAATGAATACTATCGGGATGCATTTTTTCATTACACAAATCTAAGACTCGTATGGAGAGAATAACCATGGAGAGCAAAAAAGCCCCGAAGATTCGGGGCTTTTTGCTCTAACGAATTCCTGGTGTACCGACCGGGCGGCTTTGCTCCCAATTCCTGAACGTCTTCCTGCTTATCGGATAGACTTCATCCAGAGTATTAGCATCGAACATTCGCCCATTTTTCATCACGCGGTAAATGGTATTCGTGTTGCGAATATTCTCGAGTGGATTCTTGTCCAGCACAATCAGGTCTGCCAGCTTCCCCGCTTCTATGGTTCCAAGATCTCCATCCAGGCCGAGGCCCATCGCACCATGTATGGTGGCAACTTTAAGTGCATCGTGATTTGAAAGCCCGCCGGACTGGATCGACCACAATTCCCAGTGATAACCCAATCCCTGCAACTGACCATGTGATCCGACACCGGCGTTACCTCCAAGTTTGACGAGGTCGTTTACAAATTTCGCGTGGTCCGGAAACACATGCTCCTCATACATGAACCACCCATTTCTTCTTCTTGATTTTTCATCGAGCTCACCCTTCGGTGTGAAATAGTTGAGCTTTTCGTCCCCGTTTACATTCTCCGTCGCGTAGTAATAATTCTCGCCGAAAGGTCCACCGTACGAAACCAGCAACGTGGGGGTATAAGTTGTACCTGATTCTGCAACAAACTTTGAAAAGTCCTTGTACAGGGGATAGATCGGGAATGCATGCTCGTGCCCCGGGTAGCCATCAAGGATCTGTGTAATGTTGAGCTTGAAGTCCAGGCCGCCTTCAGTGGTCGGCTTCAGACCCTGCTCTTTCGCAGCCATGATGATCCATTGACGATGCTGACGATTTCCGGTCAGGTACATCTTGATGTACTTCGTGTTATAATACTCCGAGTATTGCTTCAAAACATCGCGGGCCTGGTCGAGGTCTTTGAGGTTATATGCCCAATATCCAACCCCTGGTCCGGTAGAATAAACACGCGGTCCTACGATCTTGCCTGCCTCGACAAGATCCGAGTATGTCAACACATCCGTCGTTGCTGTCTGAGGGTCACGTGTAGTCGTAACACCATATGCAAGGTTTGCTGCATACATCCACACCTGATTCTTGTGTATGCCCCATGAAGGCCACATGTGCGCATGTGTATCGACAAAACCCGGAATTACCGTCTTGCCTCTCAGATCGATTTTTTCAACAGCGCCGTCAACCTGAATAGAGCCGGCAGGACCAACTTTTTTGATCCTGTTCTGCTCGATGAGAATATCTCCCGACTCGATGATCTCATCACCTTTCATTGTAATGATCCTGGCATTCATCAGCAATGCCTTGCCATCGGGAATGTCACGGGGAACTTTCACGGTGATACGCATTTCAGAAGGCTTATACCCTTCGTCCTTCTTCTCTTCCTTATCGTCCTTTTTATCTTTTTTGTCTTTCTTCTTGTCGTCATCTCCCCTCTCTGCGTCGACTTTTGCTTTCTCTTCTGCTTCCTTCTTCTTTCTTAACTCATCTTCCTTTGCCTTTGCATCGTCGATGTTATAGGTGAAGAATGCATTGCCGATCGACCAGTAAACTTTTTTGCCATCGCTGCTCCAGCTGGCGAATTGTCCTCCGATCTTTGTCAGCTTCCTTGATGGAAACTGTGAGCTTGATGGATCTGAAACAGAAATTTTGGGCGCTTCAGCTCCCACTTTCGGTACAACTACGGCGTAGATCTCGTTGTTGATCTGCGCAAGCGCATAATCACCCTCGGGCGCCATGATGATGTAGTCCGCGTTCGAAGGCTCGCGCTGAGGCTCACGCTCGGACTCTACCATCATGCAATGGTTGTCGAACGTAGTACCATAGGTAGTAATGCCGGTGACCTTCAGGTGCGCTTTCTCGTCCGTGCCATCCCAGCGACTGCTGACCAATCCCTTCGTGTTGTGGAACATGTAGATCCTGTCGTTCGACTTTACGAAATGTGGATTGCCCTTTCCCTTCGCCTTATCAATGATGTTGAGCGCTCCGCCATTCACCGGAACCCAACCGATATTCTCCTGACTCGAGAATGCAAGCGGACCTTCTGCATCTTCGAAAAATTGCGATGACCCGATCATCACAACGATCCTGTCATTTTTGAACGACCATGCAGGTTCTGTATATAGAGCAGGGCTGGTAGTCAACCTTATGGGTTGCGCATTTTTTACTTTCGTGTTGATCTTGTAAAGATGACCCCCCTTGTTTTCCCAGGTTACCCACGCCACTTGTGTTCCATCAGGGCTCCAGGTCGGCATTGCCTCCGTAAAATTGAAATTGGATAGGCGTCTTGGTGTTCCATTCGGCAGATCCATCACATACAATCGATTCAATGCTGTGAACGCGATCTGCTTTCCGTCAGGCGATACCTTGCCATCGCGGATCTGTGTCACTACCATTTCTGTTTCATCCTTGATCGGATATTTGAAATCAAGCTTCGGACCGAGCTCGATCTCGGTGTCGACTTCAAAAGGGATTTCAATGGCATCACCTCCCGCGACCGGAATTCTGTAAAGCTTTCCGCCGTAGGATGCGACAAGCTCTTTGCTGTCGGGTGTAAAGGACATTGCGGGGAGCACACCCATCGGAGCAATGGACTCTTGCTCGTCCCGCTGCACGGGATAGGCCAGCCATTTTTCCATACCGGTCTTCAGATCGCGCAGGATGAGACCGGTCTTATCGTTGTATCGTGTTCCGTAAACCAGCCATTTTCCGTCAGGTGAAAGTGTTGGTGCGAAAGCCGAGCCATAACGATTGGTTCTTGTGTCCATCTCACCTGTTTCGCGATCGTACAACCCAATTTGATATTGAGGTAGTTGCGCATTATAATTCCATGCTCCTGTTCTCTGCGAATAGTAAACATATCTGCCATCGCTACCGAAAGCCGGCTCGATTGTCTTCAGGTTATCGGGCTTCGTGATAAGCTGCGCGCCGCCTCCGCCGTCTTTATGAAATAACCAGAGCTTCAGATTTCGTCTTCCCTTAGAAGCAACGACATAGTTTCCGTCAGGCGTCCATTCAGCTGATTGGAAAACATCGGTATTGCCTTTCGTGATCTGCAACGAGTCTTTCTTGTCGAGTGAAAATCTCCAGACATTTTCTCCGCCGCTCCTATCAGATACAACAAGCAAATGTTTTCCGTCCGGACTGAATTTTGGATGGGATTCGAATGACATGTCTTTCAGGAATGGCGTCGCCTTACCGCCGGTGATCGGCAGCAGATAGATGTCGCCGAGCAGATCGAAGGCTATCGTCTTGCCATCGGGGCTGACGTCAACAGACATCCATGAGCCTTCCGTGCTCTTGATGCTGATCTTCCGGCCGGGATCGAGGGGAAGAAACTCCCGCTTTTTAGATTTTTCCTTTTTTGTGCTGTCGGACTTTACCTTGAGCGTATCTGACTCAATGTCCTGTGCAAAAATGCTGCTGGTCACCAGGAGTAACCCATAAATAAGAAATCGCATAGTTCAGGTATTTGTAGGACCCGAAAATTGACGATTTGCGCCAAGGAATACAAAAGGATTTATACCAATGGTAAACCGCTCAGAGATTGAAGAGGTTATTGAGCTCGAACTCGATCTTGTTCACGATCACGCTGAAGTCCTCGATCCGTTCCACGAAGTCCAATTCGTTCACATCGATGATCAGAAGCTTGCCGAGATCATAGGACTTTATCCATTGCTCGTAGTGCTCATTGAGGTTTTTGAGGTAATCCAGCCGGATGGCCTCTTCATAATCGCGTCCGCGTTTCTGGATCTGTTTTACGAGTTTGGGAATGTCGGCTTTGAGATACACCAACAGGTCTGGCGGTTCCACGAACTGGATCATGGAATTGAAAACATCGCGGACGCGCAACGGCTGCCCGGACGT
>CBHTUB010000435.1:0-5057 GCA_966095595.1 uncultured Chryseosolibacter sp. | reverse complement strand
CCGGACGACGGACGCGCGCTGGGATTGCAAGGTATGATCAATGATCTGGTTGAGAAGAGCGATTACCCTACCGGCGAAAAGCTCACCGCAGATATTTCCAACCTCAATCCTAAAAATCACCTGGCCATTGCGCAGCTGATCTCGGCAGCGGAAAACTACTTCGACAATCATAAAGGCATTTTCGAGCAGATCAAGGACAAGGCAAGCAAGTCGGCAGCACCCGTTCTTGGTATCACCGGCACCGGCGGAGCAGGAAAGTCGTCGATGGTCGACGAGATCGTAAGACGATTTTTGATCGACTTCAAGGATAAAACGATCGGCATTGTTTCGGTCGATCCTTCCAAACGCAAAACCGGCGGAGCACTTTTGGGAGACCGCATCCGCATGAATGCGATCAACAATCCACGGGTATACATGCGCTCGCTCGCGACACGCCAGAGCAACCTGGCGCTTTCTGCCTATGTGAAAGAAGCCATTACCGTGCTAAAGGCAGCGCAGTACGACCTGATCATTCTTGAAACGTCGGGCATCGGCCAGAGCGACACGGAGATCCTCGATCATAGCGATGTATCACTTTACGTGATGACACCGGAATACGGCGCGGCAACCCAGCTCGAGAAGATCGACATGCTCGATTTTGCAGATGTGATCGCCCTGAACAAATTCGACAAGCGCGGTGCTCTGGACGCATTGCGCGACGTAAAGAAACAATACCAACGCAATCACCAGCTGTGGACCGCAAAGGCGGAAGACATGCCCGTGTTTGGAACCATAGCGTCTCAATTCAACGATCCGGGTACCAATCAACTTTACAAGCACCTGATCGACACTTTGGTTTCGAAAAAAGGTGCAGACCTGAAATCAACCTTCGAGATCACGCGCGAGATGTCGGAGAAGATCTTTGTCATTCCACCGCACCGGACAAGATACCTCAGCGAGATATCGGAGAACAACAGGAAATACGACGCCTGGGTCAACGATCAGAAAGAAGTTGCGCAGAAGTTGTATGCGATCAGGATGTCGATCGAGACACTACAAGCCACTTCCATCGAAGACAAGGATCGCCTGGTCAAAGTTCTGCAGGAGCAGTATGAGAAACTGAAGCTCAACCTGGATCCGAAGAATATGAAGTTGATCGACGAGTGGAAGAAGAAGGTGAGCCAATACAAGGAACCGTTGTTCAAGTTCAGGGTACGCGACAAGGAGATCGCCATTGCGACGCACAGCGAGTCGCTCTCCCATCAGCAGGTACCCAAGGTGGCATTGCCGCGTTATGAGGCGTGGGGTGACGTGCTTCAGTGGGCGCTGCAGGAAAACGTTCCGGGCGAATTTCCCTACACGGCAGGTATCTATCCATTCAAGCGCGAAGGAGAAGATCCCACGCGTATGTTTGCGGGCGAGGGCGGACCGGAAAGAACCAACAGGCGCTTCCACTACGTGAGCTTGTCGATGCCGGCAAAACGTCTTTCGACAGCCTTCGACTCGGTTACCCTCTATGGAAACGACCCTGACTACAGACCGGATATCTACGGAAAGATCGGTAACTCGGGTGTGAGCATCTGCTGTCTCGACGATGCCAAAAAATTATACAGCGGCTTTAACCTTGCCGATCCACGCACATCCGTATCCATGACGATCAACGGGCCTGCGCCGATGTTGCTCGGATTCTTCATGAACACGGCCATCGATCAGCAATGCGAGATCTTTATCAAACAAAACGGGCTTCAGGACGAAGTCGAACAGAAGATCAAAGAGATCTACAAAGGTTCCGAACGTCCTGCTTACCAGGGCGCATTGCCAAAAGGAAATGACGGACTCGGGCTGATGCTGCTTGGCGTGACCGGCGACCAGGTGCTTCCGAAAGACGTCTACGAAAAGATCAAGACGTCGACGCTCTCGCAGGTACGCGGCACCGTGCAGGCAGACATCCTCAAGGAAGATCAGGCACAGAACACCTGTATCTTCTCGACGGAGTTTGCGCTGAGGCTGATGGGTGACGTTCAACAATACTTTATCGATAAGGATGTCAGGAATTTCTACTCGGTGTCCATTTCAGGATATCACATCGCGGAAGCCGGGGCGAATCCGATCACACAACTTGCCTTTACACTGGCAAACGGATTTACCTACGTAGAGTACTACCTCAGTCGCGGCATGGACATCAACGACTTCGCGCCGAACCTGTCGTTCTTCTTCAGCAATGGTGTCGATCCCGAATATGCCGTTATCGGTCGTGTTGCCAGAAGGATCTGGGCAAAGGCGTTGAAAAATAAATATGGTGCCAACGCGCGCAGCCAGATGTTGAAGTATCACATTCAGACCTCCGGACGATCGTTGCACGCTCAGGAGATCGACTTCAACGACATCCGTACCACCCTTCAGGCATTGTATGCGATCTACGACAACTGTAACTCGCTGCACACAAACGCCTATGACGAAGCGATCACTACACCGACGGAAGAATCTGTACGTCGCGCAATGGCAATCCAGTTGATCATCAATAAGGAGCTTGGCCTCGCAAAGAACGAGAACCCGCTACAGGGGTCTTTTATCATCGAAGAGCTGACCGACCTTGTTGAAGAAGCCGTGCTCTCGGAATTCGACAGGATTACGGAAAGAGGTGGCGTGCTCGGCGCGATGGAAACGATGTACCAACGCGGAAAGATCCAGGAGGAAAGTTTATACTACGAGACTTTGAAACACACAGGCGAATATCCAATCATCGGTGTGAACACATTCCTGAGTTCCAAGGGCTCTCCCACCATTATTCCACAGGAGGTTATCCGAGCGACGACAGAAGAAAAGGAATATCAGATCAAGATGCTCCGCAACCTGCACAAGTTTTATGGCGATCGCGCCCAACAGGCAATCGAAAAAGTGCAGCAAGCGGCTATTCAGAACAAGAACATTTTTGATGAGCTGATGGAAGCAACAAAAGTCTGCTCGCTGGGACAGATCACCAAAGCACTTTTTGAAGTTGGTGGCCAATACCGGAGAAACATGTAAATTGCCTTTATATTGAAACTTTACCACTGGCCCATTCATCATATGGGCCAGTGGCGTTTTAAACAACCTCTAAATCACGCATATGAAAATGAGAATGATGCTTCTTGCGATGGTCGTAATGATCAACTTCACAACCATTGCACAGAAGAAAAAAAGCAAATCTTCGGGAGTGCGGCCCGAGTCGGCGCAGACTGAAAACAAAGCTGTGCTCGCGCCGCCGGTGAAAGTAACCTCGGTCGAGGGCATCACGGAATATCGTTTACAGAATGGATTGAGGGTCCTGTTGTTTCCGGATCAGTCGAAGCAGACCATAACCGTGAACGTTACTTACCTGGTCGGCTCCAAACATGAGAACTATGGCGAGACTGGCATGGCGCATTTACTCGAACACCTTGTCTTCAAGGGTACGCCCAATCACCCGAATATCCCCCAGGAGCTCACCGCCCATGGCGCGAGACCGAACGGAACAACGTGGACGGACCGGACGAACTACTTCGAGACGTTCAATGCCACCGAAGAGAATCTTCAATGGGCGCTCGATCTTGAGTCTGACAGGATGGTCAACTCATTCATCGCAAAGAAAGACCTCGACAGTGAAATGACCGTAGTACGAAACGAGTTTGAATCCGGAGAGAACGACCCTTCAGGTGTACTGGAGGAACGTGTGATGTCGACTGCTTATCTGTGGCACAACTATGGCAAGTCTACCATTGGCGCACGAGCCGATATTGAAAATGTACCGATCGACAGGCTTCAGGCTTTTTATCGCAGATACTATCAGCCTGACAACGCGGTTCTGACCGTTGTAGGTAAGATCGATGAGGAGAAAACACTCAGGCAGATCAATGAAAAATTCGGTGTTATTCTAAAACCGGCAAGAGAGATCCCTCCTGCCTACACAGTCGATCCCACGCAGGACGGTGAGCGCACAGTTGTTTTGAGACGTGTGGGTGATGTCCAGGTGGCGATGGCGGCCTACCACATCCCGGCAGGATCACATCCGGACTATGCGCCATTAAGTATCCTGACAAGAATTCTGGGAGCTCATCCCTCCGGACGTTTGTACAAGGCACTGATGGACACCAAAAAGGCAAGCTCGGTACGGGCCTACAGCTATCAATGGAAGGAACCTGGATTGCTGATGGCATCCGTGGAGGTGCTGAAGGAAGCATCGCTTGAAGAAGCCAGATCGATCATGCTGAAGACCATCGACGACCTCGCCACGAACCCGCCCACGCAGGAAGAGCTGGACCGCGCGAAGAACGAGATCATCAAGAATATCGAGCTCATGTTCAATTCGTCGGAGAGGATCGGCCTTACGCTCAGCGAATCCATCGGCGCAGGTGACTGGAGGTTGCTTTTCCTGACGAGAGACCGCATCAAAGATGTAAAGCTTGAAGATGTGAAACGCGTCGCGGCTCAATACCTGAAAGCCGATAACCGTACCGTTGGCACATTCATCCCTACAGAGAAACCCGACCGTGCAGAGATCCCTCCCACGCCTGACGTGGAGGCACTTGTTAAAGACTACAAGGGCAACCAGAACGTAACGGCCGGTGAGGCCTTTGATCCTGCACCGGACAACATCGAGTCGCGTACGAAACGCAGCAAGCTACCCGTCGGCATGTCCCTCGCGCTGTTGCCCAAGAAAACACGTGGCGAATCAGTTGAAGCCAGGATCACCCTGCGATTCGGGGACGAGAAGTCTTTATCAGGAAAAGCGACTGCCGCCGATTTTGTCGGGGCATTGCTGATGCGCGGCACAACGAAGCATACACGTCAGCAATTGAAGGATGAGTTCGACAGGTTGAAGGCCAATGTTTCCGTCGGCGGATCGGCCACGCAGGCTTTCGCGACGATCAGTACTACCAGACCTAACCTCGCAGAAGTATTGAAGCTCGTTGCCGAAGTATTGCAGGAACCTGCCTATCCGCAAGAGGAATTTGAAAAACTTAAGAACGAGCAGCTCGCCGATATCGAATCACAACGAAGCGAGCCGCAGGCCATTGCGCTTACCTACATTCAACGTCATATCAATCCCTATCCTCCTA
>CBHTUB010000434.1:0-5071 GCA_966095595.1 uncultured Chryseosolibacter sp. | reverse complement strand
GGCCGCGTTGGGATCAGGTGAAACGCTCACGCGATTCAACTTCGACTGGTTTAAAAATAACGACGGCACCGGTAGTGTGACGGGAGGCGCTCTTCCCGGCGGAGGCGCCACCAACGGACAGCTGTTGGATCAAAGTAAAGTTATTGCGCCGGCTGACTGGGCAATCGGAGTCACGGGTTACGGTTCAGGAGACAGAACCTACTACGTCAGGGCTATTCGAAACATCACCGCGCCACTTGGGGTCGGATGTCCGACACCGCTGAAACAAGTTGTGATACCTGATGAACACATCGCGCCCGACATGACGCTCGCTGCGGGAATCAACTCTTTCTGCAACGCCATTAATCCAGGAGATATCGGTGACGCCAGCATCACGATCACTGCTGATGCCAATCCGGCTATCGGTGGAAACCAGAACGCCGTCGCCGGTTTCAATTATTCGTGGACCAACGCTACTACAACCCTGTCAAGCCCGCAAAATGGACAGTCCAACAATTTCGTCATCCCAGGCATGGGTACGACAAATGTTGTTGTTACCGCGACCAATTCAGATAACAATTGCGTTGTTGTCAATAACGTCACCATTGAAAGCGCACCGTTCAACCTTCAGGTCACATCGTTCGATGTCACCAATCAGCTGATCTGCAATGCGGACGGACGGATTGACATCGAGGAGATCGTTATAGATCGTTCCGCAATTTCACAAGCATCTATCGTACATGCAGGCACATTGCCACTGACTACACTGTACGACTTTGAATGGTTCGCGGCCGATCCGACCGATGAGAACACCTTTATCAACACACCGTTACAGGATGTTGCTTCGAGCAATATCAACGAGCAATCGTTGAACGCCGGAACCGGAAGCGGTGAATATCCGGCCATGAAAGCTGGCGTATACTATGTGATTGCGACCCGTAAATCCGATGCAGGTATCGGTTCAGGATGTTCTACGCCACCGGTAAAAATCTCAGTAGCCGACGAGCACAAAAATCCAGAGATCAGTATTACACCTTTCAGCAACACCTCGTGCCTTACGACAGCGGGTTCAGGTGAAGGACGAATTGAAATTGTGGTTACCGATCAAACGGATCCGTCCTTTGGAACATTCAACTACAGCTATAACTGGACGGCCGGAAGCATTACCGACTCTCCCGTCAATAATGGTAATGGCAACAGCGGCGACGGTGATGGGGACGTAGTTACTGACCTGGAGACAGGCGTTTATGCGTTAACCGTAACAAACACAGTTTCGGGATGCAGCGCCGATGCTACGACCGAAATCCTTCTCAACAAAACACCGTTGTTCGTGCAGGACGTCGACGCTGACGACCAGCTGAGCTGCGATCCCCTTGGCGATGGAAGCCTGCAGGTCTCGAGTATCAAGCTGATCGACCGTGATGGCAACACACAAATAATCGATGCAAACTCCAACATCGGCGACTTTGAATTTGACTGGACAAGGACCGGGATCGCGTTCACGCAAACCACTCCGGGCACTTTACTGGATGTCGGTACCTATGACGCGGCAGGGTTCGGTACACCGATCGGTGCCGGAAGCTACAGCGTTGTCGCGAGAAGGATTGCTGCAGCTCCGGGACAACCCGGAATCGGTTGCGAGTCTGCACCTTTTCAGGTGAATATCATCGACAAGCGCGTCAACCCGATCGCGGTGCTAACTCCGTTCGCCAACACCTCATGCGACGACACCAATCCGGAAGGCTCAATTGCGATCGATGTTTCCGATGCAACGCTCGTACCCGGCCCGCATTCATTCACCTATTTCTGGGATAACGCCGGCAATCCTACGCCCATCATGACATCGGATCCTGGAAATAACGATGGCGACGGAATGCCTTCAGACGGTGATGAGGACATCGCATCAAACCTGTTGCATGGCACCTATGTTCTTAGCGTACGCAATAACCAGTCGCAGTGCGTCGGCATAGCCACCGTACCGATCCTGAAAAACGCAACGCCGATCATTATACCACAGGCTACTCCTGCTCCTCAGATCCTTTGCTCGAACGATGGACAGATCAGTATTGATGCGGTCAACATCACAGACAGAGACGGCACCACGGTCAGCGCACCGTTTGGCGAATTCGAATTCACGTGGTTCCGGACAGACCTCTCGAACCAGGTCGCCGTCACCGATGGCAGTACGCCTGGTGGAACAGTCCTGAGCATTACGAACTACAATCAGATCGGCTTCGGAACCTATTTTGTGGTCGCCAGACATTTCGGAGGAACATTGGGCAAAGATTGCGAGTCCGTTCCATTCCAGACAGTGATCGATGACCAGAGACGTTATCCTGAGGTCAACTTTAGCCAGACACCCAACTCGAGCTGCGATACCGGTCTTCCGAACGGAAAAGTGAATGTGACTGCAAAAGAACTTAATGGCTCGAACACGGGGCCATACACCTTCATCTGGCAGCTGAACGGCGGAGCGTTGCATGCTTCCACACAGCAGAACAATACAACGAATTCAAGCATGCTTACGGAAGCAATAGATGGTGTGTATACGCTCATGGCTACAAATACCGTTACCTCATGCCCCGTGACTGCCACGTATGAAGTCGAACCGGATCAGTCGGCAAGCACGCCGAACATCATTGATGCCGATGCTGTCAACCCAACGAATTGTGATGCAAGTGGCTCCGCGGCTGTTGTCAAGATCACCATAGGCAGTGTCGGAAACTCGATTGTTATCCCGAATGAGATCACTGGTGCCGGCCTCAATAATTATGACTACGAGTGGTATTCGGTGACGGGCACTTCCCTGACGCAACTACCTGCCGGCGGACCTCCATACACGACCACCCCGACGATCGGGGGATTGGTACCGGGTAATTACTACGTATTGGTTCATGATCCTACGACAGACTGTCGTTCCGGAATGACGGAAGTAACTGTAGAATCAGACGACATTGTATATCCTGTTATCGACATCGATCAGCTGCAGAAACAGATCCTTTGCAACGGCAACGGCTCGGCTATCCTTTCGGCTACGGCAGATGGATTCAATGACGGAAATTCAAATTACGCTTTCCTCTGGTTCAGTAACGAAAACACAACACCGCCGTCATTTGCTTCAAGCTCGACCGTAACGGGACTACTCGCGGGCAACTATTCGGTCAAAGTGCTCGACAAAAGTACTTTGTGCGAGGCAAGCGCACCTTATGTTGTGGAGGACGACAGGAATGACTTTATTCCGCTTATCTCCACAGGTTACGAGCCCAGGACAAACTGTATTACACCGGATGGCGCCATACAGGCAAGGGTAACCAATATTTCGACGGACTATCCTTTCAGTCCCTATAGTTCATCAACGTTTACGGCAGACCTGTATATTGGTGGCCAGCCGGACCTGAGCAGTCCGGCAAACTATCCGAATCTTTCCCCGACGCCGGGATTTAATTTCAATTTCAGAAAGGACAACCTTGATGCTGCAGTTTACACGGTAAGGATCACGGACAACAATACAGGATGTTTTGCAACAGCCGTTGAAACCGTACCGGCACAGCTCCACTATCCCGTATTGGATATCACCGAGGTATCGCCGATTACCAATTGCGATCCTTCCGTTCCGAATGGAGTAGCGATGGTGACCGCCGATGGCTCCCTTTCCGGACATGTATTCGAATGGTTCGAGGGAACAGACCCATCGGCTACATTACCGATATATACGGGTCCGCACTACAATGACCTGAAGCCGTCACCTGTGGTCTACACGGTAAGGGCAACAAATGTGGAGACCGGTTGCGCGACAGATCGGACTGCGTCCTTCAATTATGCTCCCCTTCCGATCCCTGATCCAACGCTGGAGGTACTCGCCCATTTGACAAGCTGTATAACTTTGAATGGGGCAGTGACGGCGTATGTCGGGGTCGAGAAAAATACGAGGGACTATATCTTCAACTGGTACAACGGAACTTCCGAGAAAACATCTCCCGACTTTACCGGAGAAATTTACGATAGCCTGGATGCCGGATTCTATTCAGTTACCGCGACCGATATCAATACGGGATGTAAATCCGACCTCGTAACGGGAGAAGTATTGAAAAAACAAACGTTCCCTGACTTCGAGTTTACCATCGAAAATGCGTCTTGTAACAACGCGGATGGCTATGCGACGCTGGTCATGCTGAACAACGAACCGGTGGAGTCGATCGTGTGGTCGGATGAAAATGGGCCATTCCTCACCGGGCCGAACTTCACCGGAGCGACGGCAGGCGTTTATACAGTAACAGCGACAACCTTCAATGGCTGCGAAAAAACAGTGACTGTACCGATCCTTGCCGACATCAAGCCGTTCAACGGTATTTCCCGAAACAACGATGGCATGAACGATTACTTCAAGATCGACTGTATCGACCTCTATCCTCAGAACGAGGTGAAGATCTTCAATCGTGCAGGCACGCTCGTGTATGAGGCCGTGGGCTATGACAACAGCGGCGTGCTCTTCGATGGCATCTCGAACAAAGGGATCAACCTCATGGGAACGAATCTTCCGGATGGAACTTACTTCTATATAATCGACAAACGCGATGGCTCTAAACCGATGGTTGGATATCTTGAAATCGTTAAATAACAGGATGATGAAAGCAAAACCTATCATTTCACCCCTTGTCTTGTGTTTGATCTCCCTGTTCGCGATAAACGGCGCGATGGCTCAGCAATACCCGGTGTTTACCCAATACTATTTCAATGAGCTCGTCATCAACCCTGCCTATGCCGGAAGTCATGTGCAGTTGAGTCTCACATCTACCTATCGCAACCAATGGGTGAATTTCCCGGGAGCTCCGCGGACGTTCTCATTCAGCGGTCACACCTCCCTCTACCAAAACAGGATCGGCGTGGGCTTACTGATGAACAACGACATCATCGGAAGCTATAATAACCAGAACGTGTACGGCTTTTATTCCTACAAGATCCATTTTATGAAAGGTACCCTGGCAATGGGCCTGCAAGCCGGCGTGAATGTGCTACGCGCAGACTATAGCAACCTCTCGCTTGATAATCCCGGCGATGGTTCCTTTACGTCGTCGAATGCCTTCAAGCCTAA
>CBHTUB010000433.1:0-5101 GCA_966095595.1 uncultured Chryseosolibacter sp. | reverse complement strand
TCTTTTCAAGACGGCTGAAGGAGCTCGAGAAATATCGTGCGGGTATCACAACCCAACTGTATTCTCCGGGAGTGTTCCTTCGCGGTGCGCTGCCGCCAGGCGTGGTGGCCAATATCGATGCCTTGCTTCAACTGCAGATGGAGATTGAAAAAATGCGACTGTCCTACAACGAAGTGACATTTGCCTATCAGCAAAAGCAGAAAGAACTCGACATACTCTCAGAAAAGTTGCAAACGCAGCTTACCGACCTCCAGAACGATTGGAAAAATCACCTGACATCGCTCAACAACAGGAAACGGGTACTTGAAAATGATTTTGCCAATTTCCCCGAGAAGAGCACGGAGTTCGCCAAGAATCAAAGGTTCTACAACCTTTACGAAGAGCTTTACCTGACATTGATGCAATCCAAATCACAATTTGAGATAGCGCAGGCAGGCACCACTCCCGACTTTAAAATACTGTCACCGGCTTCGTACCCTCACAGGCCGATCTCGCCCAACAGACCCATGATCGTTGGTATCGGACTGGTGGCAAGCCTGGTGGTGAACATATTCTTTATCGGACTTCTCTACGTCGTCAATAACAAGATCACAAGCCTCAGCGAGCTGGAGCGCGCGCAGTCGGCCCCGGTGATCGGATCGATTCCCGCAACGCGTTATAAATCCGACAAGGGCCTCCACATTGTCGAGCATCCCAACTCGATGGCGAGTGAGGCAATGAGAACACTTCGTACGAATCTCGACTTCTTCAACACGGACGTTAAACAAAAGGTCGTAGCTATTTCATCGACCGTATCGGGCGAAGGAAAATCGTTCGTTGCAAGGAATCTGGGAGCTGTTCTGGCGCTTTCAAGGAAGAAGGTAGTACTCGTCGATCTCGACATGAGGAAACCCAAAACACACGAGCATATTGATGCGACGGACCTCTCCAGGGGGGTTTCTACTATCCTGATCAAAAAACACTCCTGGAAAGAGTGTGTGGTCAATACGTTCCTCGAGAATCTGGACTTCATTCCATCGGGACCACATCCGCCGAACCCTTCGGAGCTCCTGATCAACGGCGAGTTTGCAGTGTTTCTCGATCAGCTGAAAGAAAAATACGACTTCATTATACTCGACACTCCGCCGGTGGGCCTGGTAACGGACGGCATCATGGCCATGCGCCGCGCCGATGTATCCATTTATGTGTTCCGCGCCAATTATTCGAAACGGGACTTTCTCAACAACCTTCAGAGGATCATCTCGCTCAACAAATTTTCGAACGTCACTACCCTTCTCAACGCACTCCCCGTGTCGTCAAAAACTTATGGCTACGGGTATTATGAGGAGAACCGGAGGAAAGGTAGCTTGCGATCCATTTTGAAAGTCTAGTGTTCAGCTGGTTCCGAAAATCTTCACGCAAAACAACTCCATCATCCGCCCTGAAGGTGGATATGCATTCCCATTTATTGCCGGGCATCGACGATGGAGTGGCCGACCTTCAGGAATCAGAGACCATCATCCGGGAATTGATCGATCTCGGCTATACAAAGCTCATCACTACGCCCCATATCATTTCCGACCTCTATCGAAACACACCCGAGATCATCCATGAGAAACTCGAAGCCGTCAGGGAACATCTGAGCGGAAAAAAACTGGACATCACCATCGAGGCTGCGGCGGAATACTATCTGGACGAAACACTTTATCAGGCATTAAAGAACAATGAAAAATTGCTTACACTCGGCGGCAAGTATATTTTGTTCGAAACGAATTTTATCACCGAGCCCCTGCTCATGAAAGAGTTTATCTTTCTGGCGTCGTCAAAAGGGTACAGGCTTATTCTGGCACACCCTGAACGATATCTCTATCTCCATGACCAATATGGCAAAGTCGAAGATCTGCTGGCCCGTGGCGTGCACTTTCAGGTCAACATCAGCTCGCTGAGCGGGTATTATTCGAAACCCGCCCAAAAGCTTGCCATTCGCCTGATCAACGAAGGGCATGTCCACTTTCTCGGCACCGATTGTCATCATATGAATCACGTTGAGCTGTTGAAGAAAATGCAGACAAACAAGTACTTTGAAAAAGCCCTAACTTTACCCCTGCTCAACAATTCGCTGAAATGATAGCTGTCACAGGCGCAAATGGTTTACTTGGGACTTTTATAGTGAGGAAGCTCGTTGCTGAGCAGCGTCCGTGTGTAGCCATTGTTCGTCAAGGCAGCGACCTCTCCCTTCTGAACGACGTAAAGGACAAGATAGAAATCCGTTATGCGGATATCAGAAATTCTCTACAGCTGGACGAAGCCCTGACAGGAATTACGCAGGTAGTTCACGCGGCAGCGATCGTTTCGTTCAACCCGCGGCGAAGACAGGAGATCCTGGACAACAACATTAGCGGCACGCGAAACATTGTGAATGCATGTCTCGCGAAAGACGTCAAACGACTCGTACACATCAGCTCGGTCGCAGCGCTCGGCAGGCAAAAGGGACAAACCGTTGTCGACGAGACAAACAAATGGAATGACAGCCCGCTGAACAGCACCTATGCCGAATCGAAATATTACGCTGAACTCGAAGTTTTCCGCGGACAGGAAGAGGGCCTGAGCACTGTTGTGATCAATCCTTCCGTGATTCTTGCTGCGACTGACTGGAACAAAAGCAGCGCGAAGCTTTTCAATTACGTCTGGCAGGAAAAGAAGTTTTACATCGACAGCAACCTGAACTATGTGGATGTGAGGGATGTGGCAGCGATAACCGTCAGGCTGATGGATTCGCCGATCGAATCAGAACGGTTTGTGGTCAATGCAGGCACAATTCCGTTTCACGAGTTCTTCAAAAAAATCGCAGCGCGGTTCGGGCGCAAGGCACCGTCGATATTGCTGGATCGCTCACTTTTGAGGATCGCAGCCGTTGCTGAAAGTTTTCGCTCAAATCTGACGGGGACAGAGCCGCTGATCACACGAGAGACTGCCTTGCTGTCAGGGACATACTTCACATATGACAGTAAAAAAATAAAAGACACATTAGGGTTTGATTTTCAAACGGTTGATGCCACTCTCGATTGGTGCTGTGCCTATTATTTGAATTATATTCAGAAAAAATGAGTTCTAGCCATTAGCTTTACGGCCTGGATTTGCCTATTTTAGGAAAACCTTTTAGTCAATGTCGAGAGAATATAGAAAAAGAGAAGAGGAAAACGAGCTGATTAAACGATTTGAAGACCACCTTCGCAGAAAAAAAGCTGAATTTTTTGACCTCGACGCCTACGAAGAAATCATCGATCATTACATGTTCCGCGGTAAATACAACCGCGCGCTTCAGGCTGTCAACCAGGCAATAAGTCAGTATCCATTTTCTACCGAGCTCATCACGGTAAAAGCCCAGGTGCTCACCAATCTTGAAGAATACGATCAGGCGCTTGATCTCCTCGACCAGGCTCATTCGCTTCAACCCAATGATGCCGATATTTACCTGACCAAGGGATCTATCCTTTCGCTTCAGGGGAACTTTAAGGACGCAATCGACAATTACGAGCAAGCGCTTCACTACGCCGACGATAAAGACGAAGTTTACTACAACATCGGTCTTGCACGCCAGGGCATGGAAGACTACGAAGGAGCCATTGACGCCTACAAACATGCCATCGAGCTGAACATCAATCACGATGGTGCATTGTACGAACTCGCCTATTGCCTCGATGTCACCGGCCAGCTGGAAAGTAGCGTAGACTATTACAAGAAATTCATCGACGAAGATCCATATTCCTCAGCGGCGTGGTACAATCTCGGAATTGTATACAACAAGCTCGAAAAATATGAGGAGGCGTTACACGCGTACGACTACGCCGTGACCATCGACGATACCTTTGCTTCGGCATATTTCAATATGGGGAATACCTATATGAATATGCAGCAATACACCAGGGCGCTGGACACTTTCAAGAAAACCGTCGAGCTCGAGGGCCCGAGTCCGGAAGTTTACTGCTGCATCGGTGCGGCGTATGAAAGTCTGGAGCAATATGAGCTCGGGTTGAAATATTTCCAGAAAGCGACGAAGCTGGATACGCTTTATGACGAAGCCTGGTACGGTGCCGGCGCATGCCTCGAAAAGCTCGAGAAATGGCACCAGGCGCTCCATTTCTACAATAAAGCGTTGAAGTTACACAGTGAGAACGCTGAATACTGGAAATCTGTGGCGCATGCCGAATTCAAGATCGGCAACACGATATCCAGCCTCGATGCATACGAGGAAGCGAGCAAGCTGGACCCGAATGACAAGGAAATCTGGCTAAATTGGTCGTTCATCTACTACGAACAGGGCGATTACATCAAGGCAACTGATATCATTCTTCAAGGTTTTGACACGGTTCCGGACGACGCAGAGATGTTTTACCGGATGACCGTATACCTGATTGAAGCGGGCAAATTCAAGGAAGCATTTAATTATCTGGAAAATGCTTTAATTTTGGACTTCGATGGCCATACTGCATTGTTTGATTTTTTCCCAAAAATCGAGACCCAAAAGGCCTTGCATAAGATCATCGAACAGTTTAGAAAAGAAAACCATTAATGAATTACGATCTCAAAAGACTGCCTGAGCGAACATCGAAGCCCAGGCAATATGGCTTTACTATGGCCATGGATAAGGGTCTGAGCATACGACAGGCAGAAGATTTTGTAAGCACGTGCGCAGACCACGTCGACATCGTAAAATTAGGCTGGGCCACTTCCTTCGTAACTCCCAATCTTAAAGACAAGCTTCAGGTGTTCCGGGACGCAGGTATCCCCGTGTATTTCGGCGGAACCTTGTTCGAGGCGTTCGTTATCCGCGATCAGTTTGACGATTATCGCCGCTTGCTGGACAAATATGACATGTCGTTTGCCGAGGTGTCGGACGGATCGATCGACCTGGACCACGACAAAAAATTAGATTATATCTCGCGCCTTTCAGAACAGGTGACCGTACTCTCGGAAGTAGGGTCAAAAGACGCTGACAAGATCATTCCGCCCTACATGTGGATCGAATTGATGCAGAAAGAGCTTGACGCCGGCGCATGGAAAGTGATCGGCGAAGCGCGCGAGGGTGGAAACGTCGGACTTTTCCGCTCCTCGGGCGAAG
>CBHTUB010000432.1:0-5103 GCA_966095595.1 uncultured Chryseosolibacter sp. | reverse complement strand
CCTCCTCCATCTTTTGTTTAAATTCTGCAGGTGTCAGCTCCGCGGATTGAGCGATCGATACGCTCCACATCAACAAACCGCAAAGTGCAAACAACAATCTCATCATATATATCCGGCGAATTTATAAGCCACAAATCCAACCCATTCCTTGAACAGCTTCTGCCATTTCTGCACAGCGTCAAACTGAGGTATCAGGAACGCGTCGATGTAGTACTCGCGGGGATGCGAATAAAAATCTGTCGCGAACTCCTGAACGTCGAGACCTTGTTTCCTATAGCATGCAAGGGAACGCCTCATGTGAAACGCTGACGTGATCAGCAGGCACTGCCTTGAATCGATATGCAATGAGTCTAGTATTGGCTTCACGGCCACCGCCGACTCAGCTGTATTCCTGGTCTTATTCTCGACCGTGATCACACTGTCAGGAACGCCCATCATCATCATGACACGACGGTACTTGTCCGCCTCCGGTTCATCGTGCTCGATTATGGTACCGATACCTCCACTGATAAGGATCCGTTTGATCTTGCCAAGCTTATATAATTCAACGGTGTGCGTAACACGGTCGGCTCCCCTTGCAAAATATACCCTGTCATTTGGCGTGAGTCCCGAAATCGTCGTTCCTGTCAGCACAATTCCGCACTCATATTCTTTTACTTCAGCATAGGGTATTGCCTTGATCTCCCAGGCTGACATTACTTCGTTCGCGATGAATTCGTTCGAAAAAAACAGTAACGATATCAATGCAGTCCAGAACGTTCGTTTTTTCCACTTCGTATTCCTGATGAATACCCCTGTCACAAACAGCAGGCTCACCACCGTGAAAGGTTGGGTGAAGTAGGCAAGGATCTTCGAAAGAAAGAAAAACATCCGTAACTCCTATTTTTTCGGCAGCGGGCTGGATATATTTCCCATGCCGTCAATGATCTTTCTCAATACGTCGAAATACAAGGCGATACCCAACACGATCGTCATCGACCAGATCACACCATTATTGAAGATGAACGTATCAACATCCTGGCTCAGGAAATGTTTCGCCGGCATGTAGAACTGCGCGTCGAAGTCGACAATGTGGTCCGGATCCGGGTTCTTGTAGATCGGGTAGATCTTCTGCACCAGCTTGCCGTCCTTTTCTATGACGCGATGTGTCTCGGCAAGGTTCTTCACTGCATCGGCGATCGCCTCGTTGTGGTACGCCTCACGGAATTTCTGGAATTCCGCCTGCTTCTCCGGTGTCGACGTCCGATCCCTGATCAACGCTTCCTTCAACTGATCAGCCTTGTTGTATCGCTGAATGTAATGCTTTTTCAAATGCTCGAGCAGCTCGGTCACCTGGCTGTAGGTTGCTGAATCGAAATGCTCCGCGTTCAGTTTGTCAAAATCGTCGAACTTGTCGTGGAACTTGAATTCGTCGACTTCATCCTTGACCTCATACCGGATGAGGGCAAAATCACTTTCTACTTTCTCGCGTATCTGTGGATCAGAACTCTTATAGTTCAAAAGGCAGAATTGCAATCTCGTTTCTATCTCAGGTATCATGTAAACCTTCTGAAAATCGGCATTTGCCATAGCCTTATCGTAGTAGTAGAATTCCTTTTCAAATCGGTTGTCCTTGAACTGCGTGACCATCGCCGCCTCGAATGCCCATCGTGATGCCATGATATCGCCAACCAACGGAACCGTTGCCGTGTTGCCAATCGTAGGATTGAGCTTGTCAAAACGAACGACAACACCACTCAGGATCAACTGAGGAATGATCAGCAAGGGGATCAGAATATAAATGGTCACTGCCGAATTGAATGCAGCAGAAATATTCAACCCGAGGAGGTTCGCAAAGCAGGAGATCGTGAACAATATGAACCAATGCTCGAGGAACATTCCCTTGATCTCCAGAATATAGCAGCCCACTACAACGAAAAGAAATGTCTGGATGGCTGACAACATGAACAGAATGGATATTTTGGACAACACGTAGCTCATCCTGCTCAGATTCAGGAAGGCCTCGCGTTTCAATATTTTCCGGTCACGAATGATCTCTTCGGCACTCACGGTCAGCCCCATGAACAATGCTACGATCACACTCATGAACAGATAGGCGGGTATATTCAGGTTCTTACCGAACACATACCCTGTCATTGTCGTGTCATCGATGTTGTAATACCTTACGATGAATGCGAGGATAAATGCAAGCACCGGCGCTTCCAGCAGGTTGATGATCATGTACTGCCTGTTGTGGATCTTCGCCTGAATGTCGCGAAGGGAGAACAGGTGGGCCTGTATAAATCTGCTCGGGATATCAAGCGATGATTTTGGTGTCTCGCTTGCCGGCGTGATATTGAAGGGTTTGTAGTTCTGCTGGTAAGTTTTATTCCATTGTGCAGGACTTATCTTTCTTTCGGTAGTGAAATTTCCATATTCATTGATGACCTTGGACTCGATGATATTGAATATCTGCTCAGGGTTCACATTACCGCATTCGTGACACTCCCCTTCATCGCTGTTGATCGCGTTGATCGTGCGTTTAAAGTACACAATGGCGTCGACCGGGTTACCGTAATAG
This sequence comes from uncultured Chryseosolibacter sp., assembly GCA_966095595.1. Lineage (GTDB taxonomy): Bacteria > Bacteroidota > Bacteroidia > Cytophagales > Cyclobacteriaceae > Chryseosolibacter. The sequence goes on along the minus strand of CBHTUB010000432.1, from coordinate 2,543 downwards.
ATCTGATATCCACCGGTATCGAGGATCAGCAACTTGTCGAACATCTTGAAGATGTCGGACGAGGGCTGGTGAATGACCGCAAACACAAGCTTGCCTTTCAGGGCGAGTTCTTTGAGGAGGTCGATAATGTTCTCGGAATCCCTTGAGGAAAGGCCGCTGGTCGGCTCATCGCAGAAGAGAACAGCCGGTTCGCGTAATAACTCCAGACCGATGTTGAGGCGTTTTCGCTGACCACCACTGATCGTCTTGCGCAATGGAGAGCCCACCTTCAGGTCCTTGATCTCGGACAATCCAAGATCCTCCAGAACACGCATTACGAGAAAATGGATCTCGTCCTCCTTCTTTTTGCTGAAACAGAGCTTGGCTGAATAATAAAGATTCTGATAAACGGTAAGGTCTTCGATGAGCAGGTCATCCTGTGGCACAAAGCCGATGACGCCTTCGATCTTTTTCGGCTCCTTGTGAATATCCACGCCGTTGATCAGCACTTGTCCTTTGGATGGCTTTTCCGACCCATTCAGTACGTTCAACAAGGTAGACTTCCCCGCGCCGCTCGCGCCCATAAGGGCGATAAGGTTTCCCGACTCGGTAGACAGGTTGACATCGCGTAATCCAAGTTTGCCGTTCTTGAATTCGAAACTGATGTTCTTTGCTTCGAACGCAATTCTGTTCTGCTCGGAGAACCGGATGAACTGTTTCAGGATTGAGCCATAGTACACGGGCTCATCTTTGTCCCATCTCAGCAAGCTGCCAACGGCCAGCACGGCGATACGACCAGGCTTTACGGGAACTCCATTGAGGAATACGTCGGTATGCCCTAAAAACTTTATAAAATAAACGTCATTCTGTTTCAGATGCAGGATGCCGATGAACCCGTGAAGATTCTCGCGGTAGAGATGACGTGCACGCGCATATGTGCCTGCCGCGGCGGAATCAATGATCAGTATCTGGTCGTGATCTATGTCGGACGCCTTTTGACCCGTGACGAAGGTTTTGATCGCCTCCAGCTCTGCTCCATCGATCTTGAAAGAGTCGGCGATCGCCCTTACAAGTTTTTCCTCATGGGGAGAAATGTAACCGTCCGCCTGAATAATCCGGATCAATTCGAGAACGATGATGATCTTCTGTTTTTGAGTGAGCTGGGGATTGATCTCGGTACACACAGCCTGGATGTCCTGTGTATCTACGGCAGTCTCCGTGAGCGTGCCCGTATAATCATCAAACTGCCTGAGGTACGTGCCTACAGACGCCTGACTGAGATGATCCTCCAGAAAACCCTGTATTTGGTCCCTTTCCTGCCGTGTTACATCACCTTCCTTGGCTACCTGTGCGAAAAGGCGAAGAATCGCCTTGAGTAGAGCTTCACTCATAAATGGGGTTATGGTTTCGCTTAAAGATAGCGAAAGAAGAAAACTCCTGCGCAAAAAAAAAGGGACTGTTAGTGTTCCAGTCCCTTGATGTAAGATTTTCGGAAAAAGAAATTTATCCTGTAATACCTTTTCGCAGTCTGTCGACGATCACGGTGATCCCTTCGAGATTTTTATCAGTCAAAATGAGGTCTGCACGGTTGTTTTTGATTTGCTCCTCGATGTTCAGCGCGGCATATGCCTGCTCCAGCGCCTTCAGATCGTTGATAATGGCTACAACCGGCTCGCTTTGCTCAACTGCTGCCAGCATCTTCAAAAGGTCTGTAACCGACTTCTTCTGCTCAAGTATGATGCGCATGATAGGCGTCAGCACCAGGTTTCTCTTGTCGTCCGGAAGAATGTTCCTGGGATAGGTCTTGATAACACCGGTAGAGATGTAAAGGCCTTCGATGAAGCTGCCGGTTATGACAAGGGAAGACAGCTTGTTACGGTTGTCATCGTTGAGGTAATTCTCAGTTTTCTTGATCGTCTGGTCGAGCAGGTGACTCAGGGAGTCTTTATTCGATACATTCTTTTCAAACTTTTGAATAACCTCTGCGTCAAAAGACCCGAGCAGATTCAGGTTCTCGGCAAGTGTCTTGCAAGCCGTGAGATGATCGATCGCCTCCTGTGTCTTGTCATAAGAGCTGAGGTATCCGATATCGGCGGCGTAAACACCGAGATTGAGCGCAGCTTTATCCGAACGCGTCACATACTGGTCGACGTTGGATCTCGGATTGATCAGCGATTCGTTGAACTCAGCGCCGGTCGTTTGAAGTAAATAGGGTATCTCGGAAGGAGATGGTATATCGTACACCACATCTTCGATCTGTTCTTTCAGCGACTCGTTAGCTTCATTGAACTCGTCAGATTCTTTTGATTTATCTTCCTTTGATGTTCCGCATGAGGCCAATCCTGCAGCGAGAAGAACGATCAGAAAGAAATAAATGGGTTGCTTAATATTCATGTCGTTACGTTAGGTTTAGAAGATTCAATTTTACTACATTTTTCAAACAGCAAAAAACCGCCGGATCATATTTTTCGCGGTTTTTGTTGATTTTGAGGACTTTTTGACTAAGTTTAAGTGAACCCTACCGTATAGCCGCACTATGTCTCGCATGGTTGAGAAAACCGTTT
>CBHTUB010000431.1:0-5114 GCA_966095595.1 uncultured Chryseosolibacter sp. | reverse complement strand
CACCAACCGCGACCTGAGATTTCAAAAGGACATGAAGGCTACGGTCGACAAGATCATGACCCGCGAAAACATCGTCACCGCTCCCGAAGGCATTACTCTGGATACCGCGGAGGGCATTCTCAAGAAATACAAGATCGAAAAACTTCCGATCGTCAACAAGAAAGGAAAGCTTACAGGTCTGATCACCTTCAAGGACATTCAAAAGAAAAAGAACAAGCCGAACGCGTGCCATGATAAATTTGGAAGATTGCGCGTAGGCGCTGCGATAGGCGTAACTCCGGATATTCTCGAGCGAATAGAGGCGGTCAGGCAGGCTGGCGTAGACGTGATCAGCATCGATACGGCGCACGGTCATTCAAAAGGTGTGATGGAAGCTGCCAAAAAGGTCAAGAAAAAATTCCCTGAGCTCGACCTGATCGTGGGCAATATAGCAACAGGTGAAGCAGCAAAGGCGCTGGCGAAGATCGGCGCTGATGCGTTGAAAGTGGGTGTAGGACCGGGTAGCATTTGCACGACACGTGTCGTGGCAGGCGTCGGACTCCCCCAGCTCTCGGCTGTGTACGAGGCATCGAAAGCGGTGAAGGGCACACCGACAAAGATCATCGCTGATGGCGGAATACGTTTCTCAGGTGATATCGTCAAGGCGATCGCAGCAGGGGCTGACAGTATTATGATCGGATCGTTGCTCGCAGGTACCGAGGAAGCGCCAGGCGAAGTGATCATCTACGAAGGAAGAAAATTCAAATCCTATCGTGGAATGGGTTCTCTGGAAGCAATGGAAGGTGGATCGAAGGACCGCTACTTCCAGGATGTAGAAGATGACATCAAGAAACTTGTTCCCGAAGGGATCTCCGGCCGGGTGCCGTATAAAGGTCTCGTTTCCGAAGTGCTGTATCAACTTGTGGGCGGCTTGAAGGCCGGCATGGGCTACTGTGGCGCTAAGGACATCGAAAAGCTGAAGAAGGCGAAGTTCGTCAAGATAACTTCCGCAGGGGTGGTCGAAAGCCATCCGCACGATGTAAGCATCACCCGTGAAGCTCCGAACTATAGCCGGAAATAAGCGATATCCTGCGCTGTCCTGGAGGTAGTCCGGAACGTCGTCAAAAACTGCAAGATCAGCCCGATGACGGGTCATTATCTTCCCTAAATATTCCTATTATTGCATGGCCAATCATCTGATTGGCTTTTTTTTAGCTCAAATTGGGCACTTTTTTCAAATGAGAACCAAAGCCATCATCCGACTGCTTTTCCTGGTGAGCGCCATTACCTGGGTTGGACTGGTTTTTACGGAGATTTCCATTGTTCTCAGCGATATAAATAAGATAAAGTCCGACATCCCGACCTGGCTGCCGGAGGTGATCCTCAACCTGTTTATCATCTCCCTTTATTTTTACTACCGCCTCAAGCTCGAAAAAGACGATATCCTGAATTTTGTGGATCTGTTGTGGCGGGTATTTGCCACAGGGTTGGTCGCGACAGTCATCTCGCTTGCTATAAAGTTGCTGGACATCGTTCTCGGCTCTACCAAGCTTACCACACACGTAGTTTTCATCGATTTTATCTATCTCGTGAATCTGCCGTTGATGATCGGATTTCTGATCATGGCATTCACCGCGTGGAAGCGGCTGATCCTGTATCAAAAATCCAAATGGCTGCTTCGTCTCTGGAACATTTTTGAGTGGGGTCTGCTCATATCGCTGTTCTATAACAGCTTCAACATTCCGTTCATCGAAGGCTTTTTCGTTGCCGTTCTATCGTCGTTCGTGGTCATCGGCCTGGTATTGTCAGGGAACATGAAGTGGGTAGCCTACCTCAACTTCAGACAGAAATGGACCAGCCTGCTCCTGTTGCTGCTCACGGTCTTTTACCTGATGTACGGTTTTTTCACGATCAACTCGCTGATCGATAATCTTGAGGGAAAAACCACGTTCTTCACTGACTACCGCGATCACATTTTCATCTTGTCGATGATGACGTTTGTCACCGTCTACAGTATTTTTTCATTTCTCGTCATCCTCTTCAACCTTCCGACAACTTCTGTTTTTGAGCAGAAGCTGGAAGAAGTGGTGAACTTCCAGCGGATCAGCCAGTCCATACAGACCGAACAGAGCGAAGAAAGCGTTTATAATATTTTACTCGAAACCTCTGTCAGTACGGTGTTTGCGGACGCAGCCTGGCTGGAGGTGAAGAACACCGACGTAGCGACGAAACTGTTTACATACAAGATCACGGAGAAAGAGGCGCATGACATCATACAACACCTCAATCAGCAGAATGTAAAAGGTATCCTTGATCAGGGAAGTGACAAGACGCGAAATTTGTCAAGACATCTTGCGTCGTTGAAGGGCTCCCGTTTCAGATCGATCCTCGCTTTCCCCATCTATGTGAAGGGAGAAAACATCGGAACGCTGGCTTTGCTGAAGGAATTGGCCGAGGGATTCAATAAAGAGATGACCAAGATCGTCTCTACTTTTGCCAACCAGGCTGGGATTTCAATCGAGAATTTCAGGCTGATGGAAGAAGCGCTCCAGAACGAACGTTATAAGGAGGAGCTGAAGATCGCGAAAACGGTGCAGAAAAGCCTGTTGCCGGAGGTTCTCGAACAGGACAAGGACTTCGAAATTGCTGCATTTTCCGAGTCTGCCGACGAGGTGGGAGGCGATTACTACGACACACTGCGCACAAGCGACACACAGGTCTCCCTGATCATTGCCGACGTATCGGGAAAGGGTACAACTGCCGCTTTCCACATGTCGCAAATGAAGGGAATTTTTCACAGCCTTGCCCAGCATTGCATCGATCCGGACGAGTTCATGATGCGTGCAAACCAGGCGTTGATCTACTGTTTGGAACGCGGATCGTTTATCTCGGCTTCGTTTTTTATCGTCAATACCCAAACCAAGAAAGTGCATTACTCGCGTGCGGGCCACTGCCCTGTGCTCTATTACCATGGTGCAACGAATATTACCGAATACTTCCGCGACAAGGGCATCGCGCTCGGTATGGTGCGAAACAAGAGCTATAGCAGCTTTATACAGGCCTATAGCTTCGACTATAAATCAGGCGATATCATGGTGTTATACACCGACGGTATAACAGAAGCCAAAAACGATAAGGGCGAGGAATTTGGCTATGAGCGATTGGCCCAAACCCTCATTGAAGTGAAGGAGTTGTCACCAAAGCAGATCCAGGAGCACCTGATCACGAGATTGTACGACTTTTCCGGAACAAAGAATATCAACGACGACTATACAACAATGATTGTGAAGTTTAAGTGATGCAGTTGTAGTGCAGGAAAACATAAAGGAATTAAAAAACGTTAAACCAATGATTCACATCAAAAGACTTCAGGAAGACGGAGCAGATGTACTGGCCCTGATCGGTGAAATAGACGCCAGCTCATCCATCGAGCTGGACCTGGCCATTGCAAAAAGCGTGGGAGAGGGCTTTACGAAAATCCTGATCGACTGCAGTTCTCTGGAATATATCTCTTCTGCCGGCCTGGGAGTCTTTATGTCGTACATAGAAGAGTTCAAGGACAAGAACATTCGCATGGTGTTGTTTGGCATGAACGATAAGGTCGCCAACACATTTGAGATCCTGGGATTGAACGAGCTGTTGAAGATCGCCCCGGATAAGGTTCAGGCTAAGAAAATGATCGATGAACTATAAGTATAAAGTTGGATGCAGTATAGAGAATCTTAAGGGGGTTCGGGATTTCATCCGGACCAGCTTGAAGAATCACGGTGTTGCCGATATCCAGATCAGCGAGATGGTATTGGCATTGGATGAAATGTGCTCCAACCTTATGATCCACGCGCATCAGTGCAACCCTGACGATCTGTTCGAGCTGCACATCATTATCCAAAAAGGACATCCCATCGTATTCGAGATCATCGATGACGGATCGGTGTTCGACATCAACCAGTTTGCCGAACCCGATCTCGGTAACCTGGTCACCGAGAAACGAAAGGGAGGACTCGGTATTCGCCTTGTGAAATCAATCATGGATAAAGTTGAGTATCACAAAAACAGCGGTAAAAATATTTGCAGATTGATAAAGAAGGTTCATTTTACCATTTGAGAGCGTTCGAAAGTATGATAAGAATTTGTTACCTGTCGCTGCTATTTCTTTTAACAGCATTTTATTCGCAGGCCCAGGAATTGTCCGTATTCACAGTTAATAAAAAACCGGTCACCACCGAAGAGTTTATTTATCTGTATAAGAAAAACCATCAGCATAAACCTGAGGAATTCACGAGACCGAAGATCGACGAGTATCTAGACCTGTTTGTCAATTTCAAACTCAAGGTAACCGAAGCGCAGGCCCGCGGCATCGACACCACCTCCACTTTCAAAAAAGAATACAACACGTACCGTGAAGAGTTGAGAAAACCGTACCTGCCGGATGCTACGCTGATCGACAGCCTGGTTGCGCTCACTTACGAGCGGATGAAGGAAGAAGTAAGGGCTTCCCACATCCTTGTAAAGGTCAAGCCCGATGCTCCACCAGCCGATACGTTGGAGGCTTACAGGAAGATACTCAGCCTGAGGGAACAGGCGATAAAGGGAGCTGACTTTGCCACGCTTGCCTTCAACAACTCGGAAGACGAATCAGCAAAATACAATCGAGGCGACCTTGGATACTTCAGCGCGTTGCAGATGGTCTATGCGTTCGAATCTGCCGCGTTCTCTACGCCGGTGGGAACGATCAGTCAGCCGATCAGGACAAGGTTTGGGTATCATATCATCAAAGTTTTCGACCGCCGGCCTTCGAGCGGCGAGGTAGAGGTCTCTCACATCATGATCCGCACGGGCGAGAACAAGGACAACGAAAAGTCAAAGAACACGATCTTCGATATTTATGATCAGTTGCAGAACGGTGTAAGCTGGGTGGAATTGTGCCAGCAATATTCGGAAGATCCTTCGTCGCGCGATAATGGAGGCCGGATGCGTCCATTCGGCCGTGGCATGATGGCATCGGTTCCCCAGTTCGAGGATGCAGCATTTTCGTTGAAGAATCCCGGGGATATTTCAGATCCCTTTGAAACACAATACGGATGGCACCTCCTCAAGCTCGAGCGCAAGATTCCCCTGGCGCCGTTCAGGGACCT
>CBHTUB010000430.1:0-5114 GCA_966095595.1 uncultured Chryseosolibacter sp. | reverse complement strand
AACCAGCGCATGTTCCAGCTCCATGGAGAATCCAAATACATCGATGTGCTCGAACGGTCACTTTACAACGGACTGCTGTCGGGCGTGGGAATGGATGGCAAGTCGTTCTTCTACACGAATGCGATGGAGATCAGGAATAACCACAAGCACGAGCATATGGAAGCCGAGCGTTCCGGATGGTTCCCGTGCTCATGCTGTCCGACGAACATCACAAGGTTGATTCCCTCGATTCCCGGATATATGTATGCCGTCAAAGACGATGCAGTATATGTGAACCTGTTTGCCGCGAGTACGGCGACGGTCAGGGTAAATAGGAACGAAGTCGAGATCGTTCAGGAAAATAATTATCCATGGGAGGGTAAGCTGTTGTTTCGCATGAAGCCGAGATCTTCCAATGCCTTTCGCGTATTGATGCGGATCCCCGGCTGGGCACAGAATGAGGTTGTGGCGTCGGATCTTTACTCGTTCAAAAAACCAAATCAAGAAAAGGTAACCATCCTGATCAATGGCAAGCCTGTCGACTACAAAATTGAAAATGGGTATGCGGTCCTGAGTCGGCCATGGAAAAAGGGAGATGTGATCGAAGTGAACTTTCCTATGAACGTTCGGGAGATCTTGTCCAATCACAAAGTTGAGAACAACATCGGTAAGGTTGCGCTGGAACGCGGACCGCTTGTCTATTGCGCGGAATGGCCCGACAACGGCGGACAAGTGAGCAATATCATCGTTCCGGAGAACGCTAACTATACGAGTGAGTTCAGAAATGATTTGCTCGGAGGTGTTGCCGTAGTCAGGACCGATGTCTCGGCCATTAGGATAGATACCAAAAATTCCTCGGTAGAGACCGTCCGACAACCATTCACGGCAATTCCATATTACGCCTGGGCGCACCGTGGCAAGGGCGAGATGATGATCTGGTTGCCTCAGAGGGTGTCGTCCATTGAAATTAACACACGATAAGTATAACTGATAATAGCAAAACGATGATTGATTTAAAGAAACTTGAAGTTTGGTTCGTTACGGGAAGTCAATTTTTATACGGAGAGGAAACACTCAGGCAAGTTGCCGTTCATTCGCAGCAGATCGTAAAAGAGCTTGATGGATCTCCCTCAATTCCGGTCAGGGTTGTGTTTAAGCCGGTACTTAAGACGACCGAAGAAATTTATCAGGTATGCCAGGAGGCTAACAATACGAAAAATTGTATCGGTCTTGTAGCCTGGATGCACACATTCTCACCGGCGAAGATGTGGATTGGAGGTTTGAAGATCCTGCGCAAGCCATTGCTCCATCTTCATACGCAATTCAATCGTGACATTCCATGGAAAGACATCGACATGGACTTCATGAATCTGAATCAGAGTGCGCATGGTGATCGTGAATTCGGTTTTATCATGACCAGGATGCGTTTGAATAGAAAAGTGGTAGTGGGTCATTGGCAGGATAAGGGTGTTCATGAGCGGCTCAACGCGTGGATGCGTGCTGCTGCAGGGTGGCACGAGTGGCAGGGAGCTAAGTTCTGCAGATTTGGCGATAACATGCGCCAGGTAGCTGTGACTGAAGGTGATAAAGTGGAAGCCGAGATCAAGTTCGGCTATGCTGTCAACGGATATGGTATTGGTGACCTGGTGAAAGTGATCAATCAGGTTCCTGACGGAGAGATAACCACGCTCGTAAAGGAATACGAGGAAACCTATGTGGTCACAGCGTCACTTCGCAAGGGAGGTGAAAAGCATAATTCGCTTCGTGAGTCTGCTAAAATAGAGCTCGGGTTGAAGGCATTCCTCGAAGACGGAAACTTCAAGGGTTTTACCGATACGTTCGAAGACCTTCACGGAATGGTTCAGCTTCCCGGCATGTCAGTTCAAAGGCTGATGGCTGCAGGATATGGCTTTGGTGGTGAAGGCGACTGGAAGACTGCTGCCCTTGTACGGGCAATGAAAGTAATGGGCTCAGGATTGAAAGGAGGAAATTCCTTTATGGAGGATTACACCTATCATTTTGATCCGAGCAACAAGATGGTGCTTGGCGCACACATGCTCGAGATCTGCGAGTCGATCGCCGATGGAAAGCCGTCGTGTGAAATTCACCCGCTGGGTATCGGAGGTAAAGCAGATCCCGTGCGACTGGTATTCAACTGTCCCGCAGGACCTGCCCTGAATGCATCGGTCATCGACATGGGTAACAGGTTCAGACTCCTCGTCAATGAGGTGGAGGCAGTACAGCCGGAGCATGACCTTCCGAAGCTCCCCGTGGCCCGGGTATTGTGGAAGCCTTATCCTGATATGAACACAGGTTGTGCTGCATGGATCCTCGCCGGCGGAGCACACCACACTTGCTACAGCCAGAATCTGACCTCTGAACACCTGCGTGATTTTGCGGATATGGCAGACATAGAATTCACCCTGATCGGAAAGAACACCGACATTCATCAGTTCAGAAACGAGCTGAGATGGAACGAATTGTATTATCGGTGATCTGACAGGATAGAGTCGGCCACAAACAAGACATTCAAACTACCAAACTAACAACATCTAACGAATTAACGATCCCCCCATGAATTCCTCACTGGTTTTTGCAGACTACATTGTCTTCATTTTGTACTTCATCCTTGTTGCTTCTTACGGATACTGGGTTTATCGCCAAAAAAAGAAAGCCGTAACCGATACAAAAGATTTCTTTCTTGCCGAAGGCTCGCTTACCTGGTGGGCAATAGGCGCATCGTTGATCGCATCCAATATTTCCGCCGAGCAATTTATTGGAATGAGCGGTGAAGGATATTTTGTGGGAATTGCCGTAGCTGCCTACGAGTGGGTTGCTGCAATTGCGCTGATCATTATTGCTGTCTGGTTTATTCCGATCTACCTGAAGAATCACATCTATACGATGCCGCAATTTTTGAAGCGTCGTTACAATGAGACCGTGGCGCTGATCATGGCAGTGTTCTGGCTTTTTCTCTATGTGTTTGTGAATCTCACGTCGATCCTATACCTCGGTGCAGTAGCGATCAATGGACTGGTAGGAGGCGAGTCACTTCACCTCGTGATGGTAGGCCTCGCAGTATTTGCGCTGCTCATCACGCTTGGTGGAATGAAGGTGATCGGGTATACGGATGTTATTCAGGTAGCCGTGCTCATCATTGGGGGTTTGGCTACAACCTATCTGGCGCTTTGCATCGTGGGAGAGAAGTTTGGTTTAGGCCCTGATGCTATTGCCGGCTTCAAGATGCTTATTAAGGATGCTGATGACCACTTTCATATGATCATTCCCGAGCCAACCGAAACGTCAAGTCAGCTGGAGATCAATAAATACCTGGTGCTTCCTGGTGTAGCGATGTATTTCGCGGGACAATGGATTGTGAACCTGAACTACTGGGGATGCAATCAATACATCACGCAGCGCGCCCTCGGAGCGGATCTGCAGACAGCAAGAACCGGCATTTTGTTCGCGGGGCTATTGAAGCTGATGATGCCGTTGATCGTCATGCTTCCTGGAATAGCTGCCTATGTGTTATACAAGAATGGCCACCTTCCCCAGCTCGAGGGCGGTAGCAAGGATGGAGCATATTCCGCTATCCTGACATTCTTGCCCAGTGGCTTGAAGGGATTGTCCATCGCTGCGCTTACCGCGGCAATCGTTGCTTCGCTGGCCGGAAAAGCAAACTCCATTTCGACGATCTTCACTTTGGATATCTTTAAACGTTATTTCGATGCCAGTGCTTCGGAGAAGAAGCTGGTTTGGGTAGGCAGGATCACGGTACTTGTTTCGATGGTTATCGCCGTCATTTTTACGTGGGAGGACCTGCTTGGAATCGGTGGTGAGGGCGGCTTTACATTCATTCAAAAATATACAGGGTTCATCAGCCCCGGTGTTTTTGCGATGTTTCTACTGGGGATGTTCTGGAAACGGACAACCGGCGCGGCAGCGATCGCCGGCGTGATCACGGGCTTTGCACTGTCTGTATTCTTCAATGAGTTCGCGCCTGGCGCGACCGGTATCAATACCTGGTTCTATACAGCATATCCTAACGGACAGGGCGGATACGAGATACCATTCCTCATTTGCATGGGCTTATCGTTCATGTTCACGATGATCGTGATGATCCTGATAAGCCTGGCAGGCCCGAAGGTGAATCCCAAGGCATTCGATATCGACCGTACCATGTTCAAGGTAAGTCCGACGACCACTGTCTTAATTGTGATTACAATGTTGTTATTGACTGCTTTGTACGTGAAGTTTTGGTAAATTGCATACCTGAAACGTATGGATATCAGTAGCTATAAAAGTCATCAGAAAATTCTTGTAGCAGTTGACTGCATAATTTTCGGTTTCGACGGGTCCCAATTACAGGCTCTGTTGATCAAGCGCGGTTTTGAGCCCGAGAAGGGAAAGTGGTCATTAATGGGAGGTTTCGTTGGGAAAAACGAAAATGCCGACCAGGCCGCGTCACGCGTTCTCTACCAATTGACCGGTATGAACAACATCTACATGGAGCAGCTCCATGCCTTTACGGATGTTGACCGCGATACGGCAGGCCGCGTTATCTCTATCGCATATTTTGCATTGATCAATATTGCTGACTACAGCGAGCAGCTCCAGCTGGAACATGAGGCCAGGTGGTTTCCGCTCAGCAAAATTCCGCCCCTGGTTTTTGATCACAAAAAAATGGTAGCCAAGGCAAAGCAGCTCCTTCGCCAGAAAGTGGCAAATCATCCTATCGGTTTTGAACTCCTGCCGACCAAGTTTACGTTGCCGCAACTTCAAAGCCTGTATGAAGCGATTTACGAGACTCCTCTCGACAAGCGCAATTTTACCAAGAAGATGCTCTCGCTGGGAATCCTGAATAAGCTTAATGAAAAGGAAAAGGAATCGTCCAGAAAAGGAGCGTTCTTTTATGTGTTCGATAATGCGAAGTACAACAAGCTTCAGTCCAATGGCGTAAAGTTCATTTGATTTACGATACATTCGGATAACGAAACCGCAGCGGATGTTGCGGTTTTTTTTTGCCGAACCGGGTCGATAAAAAATAAGTGTAAAAATTACATTTTTTTTTAAATAGGGTGTAAATTAGTATGTTTTAAAGATTGCACGAACGAAAGTTCCCAAATGCCAAACAC
>CBHTUB010000429.1:0-5121 GCA_966095595.1 uncultured Chryseosolibacter sp. | reverse complement strand
TTGCGAGTGCCAAGAAAGACGACGTCTGGACTCAGTTCTACCCACTCCTGGATGATTGAAATTACTTCAAGCAATCACGATCGATCAAGGCGAAATGAGAGAAAGATGTTTCGGCTAAAATCGTTATCGTGATTGCAGTCTTAATCCTTCATCATCCCGTAGCGTTGTAGGCTTTCGCCACACTTACAAGGTAATAACTGAGTTGACGCTGTTTGTTAACCTCTTAAACGCAACACTGAGGTGCGCGAAGTTAATAGCCATGTTTTCCAGATTGCGACGTAGAAGAAAAAATGTGCTTTGCTATGGCTGGTAGGATGCAATTTCGTGTCAGGATTCTATGGTTTCAAAACGGATGTACTGGAATTGGAGTCGATATGCCGATTGGAATAGTAGGAAGTACAGCTCCAGAATTAAAGGTTTCTTATTGGATTGATTCCAATGGAAAGGAGCGTCATCCGTTGAAGCTTGCCGAACTTGGGCCCGATTTCAAAGTACTTTTCTTTTTTCAGAATTGGTGTCCCGGATGTCACACCGACGGATTCCCGCAGCTAAAACGTCTTATTGATCATCTCGAACACAGAGGAGTGGGATTTGCTGCAATTCAAACGGTATTTGAAGGAATGGACACAAATACCAAAGACAAAATTCTTGTGAATCAGCGGCGACATCACTTAAAAATCCCTTTCGGTCATGATGCACCTTTGACCGCTAATCTTTACCCTGCAACTATAGAGGATTATCGAAGTCGGGGGACGCCTTGGTTTGTTCTCATAAATCCTAACAATGTCGTGATTTACAACGATTTTAGATTGAATTTTGAGAAAGCCCTGATGATCATCAAGTCGAGCTCTCCACTTGATGATGGCTCTCCTAGCTTATAGCGGAACGGAGTTCATAGGTTGAGCGGAATGGAAGAATTTTCTGTGGTTATTTCAGACCGTAAAAAGGTGTCTCCTGAATAGAGTGATGGCAGTAACTGACGAGTAAGAAAATTTTGGAGAGTGATCATGATTAACAAAAGTGCGTTACGAGAGTCAATGCTTGTACTGGAAAAAGAAAAATTAGCGTTTTCAGAAAAGGCATACTCAGAGTATCTCGGAAGTGCGAGGCGGAATAGCAGTGAACCGCAAGATCACCATGATTTCTCCATAGAGTTCGCTGACTCAGAAGTAGCGCAAGCATTTGAAACTACCCTTCATAGCCATATAGATGCGATAAGTAAACTAAGAACTATCGATTTTTCTCCAAAAGTCGTGGTCGAAGAAGGCGCAATTATTTTTTTGCGAGATCGCTGGTTTGTTATTGCTGTTGCGACGACGCAATTTGATTGTGATGGAACACCGTTTATGGGCATATCAACCGATGCTCCATTGTTCAAAGCGATGGAAGGAAAAGCGCCTGACGACTGGTTCACATGGAATGGTAAGGAATTTAGAATCAGTGTGGTCGCCTGATATTGATGCACTGATGAGCTAGTAAACACGGGGCAATAATTATTTAATTGCGATGCCTATTTTGGCCGATCTGCTGCTTAAATAGACGCATAACTCAGAAGGGGAAAATGTTATTAGGGGTAAAAGTACGGAATTTTTCTTAGATACGTTAAAGTAAGCTGGTTGTATCTCATATTTACCATGGAGCGATGATGCCTAAAACAGATGAAAATAGTGAGCCACAAAACGATGTGCCTATAAAAAGAAAATTATGGAAAGAAAATTCGGAACCAGCTCCGACGCACCACTGGACTATGGATGAAATAAAGGAAGATGAAAAGCTGCACGGATTGGTCGACGAAGACCACCCGTTTCCGTCCAAAAGTAACTAAGAATTTCCTTTGATTTGATTTATGTCAATTAGGGCGGAGAAGAGGCTGCGGATGTGAATCAAATGCTTCTTGACGGTGATACCGAGATGTATGAAGAACAAGGTGAAATTGCTCGATGCTGACATCGACATTGTCTGGAATGGTCGGCAACTCTTAGCTGTGACTGGCCGACATCAACAAAGAATTTACGATGATCGGAGCATTAAGCGGAGATTCTGAATCGCGGCACCTGAAGCGCCCTTTCCTAAATTATCGAAACACGCGATCAGCACTGCTTGTTCCGATGCAGTGTCACCAAACACAGAAATTTCCAGTGAATTAGTGTTATTGAACCTTTCCGGATTGATGTTCACCGAATCAGCTGCCGTGCCTTCAATCAATGGAGCGACACATACTGCGGTGGAACTCTCATAGTGTTCCGAAAGTATTGCATGCAAATCGTAAGGAGTAGTAGCAACTCGCGATGCCCATAGCGGTAGTGGTATTTGTACCAGCATTCCTTGGCGAAAGGTGCCGACCGCGGGTATAAATAAAGGCGGGCGAGAAAGCCCGGAGTGTTGTTGCATTTCTCTCAAGTGTTTATGTTGAAAATTCAGACCGTAAGGACGAAACGCCGGCCTCTTTTCTGAGGGATCTTCATAGGAAGCGATCATCGCTTTGCCGCCCCCGCTGTATCCGCTGATCGCATTGACCGTTATTGGCGTGTCCGGCGCAAGTAAGCCTTTTTGAATTAAAGGACTCAAAAGTGCAATCACACCTGTGGCATAGCAGCCAGGGTTCGACACCCGACGAGCTTGAGCGATACGACTTGCTTGTTCTGGGTGCATTTCCGGAAAACCATAAACCCACCCAGAAGCTACACGGTGAGCAGAACTGGCATCCAATACACGTACGTTATCGTTTTTGATCCAAGATACTGCATCTTTCGCTGCGTCGTCTGGCAGGCATAAGATCGCCACATCGACATCATTGAGAAGTTGTCGACGCACGTGTTCTTTTTTACGATCAAACTCGTCGATTGAGATGATATCGATATCATCGTCGTTGGCAAGCACTTGGTGAATTTGGAGGCCGGTTGTTCCAGCCTGCCCATCTATGACTCTCCTGGGTTTTTTCATGACGACTCAGTTAATTTTCTATCGAGAAATCGTAAATATATAGTGTAATTTCGGAAGTCAGGTTCTCTACGGCGAAATGATTGGAAGAAAATCAAACAGATATCATTTTAGCGAGTTCGATATAACGTGTCCTTGGAATTGAGACTGAGTTATCAAATCAAAGTTCTGGCTATGATTAAGACAGAAGCGATAAAGTCACACAAGCAAAATGCAGACATTGAAACATATTAGTATTGACTTATGATGCCCGATTTTGATTTGCCTAATGCTCTAGATTCGAACGGATAGGAATAGCGATACGGCTCATGGTGAAAGCCTTCGTTAGGCAGTTATAACTTAAGAAAACGGACGTAGCGTAAGTTCAAGGCCCAAGATCACGAGGAAGAGAAGAAAGCAGTGACGGAATGTTTTCGGACTGATCTTTTGCCGAACAATCGCGCCTAACCACATTCCGATAAGAGCGGGAAAGACGGCCAATAACGACAGGCTGAGCTGATCAAGTCGGAACGCACCTTGGGTGAAGAGTCCTCCTGCGAGAGCAACCGTAGAGACGGTGAATGAAAGGCCGAGGGCCTGGACTAGTTCATCTTTCTGAAGTCCTAGGGCCTGCACATAAGGCACGGCCGGAAGAGTGAAGACGCCGGTGGCACCAGTTAACAATCCGGTAACAATGCCGATAAGAGGCGAGAGCCAGGATTCTAAACGTTTTGGAATCGAGAGCGTCGGTAAGAACAGGGCAGTGATGGCATAGGCGATCAGGGCAAGTCCTAGAGCACGCCCCGACAAGATGGGGTCAACGATTACCAATAGTCGCGCGCCCAAAAGTGTACCAATCACGATGCAGAGCATCATTGCCCACAGTCGGCGCAAGAGGCGAAATGTGTCACGCCCAGCCAACATTTGCCACACATTAGTCACGAACGACGGAATGATTAAGATTGCTGCTGCTGTCAGCGGTGACATAGTTGCCCCTAGGACCCCCATAGCGACCGTGGGTAATCCCATTCCACTCACGCCTTTAACGATACCGGCTCCTAGAAACGTGGCAAATAGTATGCAAATCAATTCAAGGTTCAAAGTATTCATGGTGTGCATTACATATCCAGTCAGAAGCTGGCACAATGCGGTTTTTCCGATGCCGCCTTCGGATTTGCCGAAGGGAAGTTGTTTTTTTTGGGGGGGGTATGAGATTCGATCTCACGGATCTACGCTTGTTCATTTGTGTCGTTGATGCAGGCAGCATTACGGCTGGGGCCAGACAAGCTAATCTCGCATTGGCTTCAGTCAGCGAGCGTATTAGTAATATTGAATCGGATGCCGGTGTCGCTCTACTTGTAAGAAGTCGAACGGGTGTGATAACCACCGAGGCGGGAGAAGCCCTGGCGCATCATGCGCGTCTCATACTCAAGCAACATGGCCTCTTACAAGGAGAGTTACGTGATTTCGGTGCCGGCGCGCGTGGTACGTTGCTGTTGTATGCGAACACTGCAGCGTTGACAGATTTTTTGCCGAAGAGGCTAGCACCCTGGCTGGCGCAACGTCCCCGCTTAAACATCGATTTGAAGGAACGGACGAGTACGGAAATTGTGAAGATGATCAGTTCAGGATTGGTAGAGGCGGGTGTGATATCGGATGCGATAGACTCCACAGGTCTCATAATTCAACCGGTCGCCAGCGATCATCTCGTCCTGATTGTTCCTCTAATGCATCGTCTCGCAGGATTGAAGGCGACCCACTTTGCCGACGTCACAGGTGAACAATTCATTGGCCTAGAGGTTGGGAGTGCGCTTCAGAACCATATCGACGAACACGCGACCGAATTAGGGAAAACCCTAGCTTTCCGTATTCGTATGAAGAACTTCGAGGATGTATGTCAGATGGTATCGCAAGGAGTGGGGGTGGCGATTGTTCCGTATGGAGCCGCAAGGCGTTTTAGAAGTCGATATCCACTCAAAACTCTCAGGATTAGCGATGATTGGGCTCGCAGGCAACTCTGTCTGTGTTTTCAGCAATGGCACAAGTTATCTTCACCAATGCAAAGCCTACTGACGCATCTCGGCGGCGGAGCGTAGATAATTGGCAGTCTCAGCTGATTATTGGAGAAGAAAAAATTGGTATGTCATTTTCCAAGTCAACAAATTCTTGTGCGTTAAAGTCGAGAACCGTTGCGTTGGAAAT
>CBHTUB010000428.1:0-5131 GCA_966095595.1 uncultured Chryseosolibacter sp. | reverse complement strand
AGTCGCTTCTCAGATAAATGATGTAGTTTTCGTTTGGCGACACAAAAGGGTTGCCATCCCTGTGCTTCGAGTTCAACGGCATCCCCGGATTGACAGGTTCGCTGAAGTTTCCGCTTGAAGCTTGTGAAACATAAATGTCTGCAAGACCCAGGCCTTCGGGCACCTGTTTTGTGAAATAAATGCTTCCTGTCTTTGTGATCGACGCAAAAGACTCCGATTCGTCTGTATTGATTGTATTTCCCAGGTGATAGGGTTCTGACCATCCGTCTTTCATTTTCTTTACGGCCCAGATATCGAATCCTTTTCTGTCAGGCTTTCCGTCGACTGGCCTGGTGGATTGATATAACAAGACTTTTCCATCGGGAGAAAAAACAGGGTCGATGTCTTTCCAGATGCCAGGCTTCCCGGAGAAACTCGCCGGATGTGGTGTTTGCCATTGTCCCTTTACAAGTTTTGAGGTCAGGATCACGAGCGTATCTCTTCCACCGTTCGAGTGTACCCAAAACGCTTCCTTCCCGTCAGGCGCCAGGGTGAAACCGAACACTTTGTTATCAGAGATCAGCCCGGGCTGAAACATTTCGGGACTTACCTGAGCGGAAACATTAATGGTGACGAGACAAAATAGAATTGAGCGGATCAACATCGGGTTTGATTTTCGAAGGGTAACGGGGAAGAGACGAAGAAGTTTGATGATTCTCATGAGTTATTGTCCTTTTTACAAATTATTAACAATCGGATCTATAATTTTATTGGAAATCGATTGGGCATGAATACGAGGCATCTCAAAATAATGATCATTTCTCTCGCGCTCGCGTCGTGCGACCGATACCGCGCGATTGATATCGAATGGGTATTGGTTGAAGGAGGCTCGTTTAAAATGGGCGCCAGCCGGGTTATCGTCAGTCCGGTGGGAGATTCCATCAGAGGCTTTACAAGCCCCGAACGGGACATAAGCCTCGATAATTTCTACATCAGTAAATTCGAGATAACAGTGAAGCAATTCCGTGAGTTTTGTAAACAAACGAACAGGAGAATGCCGGACCCGCCGGTCATCGGCCCGTACGGCGACACTGTACAGTACGAATGGCGTGATGAATATCCTATGCTCGCGACCTGGAATGAAGCGAACGATTTTGCCAGATGGATAGGCGGCCGGCTTCCGACCGAAGCCGAGTGGGAATATGCGGCGAAAGGCGGACGACATAGCAGAGGATATTCCTATAGCGGGGGTAACGTGGCCACTGACGTCGGATGGGTGGGCGAGAATTCTGATAGTACCTTGCACCCTGTCGGATTGCTCAAACCGAATGAGCTCGGGTTATACGACATGACGGGTAACCTTAACGAATGGGTTTCAGATTGGTACAACCCCGATAAAGATCATCTGAGTACTCGCAATAATCCTACAGGTCCACCGGATGGCAAAGAGAAAATTTCCAAAGGTGTAGGCTGGTTTTACAACTCGGTTGACAAAAGAACAGGTGAGCCGCTCGGTTTTGGAATTCACATTCCCGAGGTTAGATATCAATCACCGGTTGACGAAAGGTCTTTTGGATTTGGCTTCCGGGTAGTGAAGGACAAGTGAATTCATCGCAGGACTGCGATCCATGGAAATAAAATTGTACAAGTCACCCTGGCGTGCCTTTAGGCTGATCCTCCTTTGTTCGATATTCGTCGGAGCCGGGATCTTTCTGCTGACACTCACGAACTCACCCAGGTGGGTCGCCTGGATGAACATCCTGTTCTTTGCCCTGGGGTATCCCGTTGGGTTGTTTCATCTGTTCGACAGGAGGCCTCAGATCATCATCAACAAGATCGGGATTTTTGACCGGATGGCCTATAACGATTTCATTAACTGGGAAGTGATCAGAAGTGCTTATCTCGCCGACATTCACGGACAGAAATTGATCTGTTTGATCGTCGACGAAAAATTTGAGCCGAAGATCAAGATCAACCGACGCGTAAAGGAATTCAACAAACAAGTAGGTGTGCAGGAACTCAATATTGCGCTTGGTCAGATCAACGTGGATGAAAAAAGATTACTGGAATTTATCCTGACCATGATTTCAGTGTCGCCGGAACAAAGGGAGCCGCACCTTAAAACCAGACTTATAATGTAGATCCAGGGTTGTTGACATCCGAGCTTGCCTCCTTGCTTGCCCACCCATTGCTCACGATCCCTTGTTTTTTTAATTTGAAGACAATGAAACTTTTGAACCTGAAAACTTAAACTCCATGCGGCCAAAACTACTGATCAGAATCGCTGCGGGCTGTTTGCTGTTCTTCGCAATCGGTCACTCCATCGGACACATCACTCGCCGCGACACCACGGATCCAAAAATGCTCGAAGCACTCAGGGTTATGACCGAAAACAAGTTTGATTTATTCGGACAAATGAGGACTTATGACGGCCTCTACGAAGGCATGAGTATCAACCTCACACTGACGCTGCTTGCCTTTACCGCCGTTGTATGGATACTCTCCGGGGCAGTAGAGACCGCACCTTCCCTTGTAAGGAATGCACTGATCCCTATCGGACTTTGCACGATTGGCTTCGCAGTCAC
This sequence comes from uncultured Chryseosolibacter sp., assembly GCA_966095595.1. Classification (GTDB taxonomy): domain Bacteria; phylum Bacteroidota; class Bacteroidia; order Cytophagales; family Cyclobacteriaceae; genus Chryseosolibacter. The sequence continues at coordinate 2,567 of CBHTUB010000428.1, read as the reverse complement.
AGGATTTCTGTATTTCTTTCCGGTACCCGCAGTCACATGTGTAGTAGCCAGCATACTGATCTTTGCGGCAGTTGTGGCCATCAAAAAATGATTCGTTCTATTCTGCTTTGATTGAATCGACGGGATTGGTATTCGAAGCACGCAACGATTGGGATCCCACGGTGATCATTCCAAGGATAAAAAGAATAGATACCGCAATGGCCACGGTTCCTGCACCGAACCCGACACGATTTGGGAGATTTATCAGCCACATATTGTTGATGAAATAGCTGAGCGGTGCGCCTATAAAAATGGACAAGGCCAACATCTTCGTAAAATCTTTGGACAGCATGATCGCCAGTCCGAGGTCTGCAGCGCCCAGTATTTTTCTGATGCCCACTTCTTTTCTGCGACGTTCCGCGGTATAGGTAGCCATACCCAGAAGGCCCAGACACGCAATCACGACGGACAGAAAAGCAATGAATCCGAGGATGGTGACAATATCTACAATCGCCTGATGTGTGCTGGCGAGCTCGTCATCAAAAAATTTATACTGGATATGGTGCAGGGGATCGATCTTCCTCCAGCGTTCCTCGATATGCTCCATCGTTGCACTTCGATTGCCGGCGGCGATCCTGATGTTAAGGTACCTGAACTGATCGGGTTGGTTTCTCAATAACAATCCGCCGATCTGATCCTGGTTGAGCAGCAACTTGTAACGGAAATTCTGCACTACGCCCACCACTTCCAGCGATTCATTTCCCCATTTCGATTCGATGGTCTGGCCAATGATCTCTGAGGGGTGACCGAAGCCCAATTCTTTCACAGCACTTTCATTCACGACAACAAACCTCCCCGTCTCATCATGCACCGACAAATTCCTTCCGGCCACGATTTTCAGATCAAGGTTGGGGACATAGTTTGCATCTACATGGAGTACCGAGAGAAATCGAAATTGATCATCACCGGAACCGGATCTCCGGAAATCATTCCCGTTGTTTGTGCCGGTTGCAGGTACGAGATCGCTGGCGGAGACTTCAAGGACACCGGCGACCGACCTCATTTCATTGGCAAGTTTTTTATGATCGTTTCCCTGCAGTTCCAGGTTGATGACGTTCCTTGACCTGAAGCCATAGTCGAATCCCATATAATGCCTGAATTGATTGAATATCAGTATCGACGTAGTGATGAAAAACAATGAAACGATGAACTGTATAACGCTCAGGACCTTGTACATTCTCAGTTTTCCGCTGTAGGCACTGGCAAGCGCTTTTAGTGCTTTGACCGGCTGATATGCCGAAAGCCTGAACGCAGGATAAATGCCGGCAATGATCCCGATCAGAATGGCAAAAAGAAAAAAAGCTATATAGATCGTTGCACTGTCGGGTAGCTCGAAGTTGAGGTATTGGTTGATCCAGAGGTTTGTGAAGCTTCTGCGGATCAGGATCAGTAAAATGTATCCCATGAACATCGCGAACAAAGACGTAAGTACTGACTCACTGAGGAATTGCATGACGATGGATTTCCGATTTGCTCCCGTAACCTTTCTCACGCCAATTTCCTTTGCCCTTGTGAGCGCGCGTGCGATCGACAGGTTGGTATAGTTGAGACACGCAGACAGCATGATGACGATTGCAAGCCCTCCGAGAATATAATAGCCCATAGCGGGTAGCCGTGTATTGGTGTCATTGCCATTCAATCCGAGCTGGATGTCGCCGAGTGGCTGCGCGCCGAGCTTGAAGTTCTTCACTTGCTCGGATTTCAGGTCTTTGTACTTTCGCGCAACCACATCGTTCAGCGCGGCCTGCAGATCGTTCCGGTGCTTACCTTCTTTCAGGAGCGCGAAAGTGTAAGTTCTATAGTACCATTCCCAGTTGTTGGAGTTGTCGTCAAGTTTCTTTTCGGCATAAAGCAACGGCATCGTGGAGGAAGAAATGAGCATGTCGAATCGGAGGTGTGATCTGTATTTCGTCTCATCGATCACACCTGTCACCGTAAAATTTCCCCAGTCGACGGCCGGCGATGCTATGCCATCAAATTCCTGGGGAAATGAAAGCTTACGATCAGAGAAAGCAATGGTCTTGCCGAGCGGATCTTCATCCTTAAAAAGAAGTTTTACCATCTCTTTCGAGATCACAATCGACCTTGCTTCCGTCAACGCTGTTTTCGGGTTGCCATACGCGAGTTCAAAGCTGAAGATGTTCAAGAACGATTGGTCAGCAAAATAGCCACGCATGTCGGCCAGCCTGTTGTTGTAGATCGCATCGCCACCTGGTGCCGGCGTAAGCTGACATGCGTCTTCTACAACGGGATAATCCGCCTTCAGCGTAGACGCAAGCGGAAACGGGGATGTAGCCCGTTCATCGTAGGAAAGGATCCTGTAGATGCGGTCTTTGTTCGCGTGGAACTGATCGTAACGCAGCTGGTCTGCCAGCATCACGATCACGAGCATACATACAGACATTGCCAATGCCAATCCGAAGATATTGATGAATGAAAATGCCTTGTACTTTACAATATTGCGGAGGCTTATCTTGAAATAATTGCTGAACATGTCGTAGTGGTTGAGTGTCTGAATTTTTTTTACC
>CBHTUB010000427.1:0-5131 GCA_966095595.1 uncultured Chryseosolibacter sp. | reverse complement strand
GGTCTGGTCATTTCAAACGGTGACGGGATCTCCGAGCTGAGATTTCAGATCAGAAAGAACACTACGGCCCTTGATCCGCAGGCCTGGTTACGCCACATGTAGTGGCCCTAATCTTTCGAGATTTTATCACGATTAATGGATTTTTTAGGCTAATTTTGTGGTTCGGTATTGACGGGCCTGAAAAACTGATTTTCATCCGTTTAATGCCTTAATAATCAATAAGTTATTTATGAAAGCCACATTGTTGTTCTTACAGGGTATCGGCGTGCAGGAGATTCTTCTCATTGGCGTTTTCGTCCTTATCTTTTTTGGTGCTAAAAAAATTCCTGATTTCATGAGGGGACTTGGAAAAGGCGTTCGTGAATTCAAGGATGCTGTCAAGGATGTAAAAAAAGAAGTTGAAGACACAGGCCGAATCGAAGACGGTAAATAACAATTGAAAGCATACGCTACATTTCGCGAGATTCAAAACGATCTGCAGCGCGGCACAATTACATGTCTTGACTTAGTCAGACACCACATCTCCAATATCAAAGCTAAAGCACACCTGAACGCGTTTCTGAGTGTGTACGAGACCGAAGCTTTACAACGCGCTGCTGATATTGATCAAAAGATTAAGAACGGTAAAGCCGGAAAGCTTGCAGGTCTTGTTGTAGGCTTAAAGGATGTTCTTGCCTATGCGGATCATCCACTCCAGGCAAGCAGTAAAATTCTCGACGGTTTTACTTCTCTCTATAACGCTACGGCAGTTCAACGACTGCTTGACGCAGACGCTATTATCATCGGCCGGCAAAATTGTGACGAATTCGCGATGGGCTCTTCCAACGAGAGCTCTGCATTCGGTCCCGTGCTGAACGATGCGGATAATACGAGGGTGCCGGGGGGATCGTCAGGAGGTTCCGCCGTTGCCGTGCAGGCCGACATGTGTCAGGTCTCGCTTGGATCCGACACAGGAGGATCCGTGCGTCAACCGGCTGCATTCTGCGGCATCGTAGGGTTAAAACCGACGTACTCACGCATTTCGCGGTATGGATTGATCGCCTATGGGTCTTCGTTCGATTGTATCGGCATCTTCGGAAAATCTGTAGAGGATGTGGCACTCGTACTCGAGGTTATTGCAGGTCGCGATGAGATGGATAGTACCGTTTCTCATCAACCGGTCCCTGAGTATTCCACCGCGTTGAACGAGTCACCGAAAAAATATCGGATCGCCTACGTAAAGGATCTGGATACAGCCGCTGGGCTTCAGCCTGAGATCAGGGAGAACATCATGAACAAGATCGAAGCGCTGCGGGCGAACGGTTACAGCGTCGACGCGATCGAGTTCCCATTGATGGATTACATTCTGCCTACCTACTATATCCTCGCTACAGCGGAGGCAAGCTCCAATCTCTCCCGCTACGATGGTGTAAGGTTTGGATATAGAAGCGCGAAAACAACGGATTTGCACTCATTGTACAAGAAAACGCGCTCCGAAGGTTTTGGCAAGGAAGTACAACGAAGGATTTTACTTGGTACCTTTGTATTAAGTGCGAGTTACTACGACGCGTACTACACGAAAGCCCAAAAAGTACGAAGGATGATCCGCGAAAAAACGAAGGAAATTCTTCAACGATATGATTTCATTGTGATGCCGATAACTCCCACAACTGCATTCAAACTGGGAGAGCACACAGAAAATCCGCTCGAGATGTACTTGGCTGATCTTTTTTCCGTTCAGGCTAATGTGGTGGGCGTGCCCGCCATTTCGGTGCCTTGCGGGAAAGACAGGAAGGGGTTGCCCATCGGACTGCAAGTAATTGCGGATGACTTTGAAGAATCGAAACTATTACACTTTTCAAACTACCTATTGAATTTAAGCCAGGCATGAAAAAAGGATTGTTCTTGACGTTGTTCTCAATTTTTTCAACGCTCTCCTTTGCTCAGATAAATTCCGATACAACAGAGTTCGAATCCGAATCGGATACCGTGGTCGTCGATTCACTCGAGATCGCAGCGGCCGAAGAGGAGATGTTGTACAAGGAGGATACTGCAGATTTTGAATATTATTACCTGCCCACGGAGCTTGAATACGTTCCGGGCGATGACCATCCGGAGATCATTGAAGCGAGACTGGCGTGTATCGAAAAAAATATTCCGTTGGTCTACAATGACAAGATCCACGCGTTCATCAATTATTTCACGGTGAAGGACAGGGAATACACCCGCCTGATGATGCGCCGCAAAAATCTTTACTTCCCGATTTTTGAAAAATATCTTGCTAAGTATGGTTTACCGGATGAATTAAAGTATTTGTCCATCATAGAATCCGGACTCAATCCACGCGCCACGTCACGAGTTCGCGCCGTCGGCCTCTGGCAATTCATGTCGGCGACAGGGAAGTACTACGGACTGCATAATGACTGGTATATCGACGAGCGTATGGATCCCGAGCTGGCAACCGATGCGGCTTGCCGTTACCTGCGCGATCTTCATCGCATGTTCAACGACTGGGAGCTTGCCCTTGCAGCATACAACACCGGTCCGGGAAATGTGAAGCGTGCCATCCGGAAATCAGGATACAAGAGAACATTCTGGGAGATCTATGCCCATCTTCCGCGCGAGACAAGATCATATGTGCCGCAGTTTGTAGCCATCACCTATGCGATGAATTACCTCGACGAGCACAATTTCATCGATGAAGGTGACGAGCGTTACGTTCGCTACGATACCTTGCAGGTGAACAAATTCCTTCACTTCGAGACGTTCGCCAAACTAACCGGCAGCTGCCTTGAAGACCTGCAGAAGCTGAACCCCTCGATCCAGCGGAATGCCATTCCTGACACCGGCAAGCCATATATCATGCTTGTTCCGAAGACTGCCAAGGAAACGCTTTCGGCAAACCGTTACGCGATCCTCGATTCAGCTTCGAAGGTAGGCAGGAAAGAACTCGAGGCGCTCGCCAAAGCAATGGCAGGCAGCACCTATGGAAGAGACAGGATCGTCTACAAGGTGAGAAGCGGCGACGTACTCGGTAAGATCGCGATGAGACACCGTGTAACGGTAGCAGACATCAAGAAGTGGAACAATCTCCGTGGAACAAACATACGCGCAGGTCAGCGCCTGACGATCTGGACCAAACAGAGCACGGCAAGCACTTCACTTGCCTCGACGAAATCCCGGTCTAAAAAGAATAACAACAACCTGGTGGCATCAGGCAACGGAGCAAAGACCTATACCGTTCAGCCTGGTGATACACTCTGGGACATCACCCGGAAGTTTGACGGACTCACCATCGAAAAGATCAAGAAGCTCAATAAGCTTCCGAATAACAAGATCCAGGTCGGACAAAAGCTTGTAGTCGGAATTTAAGCGTTCCTGCACCAAAAAGAGGGCTGTCTTCATCGAAGGCGGCCCTTTTAATTTCCCGTATATTCCAAAACGCCCAGGCTAAGTTATTACCATCAGTTATTATCTTTGGCAGAATCTTAATTAAAAAGCGGAATGTCAATAAAAATCCGGAAGGAAGACGCCCTGAACTATCACATGCAGGGCCAGCCTGGTAAGATCGAAGTAGTACCCACAAAAGTTCTCAGCTCTCAGTTGGACCTGGCACTTGCCTACTCTCCTGGGGTGGCAGAGCCTTGCAAGGAAATAGCGGCGAACAAGGATGATGTGTATAAGTACACATCCAAGGGAAATCTTGTAGCCGTGATCTCGAACGGTACGGCGGTACTGGGGCTTGGCGACATCGGCCCTGAAGCAGCTAAACCTGTTATGGAAGGTAAGGCGGTGTTATTCAAGAAATACGCGGGCATCGACAGCTTCGACATCGAGATCGATGAGAAGGATCCTGATTCGTTCATCAAGATCGTAAAATCGCTCGAGCCTACTTTCGGAGGTGTGAACCTCGAAGATATCAAGGCACCGGAATGCTTCAAGATCGAAACGGAGCTGAGGGAAAAAATGAACATTCCCATCATGCACGATGATCAGCACGGAACGGCGATCATCTCTTCTGCTGCGCTGCTCAACGCGTTGGAAATAGTCGGAAAAAAAATCGAGGACGTAGTCATCGTCGTCAATGGAGCAGGTGCTGCTGCGGTAAGCTGCACGAAACTTTACCTCGCGCTTGGCGCACGTCGTGAGAACATCATCATGTGCGATAGCAAAGGTGTATTGAACAAGGAACGAACCAATCTCGACGACATCAAAAAGCAATTTGTTACCGACAGAAAAGTGAGCACGTTGCAGGAGGCGATGAAGGGTGCCGACGTGTTTCTCGGATTGTCGGTAGCCGATGCGCTCACTGCCACCGACCTTCAAAACATGGACAAAGACCCGATCGTGTTTGCCCTTGCCAACCCGAATCCGGAGATCGCCTACGATGTGGCACGCGAAGCGCGCAGGGATGCTATCCTGGCTACGGGGCGGTCAGACCATCCTAACCAGGTGAACAACGTTCTTGGATTCCCTTACATCTTCAGGGGTGCTCTCGATGTACGCGCCACGGAGATCAACGAAGAGATGAAGCTCGCAGCGGTACGCGCATTGGCAACGCTCGCCAAGGAGGCGGTACCCGATATGGTCGTCAAAGCCTATGGCACCGACAAGCTCCAGTTCGGACGCGAATACCTCATCCCGAAACCACTCGATCCGCGATTGATCACAACGGTGTCGCCGGCGGTCGCAAAAGCCGCGATAGACTCGGGCATGGCAAAAAATCCGATCACCGATTGGGGCGCATATCATCATGAGCTTCAGAAAAGGATCGGTATCGATCAGAAGCTGATGTCACGGATCATCGACCGCGCGAAGAAAAAACCGAAGCGTGTGGTGTTCGCTGAAGCAACGCATCATAAGATCCTGAAGGCTGCGCAGATATTGAAAGATGAAGGCATCGCCAAACCGATCTTGCTTGGAAATAAAAAAGAGATCCTCGATCTGATCAGGGAACACGATCTGGATCTTGAGGATTGTCCGATCATCTATCCCCGTGAGGAGCCTGAGATCGTCGAGCGCTATGCAGAGCAATTCTATAAAAAACGTCAGCGCAAGGGTGCGACTTTCCAGGATTGCGTCCGTCTGATGCGTGAGCGCAATTACTTCGGCGCAATGATGGTGGAGATGGGAGATGCCGATGCGCTTGTAT
>CBHTUB010000426.1:0-5161 GCA_966095595.1 uncultured Chryseosolibacter sp. | reverse complement strand
CTTGCTCAAAGACCGGATCCTGGCTGACGTGTACTGATTGCTCTGCACGCGTTCCTTCCGCGCCGTGATAACCAGGTTTCCACCCGTCACCTGAAGGTTTGTTGACCGATCAGTGTAGTATTGAAGCTCATTGTTCCCCCAACCGCATACACCAATGTCACATCCGTTCCCGATCTGCGGTGACCATTTGGTCAGGTCGAGCGATGTACCGTCAAATTCATCGTGCCACACAAGTGCAGGGCATTGCGAAAAAGCCGCGAATGAAACGCACAGGAGAGTAAGGATAAGGTAAAGTCGTTGTATCATGATCGTAGTTGTTTAGTTTGGGACCTTTCATACGGTCATGAAGATCATCCGATAACCCATGCGTTGCAATTTATCGGATACATCAAAACTACATCAGCACGATTCGCAGTACCCATCTTCTATTTCACAACATTGATCCGGGCATTTCACCGACTGCTGCAATGTCTTCGTGGACCCTCTACGCCAGCAAGCAAAAGCCCAATGCTCTGGCCGAACGATAACAAAAAAGGCAGCTTTCGCTGCCTCAGCAAGCCCATTCCCCGCCTTGTCACTGTTACAACGGAACCTCTCAAATCAACTTACACAACGACGTGACGAAGGCCGGGAATGATTCCCAATGTTCACAGGACCTCTTCAAAGGTGTTGCCGGCATTGAGGTCGCCTGTTTCATAGCCTTTTTTAAACCAATACATACGTTGCTTCGACGTGCCGTGCGTGAAGGCATCCGGTACGACGTAACCTTGCGACTGCTTTTGAAGCCTGTCGTCACCGATCGCATTTGCTGCACGCAACGCTTCGTCTATGTCTCCCTCATCGAGCAGCTTTTCACGTTGGGTGTAGTGCGCCCAAACGCCCGCATAGAAATCGGCTTGTAACTCCAGGGCCACGGAAAGTTTATTGCCCTCGCGCTCACTCAACTGGCTGCGCGCCTGCTGAACTTTATCCGAAGTGCCCATAAGATTCTGAATGTGATGACCCACCTCATGCGCAACGACATATGCCATCGCGAAATCGCCGGAAGCCCCGAAACGCTGGCTGAGGTCATCGTAGAAACTGAGATCGATATAAACCTTGCCATCAAGGGGACAGTAAAAAGGACCGGTGGCTGCGCTTGCAGATCCACAACCCGATTGGACAGCCTGTGTGAAAAGGACAAGGCGCGGTTCCTGATAGTCCTTGCCGAACTCCTGACGAAAAACGGAATTCCATACGTTCTCCGTTTCTTTGAGCACGACACATACGAACTTGGCATTTTCGTCTTCTGCCGCGCTTGTGGAGTGACCCGTCTGCGTGCCCAGGTTGACGTTCTCCAGAGGATTACCTCCGAAGATCAGGCTCAGGATCAATATGATGACCCCTCCTACGCCGCCTCCTATTGCCAAACCACCCATTCCCCTTCTGTCTTCCACGTTGCCGCTTCCCTGTCTGCCGCGCCATTTCATATTGAGTTCGCTTAAGTTTGTTGTTATGATTTAAAATCACATGCCACTTTGGAGCTCAAGCGACAAGGCCTGGACCCCGGCGAACCGTACCGCAGAAGCCGGCGCGCGAAAGACGTATCCATGCTGCGCTCCTTTCGAAAGTTGTATTTCGTCGGAAACATCTTTCCACGTTTTAAGGTCATCCGAACGAATCGCACCCATCTCGTTGATCTTATACTTATCAAAATAAACCAGCCATTCATTTCCGATCTTTATCGCTGTAGGACCCTCAGCCCAATAGTGATTGGGAGTCAATGGACCACCGACCGGCCCGAATTCGTAAGGACTGTTCCCGCGGGTCATGCAAATATTCTTTTCTGGCGGTATCAGCGTTTCATTTTTCAGAAACATCAGAAATGAATCACCATCGGCCACGATGTTCGCGTCGATACAGTTGAAGCCAGGATCGTATAGTAGTCTGGTCTCGCTGAATGTGATAAAGTCCGCTGTCGTTACGCAATAGATCCGATGGTTGTATCCATCATCGCCGAAAGGTTGTGTCTCGATGAATTTTCCCTCCACTGTCGATGCCCAATAAATAATGTATTTGTTTTCCGCCGAATGATAGAATATCTCCGGAGCCCAGCAGTTCCTTGCTTTTGCTTCATGCTCCATGACTGGCAGAAAAACCTGGCGGGACCAATGAACCAAATCCGGCGATGATGCATATCCGATCCCTTTTTCATTCCAACCGGCAGTCCAAACCGCATGAAATCTATCATCCGGTCCCCATATCACGCATGGATCGCGTATAATGCACTCCTTGCCAATCTGAGGAGTTAATATTGGATGATCATTGTGAAGGGGCACCCACTTATAGCCATCCACACTTGCTGCTAGATGGAGTCCGTCACCATGTCCCCTGAAGTAGGCGAAGATCAGTATTTGTTGTTCCACGATGCCATCCCTCCGATAAACACCATGCCATACAGCCGGTGTATCTGTTGCCCTGGCGCTGCGGGTGTCATTATTCGTTGCGGCTTTATCAGCGACTTGCAAAAAGATGGTCGTTTCTGCGATGCCTGCGCGCCCCGATAACGCGTCGTGTTTTCTTGAATGCATCGAGCGCAGCAAGGTCGGATCTCACCCTATCACTCCAGTATTTCTGTTTCTTTGAAATACTTCCGTGGAGCGTTTCTGCATCGTATTGAACATCTATACGATTACTTTCTTCCAGCAAGGCCCTAACCGCCGCATTGATCTTGTCGACATCATTCACATTCATCCTCTTTAACCGGTCGATCTCCTGGCGGATCTTTCGCGCATATAACTCGGCTATGTCAAAATGCAGTTGCTCATGCAAAAGCAAATCTGGCGTCTGTGAGCGCTTCCATGATTTTTCTCTGTTGAAATACGCATACACATCATAGTGGATCTCATCTTTGATATAGAATGGCTTTGCCTTTATCTGAACGGATGTTGCTGCATCTCCATAGGATTCCGCAGAAGGAATTCCCTGAAAATCATCCCAGGTCAATTTGTAGTACTCATTCCATTCCAGCTTATGGTCTACCGTTGTTTGGGCCGTTGCTGTTAGGGAAACAAGCGCGAGGATCAGGCAGGCAAAGTATTTCATTCAAGTATTAGGTTGAGATCACCTAACGCCAAACACAGTGCCATAAGTTTAAGATTGTAAAAAAATCTGCGGACGCTGGATATTACTTTTTCAGATTTTTAGCGCCGCCAAACTGAAGGCTGTTGTAGTGCTTCCATTTTTTCTTATTCAGCCTGACGCTACAGGCACGCTCGCTACACGATGATATCAGGAGTACCAGCAGCAGAAACGCAAGCGACAACAAACGTGGGGTTCCAAACATAGACGATTCAAGATAGCAAAAGGCCGCTTAAATGTAAAACATATTGTCGCTTTGTGCCGGAATAATAAATAGAAGGTTCAACATGTTTGGCGTCTACTGGACGCGTTATCGGACACATTTATATGTTGGCATAACTTTTCTCTTTCGCAATATCAAAATCATTGTGTTATGGAATCGATAAAGAAGCGGAAGAGGATCAAGAAATCATATGAAAAAGTATTCCTGCGTTACAGCCAGGAACAACTCCAACAGAAAGTCAGCAAGCCACAGGAATAGACCTGACATCTCCCATCACCGGCTGGAATAACTTTTTTAGCAGCATCAGGCAAGACCGTTACCGCGCTGTTGAAAAATGAAAAAAATCTCAGGACTATTTGCACTTATGTTAAGTGTCATAGTCAATGTCCTTGCCCAGGTTGATACTACATTTATTTACAACACGTCAATGCCCTACGGCACCCTCGACCTCAGGATAGCCAAGTCGCCGACGCGTTACTATTATTTGAAGGAAGGCATTACGTTCAGCTTTCGGGAAACTCCGGAAGGCACGAAGACCAATACTTTCCGCGACATGACTGCTTCGTGGAATTCCAGTCCATATCAGCAGGGAAACATGCGCGAGAAAAATGGAAACGCTGACCAGTTCGTTATCAACTATCGCATACTGTTTCCCCAGAATTATGATGCAAACTACAGCCCCGGGTATCCTATCATCATGATGATGCACGGAGCCGGCGAGACGGTAAATTGATTGGGCAATAATTGTCATTGGGCTGATCCATCGTGGAATCCCGCGACAAACAATCCTCCCGCACCGACGGATGAGTTCCATGAACTGTTGAACAATGACAGAAATCTTTTCCATGGGGGCTTGCAACATCTCAACGCTGTAAATGCGGCAGCGGGTAAATTACCGGATGACCCCACACTCAGTTCGAAGGCATTTCCAGGGATCGTTCTTTTTCCCCAGAGCCTGAATGGATGGTCGCAACCGGTAAAAGTAGAGGAAGCGATCAAGCTGCTCAGGCTGGTGATCAGGAAGTACAACATCGATGAGAACCGTGTTTACATTCACGGGCTGTCAAACGGAGGATGGGGCGTGAACCAGGCGCTGAAAAGGGCACCCTGGTTATTTGCAAGCGCACTCACCATGTCGGCAGTAAGTGATGCGGAGATCCCTCAGCAAAATCAGCTTGGAGAAGTTTCGAAGTTACCGCTCTGGATCTTTCAGGGTGGACAGGACACGAATCCTACGCCATCGAAGACATTCAACTGGGTAAAAAAACTGCGTGACGCCGGTGCGGTAGTGCGGTATTACCTCTACCCTTCCCTGGGGCATGGCACCTGGAACACCGCCTACAAGGAACCAGACTTCTTTACCTGGATCCTCGGGCAGAGAAAATATAATCCGCACATTTCCTATGGGAACCCCGTGATCTGCAACACCACAGGCGCAGGCGTAAGGATCGCATTCTCCAAAGGTTTTCTTGCCTATCAATGGGAAAAAGACGGTGTGATCATCAGTGGTGAAACGAAAGAAGAGTTGATCGCCAATACGCCGGGAACTTATCGCGGAAGGTTCAGCAGGCGGTCAGCCACGCCTACCGAATCTCAATGGGAAAGATGGTCCGATCCGATAACGGTGACTGAAGTGAATCCCGAAAAGCCGGCCATTGCGGTGACGGGAACGACTCACCTTCGCGGCCCCGGCCTCACAAGCAACGATGTAAACAATACCGTAACGCTTAGCACGCCTGCAGACGCAGATCTCTACGATTGGTACAAGAACGGCCAGCTGATCAATTTTCAAAACACGGACATCGACGATACGCTGAA
>CBHTUB010000425.1:0-5178 GCA_966095595.1 uncultured Chryseosolibacter sp. | reverse complement strand
GAGGAGTGCAAATTGGCTGTCCCTATGCGGAAGCTTTTGAAGTAATTCGTTTAATCTTTTAGCAATGACTTTATCCCTGCAAGAAATTATCAAGGCCCTTCCCGTTGTAAAAGTAGTCGGCAATGCTGAACGTGTGGTCAAAAATGTTGTAAATCTTTCGAGTGGAGATTTTGCAGATGACCACATTCTTTGGGTGTCGGATAAAAAGAGTGAAGCGGTTAGGCGCATTACGGCAGGCGTTGTGATTTGTAGCACAAATATTAAGGAGGAAGAATTCCAGCATAGATGCACGTACCTTATTGTGGACAATCCACGTCTTTACTTTCTCAATCTGGTGAAGAGCTTCTTTATGGAGAAGGAAGCTGCGATGATCTCCGACAAGAGTATCATTGATCCCTCAGTTAAAATTGGGCAGAACGTAACCATCCGTGCCGGCGTCGTCGTGGAAAAAGACTGCATCATTGGCAATGATGTCATCATCGATTCAAACACTGTTGTGAAGAAAAGGACGATCATTGGTGATCGTGTGAAAATAGGTGCTAATAACACTATTGGAGGAGATGGATTCGGCTACCAAAAGAACGAGGACGGTGAATTCGAATTCATACCGCACATTGGCAACGTTCTAATCGAAGATGACGTTGAGATCGGCAATAATACGACGATCGACCGGGCTGTAATTGGCAGTACCATACTTGGTAAAAATTGTAAGATCGATAACCTTGTTCACATCGCTCACGGCGTACAAATAGGTGAGAATTCCTTAATCATAGCGAATTCCATGATTGCCGGAAGCGTAGTCATAGGAAGCAACGTATGGGTTGCGCCATCGGCGTCGGTGTTGAACAGCTCGGTGATAGGAAATGATGCGGTGATCGGTATGGGCGCCGTCGTGTTAAAGACAGTACTTCCGGGCCAAACCGTCGTCGGCAATCCCGCACGCGACATCAAGTCTTTAAAGAAGAATTGATAATATTGTTCAGTGCCGATTGGAATACTGCCTTGTTAAATTGAGCATTCATTTTCTTTGCAGCGGCGTCGGCATTTGACTTAAATCTATTAATGTCATCGAGTGTTAATGGTTTAAGCGCTTTTGCCATGCTTTCTGCAGTAAAATCATCCGAGATAACTCCGATTTGTAAGCTGTTTGTTACGTGCGCAATCTCCTTCAGTGGCCCAACCGCCATCGACAGCCGCGCCTGGATACAATCAAACAGTTTGTTCGGAAGGCCGTTTTGATAATTGAAGTTTACTGGTGGTACCAGGATGATACCCATATCGTAATGTTCATGCAAATACGGAACGATCTCATGGGCTTTCAACGCCGGCAAAACTCTTATTTTGCCTGTTTGTTCTGCTTTTCTTTTGAAGTTCGAAAATAATTCTTTGGTGGCGGCTGACGCAGTGCCTGGCAAGAGATAAATGAGATCCAGGGCGAACCTCTCGTCCAGCAACTTCATCAAGTCAATCATTATATCAGGATGGCGAGAGACCGTAAAAATGCCGTGATGGACAATTCGTATTGGATATTGAGTTCTCGGCAGGGGTGTATAGTCGAAATACTCCGCTGCGTTTGTAATCACGATCGGATTGACGCCGAATTCGGCATTGTAAGCAGATGCCATTCCATCGTTAATTACTGACATCCCGTCCACCTTCGGAATATACTTTTTACACAAGGCGATGTTGAACCGTTGGAAAAAAATCCGCCAATACAATCGATCTTCGAAATGCCGGGGGGCATATTCATGAGCATCGAAGAATATCTTTGATTTCCCATTCGAAATTTCAAATGCGAGCGGTAACGCTTCGATATCATTTGCAACGATGAGATCGAATTGTTTTGTACGTAGAATCTGGATGTGCTTTTTATAGTTATACAAGAGATAATATGCGATTCTATTTATCCCGGCAAGCAAGAAGAGAGACAAAACAATTTTTCTAATGGGTGTCAGCTTAGTCTTTGCCACTTTATAAAGCCTGACTTTTGGATCCTCATGGGCATCGAAGCACATTGCGGTTACATTGAAATCGTCCTTTAGGAAGCCGATCTGGCGGGTAACCCGTGCGTCGCTTTTGAGATCATTGAAGCAAATTACAAGTGCAGATTTCATATTTTGGACGCCACAAAGATATAAATGAATGATGTCTGGGAAAGCACGTACCTAAACTACCGCCAGAATTTGCAAATAAGGCAATCCCGGATGGATGCTGGATACGCTAACTAAGTGCTCAATATTACACCAACTCGGTCGGCTTTATGGCGTCCCAGGCAGGATTGCCACGATGCGTCAAATGGGTATCATACAGAGAACGCGACCGTTTGTGGAATTGGCTTCTTTGCATCCGAAGCAGGATACTGCTTTTTCAGTACTTTGTGCAGAAACCTTGCATGACAAATTAGCCAGCGTATCAATTGATTATCTTCGTGCGGAAATCATTTTGTTGGACATGAAGACCCCGCTTGTACTAATCCTCTTGTTGACCAGTTCCATTGCGTTTTCGCAAGGACCAGGGAACACGTTGAAATTGGATGGCGTTGATGACTATGTTAACCTGGGTAATATTTATGATGATCTGAGCTTCCCTTTTTCTGTTTCTGTATGGGCGAATATAGCGGACGGCTCCGGGAATGGTGGTCCCGTGTTCGTAAGTCAGGATAACACCGGGGTATACAACGGCTTTTGGTTTTATGTCAATCCAACGAGTGTTTCCCTCGAGTACGGCGACGGGTTTGGAGAAAACAATCCTGCATATAGAAGGGGAAAAAGTGCGACCATTTCCAATATCAGCAACCGATGGACCCATGTGACTGCCGTTGTTACTGCCATCGATAACATCAAGTTATATGTTAACGGTGTTGACGTTGGTGGCAGTGCGACAGGAAGTTCAACCAACCCGATGAGTTCTAACTTTCCGGCTGATGATGCAAAGATAGGGTACTTTTTTTCGAATGGAGTCGTCTATCGGTTTAAGGGTCAGATCGATGACCTCAGAGTATACAACAAAAGCCTTACTGTCGACGAAATAAGACAGGATATGTGTCGGAAAATCCCAGCGTCTACCCCTGGCCTGATAGGATATTGGCCATTCGACGAGACTTCGGGATCTACACTGAACGATAGATCATCCAAAGGTTTTAACGGCCAGATCAATGGCAATCCGCAACGCTTATACTCAGGTGCACCCATCGGTGATGAAAGTGCTTTTTTATATACGAGCAGCTGGTCTGGTAAGTCCTTATCGTTAGGCGACCTGACAGCTTCAAATATTACAGGAACTCCATCAGGCATACATTTGTATAAAGTCAATGACGCTCCGTCTCAGTCAGGTGGACTTCCAACCTCATCGAACCACGAATACTATGGCGCTTTTGCTGCCTCGGGCGCCACTGGCAAGCAGTTCGATCTCGCTTTTTCTGATAGCCATTGCATGGTGTTTCGAAGGTATGACAACACGGTTGCCGCGTGGAATGAAATAACCGCCCTCACAGGATTTATAGATAGAACCGAAGTGATAACCAATGATGCGATAGCTTCGCTGAAGTTGGATCTGGGCGAAGACAAAATACTGTGCGACCAAGGTTCGTTTCTCTTGCAATCCGGAGTTCCCACAGAAACCGACAGAAGCTTTATGTGGAATACCGCAGAGACCACACCGGACATAACAATTACTACTTCCGGAAGATATATTCTTACGATCACGGAAAATTCCTGCGAATTGAAAGACACCGTTAACGTCTCTTTTTTAACGGATCCACCATCTTTTTCGCTTGGACCAGATCGGGATGTTTGCTCGGTGACGCCACTTGAACTGAAACCATACGAAAATTCATCGGAGTATCGATTTAAATGGCAAGATGGCTCAACGGCACCTACTTACCAGGTCAGCGATTTCGGCGAATACTGGGTCGAAGCGTCGAATGGCTGCGGCATAGCCCGGGACACCATTACCTTTACCGACCTCCATGGCACTCCCTATATAGTCGACTTGGGAGAGGACAAAATTATATGCGATCAAAGTACCTTCGTGCTCAAATCCGGAGTGGACACCGGCGGACGGACATTTCTGTGGAATACGGGCGAAGCAATTTCTGACATCGTCGTTAATCAACCAGGTAAATACATCCTCACTGTCTCCGATGTCTGTGTTTCATTAAAGGATTCGGTCAATATTTCTTTTGCAAATACACCACCAGCCTTCTCCCTTGGAGATGATCAGGCCCTATGTCCAATGACACAACGAGTACTGATGCCTTATGAGGATCCTGACGGCTACGAATTTTTGTGGCACGACGGTTCAACACAACCAGTGTTTGTTGCCGATGACTTCGGAACCTACTCGGTAGAGGTGAAAAGTGTATGTGGCACCGCAGCTGCCTCGGTAACGTTCAGTCCGGAGACGCCTCTTGGTTTTATCATCCCGAACGTAATTACACCCAACGGCGACGGGTATAATCAGTTTTTTGTAGTCGAGCCTCTGCTGGAGGACTGTTCATTACAAATTTACAACAGGTGGGGTAAAACCGTATTTGCATCCAATAACTACGACAACACCTGGGATGCGCTGGCACAAACCGGAGGGGTTTATTTTTATGTTTTGTCAAACGAGTGTATCGGCGAGAAACGGGGAAGTATTCACGTTCTAAAGTGAATTTATTTTTCTTTTGGCTTTGTAAGCATCCTCGCAGGATTATCCTTTAAAAACGACTCCCAGGACTTCGTTCTGGGTGCCAGCGCCTTGTTCTGGAAGTGATGACACAACGCCACGGCAAGGGCGTCCGTAGCATCCAGCAGCTTCGGCAATTCCTTTAACTTCAACAGCGTCATCAGCATTTTTGCAACCTGCTCTTTGGAGGCATTACCGTTGCCGGTGACCGACTGTTTCACTTTTCTTGGTGCATATTCGATGATCGGAACTTCGCGATACAGTGCGGCAGACATGGCCACACCCTGCGCCCTGCCTAGCTTCAGCATGGATTGCACGTTCTTTCCGAAAAAAGGGGCCTCCAATGCCACATGATCGGGATGATATTCGTCGATAAGATTCAAAACACGATCAAATATCTTTTTGAGTTTCAGCTCATGACCTTCATATTTGCTCAGATGAATCACCCCGAATTGAAGTAATTTCAATTGTGACCCCTTTACGCTTATTATACCATAACCCATTACCGTC
>CBHTUB010000424.1:0-5188 GCA_966095595.1 uncultured Chryseosolibacter sp. | reverse complement strand
GCCATTGTGATCGATGTCCCGAAAACACTGAAAGAACCGCAGGAGAGTATATCCGAAAAGACCGAAGGCAATGATGCTGATCAATGCAAGGCCTAATGGTTGTTCGTATATGAATTGAAAGATCTCTGATTTACTGGCCTTGCTTCCGCCAAATCCAATGGCCGCCAGTGTGGCAAGGATTCCGGTAATACAATAGACAATGCCCTTGCAGATCAATCCAAAGCGAAAAAATTTCTCGAACCACATCTCCTTTGGTTGATGAACAGGAGAATCCATGAAGGCTGACATAACTTTACCTCAGCCTGTTAAAAAGACATGCCCGTGTGAATTTCACACAAACGAAGTGTACCGATGCGTCATCAATGACGAATAAAATTTTGCATCTATGAAAAAAAGCATCATTTTTATTGGTTGAACTGAGAATGTTCAAGGACCGTGTAACCCAAACTCTTCCTGAAACAATCAGTTACCTAAATTACTAGTTAAACATGCAGAAACTACAAACCACGGATTACATCGTCTTTTTAATCTATTTCGTCATTGTAGCGACGTACGGTTATTGGATCTATCAAAAAAAGAAAAAAGCACAGGCCGATTCGAAGGACTTTTTCCTCGCTGAGGGTGCCTTGACATGGTGGGCGATCGGTGCCTCCCTGATAGCGTCCAACATCTCTGCGGAGCAATTTATCGGGATGTCAGGCTCGGGCTTTAAAATGGGATTGGCGATCGCCACCTATGAATGGATGGCGGCGGCGACGCTTCTTGTAGTCGCGATCTTCTTCATGCCGATCTATCTGAAGAACCACATCTATACCATGCCTCAGTTTCTGACGCAGCGGTACAGCAATACGGTGAGCACGATCATGGCCGTGTTCTGGCTCCTCCTGTATGTGATCGTAAATCTTACCTCAATCCTTTTCCTCGGTGCGCTTGCCGTAAGTACCATCTCAGGTCTGAGCATCTGGGTGTGTATGGCCGGGCTGGCGATCTTTGCCATCGTCATCACGCTGGGAGGTATGAAGGTGATCGGATATACGGACGTTATCCAGGTGTTCTTCCTGATCCTTGGCGGTCTGGCGACAACTTACCTTGCGCTCAATCTTGTTTCTGACCACTATGGAACATCCGGTGTATTGGAAGGATTTTCGATCATGCTCAACAAAGCCGACGACCATTTTCATATGGTATTCAATCAGAATGATGCCAACTATCTCGATCTTCCCGGGCTTAGTATCCTCATTGGAGGTATGTGGATCGTCAACCTGAACTACTGGGGATGTAACCAGTATATCACACAGCGCGCGCTTGGCGCAGACCTTCCCACCGCACGCAACGGTATTTTGTTTGCTGCATTTTTGAAAATGCTTATGCCGATCATCGTTGTGTTGCCGGGTATCGCGGCATACGTATTGTACAACGAAGGCATGTTCCAGTCGGAGATGTTGCAGGAAGGAACAGTCAATCCGGATCGCGCATATCCCGTTCTTTTGAATCTACTACCCGTCGGATTGAAAGGTTTGTCCTTCGCGGCGCTCACGGCGGCGATCGTTGCCTCGCTGGCGGGAAAAGCAAATAGTATCTCCACGATCTTTACACTCGATATCTATAAGAAGTTCTTCAACGTCCAGGCTACTGAAAGACAGCTTGTCTATGTTGGGCGTATCACCATTCTTGTCGCCATGTTCCTGGCGATGGCCATCGCCCCGTTTATGGGAATCGACAAGAAGGGCGGATTCCAGTATATCCAGGAGTATACAGGCTTCGTTACTCCGGGTATCTTCGCGATCTTTATTCTCGGATTTTTCTGGAAACGAACCACGGCAAAGGCAGCACTCGTTGCTGCGATCATCGTGTTTCCGCTATCCATGCTCTTCAAGGTGTTGCCGAATTGGGTCGACCTTTCATGGCTTGCAGACATCGGTTTTGCAGCACGTAATCCCGAGTCGGCGATATTCGAAATTCCTTTCATCGACAGAATGGGATTGGTGTTCGCGATCGTCGTTCTCGTGATGGTCGTGATCAGTCTTGCAGACCCGGAAAGCAAGAACAACCCGAAAGGTCTCGAGATCGATACGCAGATGTTCAAGCCTCAGGGCACATTTGCCGTAGGTGCGGTCATTATCCTCGGATTGCTTTCAGCATTGTATTTATATTTCTGGTAGTTAAAAAAATACCATTGATAGAAAAGGCCGCGTTCATACGTGGCTTTTTCTTTTTGGGCGAAACCGATCTTGTGGTAAATCGTTAACTTTATACATGAATCGCATCGACCGTCTCACCGCAATTCTTATCCAGCTCCAGACCAAGAAGATCGTGAAGGCTGAAGAGATCTCTGACAGGTTCGAGATCAGCCTGAGAACGGTATATCGCGATGTGAAGGCGTTGATGGAGGCGGGAGTCCCGATAGGGTCGGAGGCCGGCAAGGGATATTTTATCGTCGACGGATACCACCTTCCTCCGGTGATGTTCAACCAGCAGGAAGCCAGCGCCATGCTCACCGCAGGGAAACTTGTGGAGAAGATGACCGATGATTCCATTCGCAAGGCATATGAGTCGGCGCTTTTGAAGATCAAGGCAGTGTTGAATGATTCCGAAAAAGACCATCTTGAAAATCTCCAGTCATCGATTCAGGTTTTTCTTTATCCCCATCAATCGCTTGAATCACCCAACGAATTCATGGCCGACATTCAACGCGCCATCAGCCAGCGACAGGTGATCAGGATCAACTACGAATCCACTAAAACACAGGAAAAATCCGAACGAGAGATCGAGCCGATCGGAATCGTTCATTACTCGAGTCATTGGCACGTGATCGCCTGGTGCCGATTGAGAAATGGATATCGCGATTTTCGGATAGACATGATCAAGACCCTGAAACCATCAGGAGGAAATTTCGATGGACGAAACCTGTATACGCTCCAGGAGTATTTTCAAAGTATAACCAACGAGCACAAGGATATGGAGCAGGCTGTGGTCATTTTTGAAAAATCCGTCGTAAAGTACCTGAAGCACAGCAGGTATTACTATGGTTTCGTGTCGGAGGAGGATCTGGGTGAGCGATGCAGAATGACTTTTCTTGTCGGATCGCTTCGGAATTTTGGCCGCTGGTTGCTTCTGTATGGCAATGCTGTCGAAATAGAATCCCCTTCCAGACTCAATGAGATCATGGAGGAAATTGTAGATGAACTTGCCGTCCATTACAAAAGCAATGTTCTAAATACCTGACCCCCTACATTTTACCACTTACCATTGGCTTATCCGCCATTTGACTATTGACCATTGACCATTGACATCGCCCGCTCTGTTGACATAGGGCTGTCATGATGAGTCCATTGATTTGTATCAAAAAGTTATGGACATCAGGGAAATCAAACCAATCACATTTTTATTCTTCCGGACGGAAACGACGGTCTCCGAACTGGCAAAATACCTTCCTGTGGGCCAGCGGTTGCTGAAGGAAGCAGTCAACCACGGGATTGACATTACGGGACCGATTCATTGGCACTATTCGCAATTTCAGGGTGATCTCACGAGACCTTTCACGCTTGAGATATCGCTTCCGGTCGGATATGCGCCGGATGAATATGACGGGCAATTCCATTTTAAAAGACCCGGACACTTTCGCGCGGTGGTGGCAACGCATCACGGTTCATGGCTCTCGATACCGGAGACCTACGGCAAGATCAACAACTTCATAGTAGAAAATTCGTTGCACGGTCTCGGAGTAAACAGGGAGATCTATGTCAATGTCGACCTGCGTAATCCTGAAGCAAACACAACTGAAATTCAATTTGGAATCCAATGAGCAGAAAAATAATACTAGGTGTTGCGCTTTCGCTTGATGCCATGATCGAAGGCCCGAACGGTGAATACGACTGGTGCTTTACAGACCAGGATTATGGAATGCAGGAGTTTCTCGCCGGCGTGGACTCAGTGCTCTATGGTAGAAAAAGTTACGAGCTCCTGATGCGTGATTTTGGAAAGGATAACCCTTTTGCCCACTTGAAGAGCTATGTGTTTTCCCGGACAATGTCGCCTGGCAAGAATTACACATTGGTCAGCGGAGATATAGCGAACGAGATTGAAAAGATCCGGCAATCTCCCGGTAAGCATCTCTGGTTGTTCGGAGGAGCGGAGCTTGCCTCTGAATTGTTCCGCCTGAAACTGGTCGATGAACTGTGGTTGTCGGTCCATCCCATTGTTCTCGGACAAGGCAAACCCCTTTTTACATCCCTGACCGAAAGGATCAGGTTGGAGCTGATATCGTCCACGCCTTACAATACAGGATTGATCTCATTGACTTATAAAGTCTTGTATTAGGCAGGGTACTGGAATGTGGGATTCGCGAGTTAGAATTAGAGAGCTCGCAATTTCATATTGTGACTTCTATATTCTAAATTTTACATTCTTTAAGAAACCCTTGACGATTCCACCAATGCCCAGCAACCAGGACCTGATCCACACCTTTTACGCCGCCTTCGATCAACGCGACTTCAAAACCATGCAGTCCCTGTATGCCGATCATGCTACATTCTCCGATCCCGTTTTTACTCAGCTTGACAGCGCCGGAGTAAAAGCAATGTGGGAGATGCTGCTAACGTCCGCCAAAGATCTTAAAGTCAGCGTTGGCAACGTCACGGCTAATGAGGCGGGGGGCGCCTGCACGTGGGAGGCGTTTTATACCTTTTCGACGACAGGCAGAAAGGTTCACAACATCATTCAGGCACAATTCACCTTTGCCAACGGAAAGATCGTAAAACATGTCGACAGGTTTGACTTCTACCGATGGTCACGAATGGCCTTTGGCGCAACGGGAGTTTTACTGGGGTGGACGTCGTTTTTCCAACGCAAAGTGCAGGCTACAGCCAATGGGAAACTGAGAAAGTTCATGTTGAAGGGATGACGTTGTTATTTCAGATTTCAAATGTCAGATTATTAGTGTCCGGCAAAAAGTTTAGAACATTACCGATATCGCATGGTTATGATTTATGATTGCTGATTAACCCCGCCGGCCGGACGGGCAGGGATTTTGATTTTCGAAGTGAAATGCATTTCGACGTTCGGTCATAGGTCGAAGTATGTTTGTTTACTGGCGGGCGAGCATAACTTAAATGCGGGGGTGCGGCTGGCTGCGCGTAGAAGCATATTTAAGTTTCGCCTTTTCTTTTGGTTCGTTTTCTTTTGGCGA
>CBHTUB010000423.1:0-5189 GCA_966095595.1 uncultured Chryseosolibacter sp. | reverse complement strand
TTCTCGTACTTCGCGCACCATCTTCACCATGAAAAGTACATCGATCCTCATTCTCTGTTGTTGTGCCTGTTGTGCTTCGTTATCTCAGCCCACGCGACTTCTGGTCATGCAAACGGATTTCGGCACAAAAGATGGAGCCGTAGCCGCGATGAAGGGCGTTGCCATGGGTGTGGACGATGACCTCAGGATCTTCGACCTCACACATGAGATCCCGGCCTACAACATCTGGGAAGCCGCGTACCGGTTGAACCAGACTGCCCCGTACTGGCCCTCGCGAACAGTATTTGTTTCGGTGGTCGACCCGGGAGTTGGCTCGGAGCGAAAGTCCATCGCGCTCCTGACAAGGAAGGGCCATATTTTCGTTACGCCGGACAACGGCACGCTCACGCTGATCGCCGAGTCGGAAGGCATCGCCGAAGTGAGGACCATCGATGAGATGGTTAATCGTCTTCCGGGCTCGTCCGAGTCATATACCTTTCATGGCAGGGACGTATACGCCTATACCGCTGCGCGCCTGGCATCGGGCAAGATCAGATTTCAGGATGTCGGGCCGATCTCTGCGGGCGATATCGTCAGGCTGAGCTATCAGAAGGCCGAGTTGATCGGTAAACAGATCAGCGGAACCATCGACGTGCTCGATCCTCAGTATGGCAACGTGTGGACGAACATTCCGAAGGCACTGATCGACAAACTGGGTATTGCGTATGGCGATCATGTCGATGTTCAAGTATTGCAAGCCGGAGTTGAAAAGTATCGCAAGAGCATCTATTTCGGCAAGACCTTCTCGGATGTCCCCAAAGGCGAGCCGGTAGCCTATCTCAATAGCCTGCTCAATTTTTCGATCGGCATCAACCTCGGAGACTTCGCAAGACAGGAATCGATTGGAAGCGGAAATGAATGGAAAGTGATCGTCTCGAAGTCGAAAGCTTCGAAATAGTCGTACTCTTTTTGCTCCTGCGTCACGAATAACATTTTCCGTTACGAGTTTTCACCGCAGAGCCGCAGAGACGCTGAGTTGCGCAGAGGGTTATTTCAGATAAATGCGTTGACCTTCCTTTGCTGATTTCCTTGCTGCGTCGAGTATCTCCACCACTATGAGGTTATTTTCCAGTGCCGAAAGATCTGAAGGTTGCATTTTGATCTCGCCACGTACTACGGCTGCGAAATACGCAAAGGGGTCGTTGTAGGGGGACGAAAGGAGAGGGACCACTGCCTTTAGCATCTCAACTTCAGGATTTGGCTTGATCATGAGACCGTTCTTGTCGGCGACCATGAAGCCGTTGCGTGCGTAGACTTCCATGTCCTTGCGGTTATAGGGCCAGTTCCACGAAGCCTGAATGATGCCCTGCGCTTTTGGATAGGTGACGATGATCGTCGCCTCATCTTCGACTTTAGGATATACGTCGGGTTTGATCTGTTGTGTGACCGCGAATATCGATTCTGGCTTCTGTCCGTTCATGAGCCAGGTCAAGAGGTTCGCGCCGTAACATCCAAAGTCGGTAAGCGCTCCGCCGCCATTGAGCTTCGGATCGGTGAGCCACTCGAGGAATTCCGCATTGCATCCGATCTCCTTTGGTCCCTGATGACCGTCATGAACGACAACTTTTCGCAATTCGCCCATGGAGGGGAGCAGTTTTTTTGCTTCGTAGTTGCTTGCGTACCATGTGGTCTCGTAGTTGGTGAGGAGGTGGATCTTATGTTTTTTCGCGAGCGCGGCCATTTCCTTCGCGTGCTCCATGCTCACGGCGAGCGGTTTCTCTACCATGACGTGGATGCCGAGCGGTGCACATGTTTTAACAACTTCGAGATGTTCATAAATACTTCCGAACGCAGCTACCGCTTCGGGTTTTGTTTTGGAAAGCATCTCGCTGAGGGTGGGATAGACCAGCGACATAGGAAGGTTGTGCTGCCCAAGGAAACGTTTGGCCAGGTCGCTATTGGCTTCCGAGATCCCGACGATCTCGATGTCGCCATCATCGGCGCGATCGAGGATCCAGTGTACGTGCGTATGGGTGAGGCCTGCGACGGCGATACGGAAAGGTTTCTTTGATTGGGCGTGAACGGCTGTGGTGATGAGGGCAATGATAATTAGGATCGTGAAGAAGCGCATGCTGTTTTTATCCAATTAACGAAAAGCCCTTGAAATATCCATAGATTTTTTCGCTGTGAATGTGGCTACCATGGCCTTCCTCGTCGATCACGATGTGTCAGAAGAGTTCACTATCTAAAACAGCCAAAACTTTTTTCTCGTGGACAGCATCCCCGATCATGCGAAATCTCAAAATTTATTCCTTAACAATAGCACTATTGTCTTTTTGCACGATGTGTCGCGGGCAGAAATTGCTCTTCCATAAGAATAGGTATAGACAGGCACTTTATAACGTAGGAGATGTAATTTCATTCAGGCTCAAAGGCGAAAAATTAAAGATCACGGCGACGATCAGAAGCTTCGAGGACAGCGCAATTGTATTTCCAAACTTCAAGGTAAATCCCAGGGACATCACGCACCTTTACGTTGACGGCAAGACAAAAAACTGGTACATCCTCAGGTATAAGTACGAAAAAATGTTTCTCATTGCTGGTGTTGGCTATCCCCTGCTGGAGCTGGTGAACCAGGGTGAGGTTGTCGAAGAGACGTTGATGATCGGCGGTTCCCTGATTGCTGCAGGATTGTTGGCCAGGTGGCTGATCAGTGATAGAATTAAGATTAAGGGGAGGAGACGGCTTTTGATAGTGGACTACTAAGTGGCGAACGGCAGTTACTGATCATTCGCCCAACAGGGGAATAGAGCTTCAGATTCTCCGGTCTGCTGAAAGGCAGCAGGCTGGGGAATTTTTCTTGTAAAGGATTATATTCGTGGATATAGGAAATTCTTATATACGGACGTTGTGCGCAACCCGCGGGACAGAAAAGTGAACAATGAAAGCTGACATAAAATACACAGTTAAATATCACTCTTTACCAGTAAAAAAAGTAGCTAACGTACTATTCGGTTTCGGTGGACTAATCATTCTATTGCTCGATTTAATATGGATGCCTTTTAAAGGGTTGACACCCGAGTTACAAGCTTTTGCAATGATCTACATTATTCCGGACATATTTTGGGACATGCATGTCATTGCTTTTATGAGTATAGCATTGGGTTTCGTCTTCAGGCTGTTGAGATGGCGGACAGGGAAAATTGAATTAACGGACGAGAAATTGATAATTGCCGGCTCATATTTCGTTTCAATCTGGTTGAAGAATATGTGGGAAGTCGCTTTTCGCGACAAGTGGAAAATTAAACTCGATTCGAACGTTGACGCGGTGGTGATAAAATTCAAGACAGAGAAAGAATTTGTCGAATTCAGCGACAAACTGATTAAACTCGTTGCACCCATTGAGAGTGTAAAATTTAATACCACGAATTAAGAGCGGGTCGATGCGGGCAGCGCACAACAAAGGCTATAAGTCATTTTATTTTTAATGTTTATTTTTATTTGTAAATAAAACGCCTTATAGCAAGACGTTGTGGGTCATTTTTTTTTAAAAGACGATGGGGTTCCTAAACAAAATATTCGGACAAGCAAAAACGACTGACAAGGCAACTGAATCGTACTCGAAATTTGTGAATACATATAAACCCGACTTCGATTCAATACACGACTTCGGGCAAATATCAAGCTTATTTGAATGGGTGTTCAACCCGGACATTGAAGTCGCAACAAAGTGTGCCGAGACAATTCATAGACTGTTGACTAAGCAGACAACGTTTAAAAATAAAGCGCTTTATAACTCATTACGATGCATCCACCTTAAAAAAGCGGACCTAGGGAAGTTCGACAAGTTTGAGGAACCACTAAAACTAAGCCTACTTAATATTGCTTCCATGAACGGCAGTGGATACGTTCGAGAGGAAGCGCTCAACAGACTATTGGCTAATTCAAATCAATACACATTCCCATTCATACTCTTTCGACTAGGAGACTGGGTGTCGGTTATAAAATCAAAAGCTGAAAAAGCTATCAAAGAAGTAATTCAAAGAGAGGAGCCTGACTTTTTGGTTAAAAACCACAGGCTTATCGACTGGCTTTTAAAGATTAGGAGAAGTGACCTTCGACACATTCATGACGATATAACTCAATTCATTTTTTCGGAGAGGAATATTGAAAGAATTATAGAGTCGCGTGACAAGTTTTCTGATGGTGTTAGGTTTTTTATTTTTAATAATTTAATTAAAAAATTGCAAATAAAAGACTAAGTTCTCGAAGAGATACTATCGGACAAAAATCATTTGATAAGACTTCTCGCAATCAAGAACATCGAGTTTATAGATAACCCTGACTTGACAAAAAGACTTCTGAAGGACCGAAGTCAAAAAATTAGGCAATACGCGATAAATAAAATTCCACAAACTCAGATTAATGTATTTAAAGAAGAGTTACGTCAACTTCTTTTTGACTCGTCATCCGGCATAAGAGCGGCCGCCAGACTTAACCTGGACAAGGTTGAAGAAAATGACTTCTTGGAGATATATAAGAAGCATGCAATCACAAAACCTGGTGTGGGTTGTATCATCGGCCTGGCAGAAGTTGGTACTAAAAATGACATTGAAATAATCGAGAGATTCCTTGAATCAAAGTCCGTCAAAATTAGAGCAGCATGTTTATTTTCAATTTCCCTTTTGGACTACACTCAAGCAAAGAAATTAGCGTTTGACCTATTGAATGACGACTCGAATACAGTAAAAAAGACATGCTGTACAATAATTGAAAAGAAAATATCCAAGTCAGACATAGAGAAACTTAGGTCGATATACGACTTGGGACGAAATGATACTAAGAGGTTTGCATTAAAAACCATAAGCAAGTACGGTGGCTGGAGTATTGCGGGAGACTTTCTCAAGGGAGTCTTACAGTCTGACAATAAAGTAAGAGAAACAAGTTGTGCGCTTTTAAGTGGTTGGCACAAGTATTCTATCCGACTTGGGACTACTCAAAGACCGGAGGACAAACAGTATGTAATGAATATTTACAACACCGGGGATTTCAACAAGATAAAATTGCCACCCGACATTGACAGAATAGTAAAAGAGATACCCTTTGTATTTAGTGCGGACAAAAAATAACTGGCCACAACAATGCATATAAATCATGCCCGGCGGAGTTTGATAAGCAGGACAATTTTCATTTTAGTATTGATTCTTGGG
>CBHTUB010000422.1:0-5229 GCA_966095595.1 uncultured Chryseosolibacter sp. | reverse complement strand
GGTCGTCGAAATCCCTCGCTGCGGGACCATCGGCGAAGGCAGCTTTTGCATAGGTGGAGAAAACTGCAGTGCCGTAACCAAAATCCTGGGTTACGTCATATCCATGGCCCAGCGCGAATCGCCAGTTTTTATCCATAAGCAACCGCTCACGAAGAGGCGCTTGTGAATTTGCCGTGACAGTAATAAAAATGGAAAGAAGAAAAATGCATATTGTTTTTAATTGCTGTGTCATGATAATCGTATGGCGATTCTTTGTGGTCAAAATTCTATATCCAACTGTTTTTCCACTGCGATCAGAGTCTGTTCAGTACCAGAAGCACAACATCATTCTCGCGGAGCTCCAGTTCGTGCGCGAAGGGCTTTCCTGCCTTTACCTGGACTACATCCCTTAGAAAGGGAGAACCATCATTCATTTTTTTAATTTGCTCTACCTGCTGTTGCGAGAGCTGTGTTGGCCTTCCCATGGAAGTGTACATGGTGTGCGTGTCGTTGCTGCGATAGCCGACCTTGTACGCTTCAATCGTATAGGTTCCTTCCGGTACGTTGCTGAAACCGAATTTTATCTTTCCTTTCGATTTTGCGGGCAGGTCCTTCACATAGTAAGCCTGGTTGTTCACGGAATCGGGCAGCGTGTGTGTAAAGTCCCAGACCAATGCCTGTATTCCGCCTTTATTATCCTTGCAGACCCATGATGATGCGTCATTGTTCTGCAGCTCGATGTTGCCGAGGCGATTCATAAATTGGTAAGCGTAGAAAACAGGTTTGTTGATCCCCTGGATCGTGAGCAGTCCGAAGCCACCGTGAAACGGCGTCAGGCGTGGTCCGGCTTCTTCGAAGATATCGGTAAATACCCAGTACGACATCGAGTTGGCGGCGGCGCCTACTTGCTTCAGCTTTTGCAATACATAGGCGGCTTCGTGATAACTGTCGTGGATCGGGTCTGCGGGCGTATAGGACGCACTCCACTCTGTGTAATGAAGCTCGAGGTTAGGTTTGGAAGAAGCGCCAATCTCTTTTCGCGACTGGAGCACGTCGCCGTTGACTGTCATCGGATCTTTATCGAGCACGGTGCCGGAATTTCCGTACTCATCCAGGAATCCCTGTCTCACGCCGTATGAATGAGTGCTGACAAAATCGATCGGTACATTATTCTTTGCACAGAAGTCGATCATCTCGCTTTCCCATGCTGCACCCGCCGTACCGGGACCCCCAACGCGATAGGCAGGGTTTACCTTCTTGATCCCTTTCGCGGCGTGTTTGTACAATTTGAAATATTCCTCCTGCGTTCCTGCCCAGAAGCCATCGAGGTTCGGCTCGTTCCAGACTTCGAAGTACCATGACTTTACTTCTTCTTCGCCATACCGCTCGGTGAAATGCCGCACAAGGTTTTCGATCAGCGCTTCCCATTTTTCGTAGTCGCGGGGAGGCGTGACGTTGCCTCTCCACCAGAAAATGGTTTTGTTTCCGCTGGCCAGTCCTGCAGGCATGAATCCGAGTTCGACAAATGGTTTCATGCCGATAGAATGCAGGAAATCGAAGAGCACGTCCACGTACATGTAGTTGTATATAGGCTTGCCATCCTTATCCTGACCGTAGACGGCCATGTCATCGGTCAGGAGTCCATGCATACGGATATATTTGAAGTCGCATTCCTTCTTTACATAGGCCAATTGTTGCTGCCAGTCTGCCCGAAGGCCCTCATTGGCACGGCCTGCTCCAACACATTCCTTGAACATGGTATTCAACGGACCTTTTTCAATGTTGAAGTCGGCACTGATCGCCCGTTCGGGGGTTGTTGTCTTTTTCTTTTGAGCCAATGCCGTACCCGCGATGATGCACGCGAAAACGAGAAAATAATAACGAATCATTTTATAATAATTGATAGAGTTTGTTGTTAAGACGATCTACAGAAGGCGCAGGGTCAAGATTTCATTGATTGGATTTCCTATTGCCCGCTCATTGAAGTTGTAATTTGAAAACTACCGCGATGTTATTGGGGATCGTTGTCGGCTTGTCGATCACCAGTGATTCATCGGACTGTTTCCAGGAGATCTTTTCACTGCTGCCAAGTACGCTGACTTTTTTGACGGCTCCGTTCTTTTTATTTTTTCCCAGTGATTTGATGATCGTTTGAGTCTCAGGTACACCCAGCGTTGTGACATAGAGGATCTTGCCCTTCTGATTGAAGCGTATATCCTTTGCGTTGTATTTGGCCTTGCCTTCGTTGAAGCCCTGAGCCTGGACGGGATTGGCAGTTTCGGCAGATGGGCCTTCGCCGTACACGACCCATGGCCTTGTGTCGAAAATACTTTCCTTATTGATGTCCATCCATTTGCCTATACCTTCCAATATGGCAACTTCCTTGTCGTCGATGGTGCCGTCGCCCTTCACGGGGATGTTGAGCAACAGGTTGCCGTTTTTGCTGACGATATCTACCAGTGTGTGAATGACGGTGGTGGAAGATTTGTACCAATTATTGTCGTACGTTGCTTTTCTGTAATGCCAGTCGCCAATACACGTGCAGGTCTGCCAGGGCAGGCCCTGCATGGCGTCAGGCGCACCGCGTTCGACGTCCCATACCATACACTTCTTCTGATCGGCGGAGAGTACCTTACCGAATAGAACAGCTTCGAGCTTTCCATTGTGAGTATCGATGTTGTGATTATAGTAGTCAGCCGCGATCTTCAGGCCTACATCGCTGACGGGGTAGAGGGGGAGCGCGGTGTCGTCGAAATAGAGGAGATCCGGATTGTACTGCTGAACGAGGTCGGTGACCCTTTTATAGAATTTATCGCAGTATTCATCAGAAGGCTTCGATGCGCCGTTGTTCCAATCCCACTGTCCCCACAGGGAACGGACATCCTTACTGCCTCTGCTGAGCTCGTGATTTTGCGCATAAAGCTCCTGCGGATCCAGGCCTTCCCACCATTTTCCTTTGCCATCCGCCTCTGTGAGCTTGCCATCGTAGGGAACATCCTTGAACGCCCCCGCCGTGTCGGCACGCTGTGAGGTCTCGAACCAGGTCCATGCATGCGATGCGTGAACACTCAATCCGAACGGAAGGTTGTTTTCCTTTGCTGCCTTCGCCCAGCCCGCGATGATATCTTTCTTCGGGCCTACACGAACGCTGTTCCACTCCTGATATTTACTGTTCCAAAGGTCGAGGTTGTCATGGTGATTCGCCATGGCGAAGAAGTACTGGGCGCCAACCCGCTTGTACAGCGCGACAAGTTTGCCCGGATCCCAGTTTTCCGCTTTCCAGTCGTGGATCACTTCCTTGAAGCCGGCAACGGAGGGATGTCCGTAATTTGCAACATGCCACTTATATTGATCGCTACCTTCCACATACATGAACCGTCCATACCAGTCACCTTGCTCCGGCTGACATTGTGGACCCCAGTGTGCCCAGATGCCGAACTTGGCATTTCGAAACCATTCGGGAGCTTTATACTGCTGAAGCGATTCCCAGGTGGGCTCGAATCTGGTCGTATTTGAAGACTTTTTTTGACGTGAGGGTGCCTGGCAGTTGCCCTGAAGCACCGATAAACTTTGGAGAAAAATGATGAGTGTGAAGAAAGTGGTTATTCTTTTCATGGTACAAATTCTTACTTGCCGACGTCTTCACTGTGAGTGCAACCTTGTCGGAGACGTCACATTGTTTAGTGAATAAAATTTCGATTGCGGGGATAAAGTAAGGCATTGCGGGTGGTTAAAGTGTCCAGGAATAGGGTATGAAAGGTCTACGGCCAACGTTTAGGCTGACGTTTGCGTGGATATCGCGTTCACAAAATGTTGCAATTTTGTGGTTGAAATGTTTTTCCGGTATGAACGACTATCCGCAGGCGCCCTGGAATTGGCGAAAGACGTGGACTGACGGTGCATTTGTGTTGTCCGGCTTTTTTATCAGAATATCATCCGGCGGGCATTTGAAAAATCGACGTGAAAGGAAACGCACTATTGGGGAGTAGACTAAACTAGCCCCTTAATTATACTAGAGCGTACGGAATCCCGGAGTTATCGCATGTGGTCCGGGCGGCAACCAGCGCATTTGGAAACGCTATAGTCTATTTTGTTTTTTATAGTCTCCGGGAGTAATGCTGGTAACTTTCTTAAAAACTTTTGAAAAATGAGATGAATTCTCAAACCCCACCTCGTCTGCTATCTCCGCATAGGACAAATCGGTGGTCGCGATCAGATATTGCGCCCGTTCGATGCGCTTCTCGTGCAGATAGCTTAAAGGCCTTTGTCCCGCATATCTTAAGAACAGCCTTGAAAAATAGTCCTGATGCAGGTTTGCCCTTTCAGCTAAAAAATTGACCGTCAGATTTTCTCCAAGGTTCATTTGGATATGGCGCATTGACTCAAGGATCTTTGATGGGATGGGGTCGGGGGTCTTGCTTTTAAATCTGCGTGAATTTAAAAAACGCGAAATCAACTGGAGCATTATACCCTGGGTTTCAAAGTAGACCGAATCGCTGACTGTTTTGTTGAGCTGCTGATAGCTTTTATAATACGCGTGTTTCTCGTAGTCCTTCGGGTTATCAGAGCGGTTTATTCCCCGCCCGGGATTGATCTCCAATAATCTTTTAATGTTTGCAACGTCAGTGTCGCAAGCTGGAATTTTGATCACTCTCCGGTTATTTTCAAAAAGTGAAATGCCTTCCGGAGATTCTTCGAAGAAATGAAGGAAGTACTGACTCAAATACACTTTGCAAAACAAGTTGCACAGCGTAAAACTTGGAAGAATATAGAAATACCCCGGTTCAAGCTTGATCCTATCCTGTTTGCTCAGGATAAACCCTTCTCCTTCGTCGATATAGTATATTCTAAAATATGGACTGAGTACATTTCTGTAGTTCCACTTTTTATTCAGCTTGACATAGTCAATGTGCAAAAGCGAGAAGTTATAACCTAATAAGTTTTTTCCCATATGATCCCCAGTCAGGGACTTTCAAAAGTCGGATTTAGACAATATAAAGTCTTTTTGGTGTAATGACAAATCCAGGTGTCAATGCTAAGTTTGTTTTTGACGCACCACAGTTTTAGGCGTCCGGAGATATGAATACGTCAATTGCAAAGGATATTACAGCGACCGAAGTTTCCAGAACGGGAGTTGCGTTCATTTTAGTGATTTCCTTATTTTTCCTATGGGGATTTTCAAACAATTTGAATCCGATTCTGATCCCTCATCTTAAAAAAACCTTTACCCTCACCACAACGCAGTCAACC
>CBHTUB010000421.1:0-5253 GCA_966095595.1 uncultured Chryseosolibacter sp. | reverse complement strand
CTTCCCGTGGTAATGATGGTTGTAATGGCGTCAGCTGAAAGCTTCGCACTTCTCTTTGCCGCGCTCTACGGTTACTTTTCCATTACCTCAC
The DNA here is from genome assembly GCA_966095595.1 of uncultured Chryseosolibacter sp. Classification (GTDB taxonomy): domain Bacteria; phylum Bacteroidota; class Bacteroidia; order Cytophagales; family Cyclobacteriaceae; genus Chryseosolibacter. Next base: position 5,162 of record CBHTUB010000421.1, on the reverse strand, counting down.
TGAGACGCCAGGATAAGATCGACCGCGAGGCAAAAAAATGGCTGGAGAAGAAAGATTATCAGGCAGTATACAATTTCTATAAGAGACAGCAAGGTCTTTTCAGCGCGCTTCGGTTTCTTCTGCCTATTCCATTCGCGTTCATGTATGGTTCCTATAAAAAGAAGCTGGAGTATGTCCGAAATCATCCCCGCAATTGCAGTCAATGCGGAATGCCGTTAACGAAGCTCGACGAGCAAAAAGACGATGCCTTTCTATCAAAGTCTCAGCTGCTGGAGGAAAATCTCTTGTCGGTCGATTATGACGTCTGGAAATGTAATTCGTGCAACGCCGCCGAGAAGCTTTCATACATCAACGAAAAATCCAAATACGGCGCCTGCCCGAAATGCTCGACGCACGCGTACTATGAGGTCAGCAACCGGACCATCAGGTCGGCCACCACATCTTCGGAGGGTGAAGGTGAACAACGACATGCATGCAAGCATTGCGGTCATCAAAATGTAAGACGATATACGATTGCCAGAATTCAGGAAAGCTCGAGCTCCAGTGGCGGTTCGTCGTCGTCATCGGGCGGAAGCTGGGGAGGAGGAAGCTCCGGAGGTGGCGGAGCAAGCAGTAGCTGGTGAGTTGCAGGTGATCCAGAGCTTCCTGATGAATGTATAGTTTATTCCTTCGGGGAAAGTTTCAATAACAGACCCGGTCCTTCGGTGGCTACGTAGATAAAACCGTCAGGACTTTCAACCACCGCCCTCACGCGTCCTACATTTTTTAGCAATTTCTCCTGCTCTACATATTTTCCGTCCTTGAGCACTACCCTTGTCACGAGTTTATGGGACAGTGCGCCGATCAACAGATTGCCTTTCCAGTCCTTGAACTTATCGCCCTTTACCATTGTCATTCCGCAAGGCGCAATAGAAGGAACCCAATACGTAACAGGTTGTTCCATGCCCTCTTTTTCCCTCAGGTCAGTGATCGGAGTGTCATCGTAGTTGATCCCGTAAGTGATCACAGGCCATCCGTAGTTCCTCCCTTTTTCGACCTTGTTCAGCTCATCTCCACCCTTAGGTCCGTGCTCGTGCTCCCACAATGTCTCCGTTGTTTTGTCGTAGACCAGACCCTGGGGATTCCGGTGTCCATAGCTCCATATTTCAGGTTTGGCGTTTGACTGTCCAACAAACGGGTTATCGGTTGGCACTTTGCCGTCCTCGTGTAGCCGCAGGATCTTTCCAAGATGGTTGCCCAGGTTCTGGGCATTCTCTTTGGTGCCCCGTTCGCCGCTCGAGAAGAATACATAACCTTTGCCATCAAAAACGATGCGTGATCCGAAGTGGACCTCCGAATTGACCGCTGGTTGCGCTGTGAACAATTCTTCGAACGACACAAATTTGTTCCCTTCGAGCTTCGTTCTGGCAAGCGTTGTGGCACCACCATCTCCTGAAGGTTTTGCAAAGGTGAGATAGATCCATCCGTTGGTCGCATAGTCGGGATGAGTCGTGATATCCAGCAATCCTCCCTGACCGTTGGTGTATACGGCAGGAACATTCTCTATTTTCTCGCCGGTTAACACGTCATCCTTGACAATCAGGATTTCGCCCGACCGATCGGTAACGAGCATCCGGCCATCAGGAAGGAAAGCAATTCCCCAGGGATTGGCCAGTGTCGATGCGATGGTGTCGATCCTGAATGCAAGCGTGTCATCCGCGGACCGGTCACCATTATTTTCAACTTTTTCGCCACACGAAAAAACGATCATACCAACCACACATGATAAAAGAAGTGCTCTCATGATTTTTTATTTTTTTGTTTTGAACTTTTCTGTTTAGAGGGTTCTTTCTGTTTCCCTTTTTGTTTAGTGTCTTTCAATCCTTCCACGGAATAGGCCATCACCGAATTTCCATAAAAGGTAGGTACATATAGTGTCTTTGTTTTCGCGTTGAAGTCGATGTCTGCGCTGTTGAGCTTTTGTTCTTTGGTGTCGAGTAGTTTGGTAGCTTTGGCGTTCTCGTCGACAAAATATACTTCACCACCCCAGCTCGAAACGATGTAGGACTTCGGTCCGGCCACGATAATGCCATCGGCGCCCTGTGCCGTCTCGGTATACTTCGTGAGCTCCCTGTTTTTTGACAACTTGTAATTTATTCCGGTGCCGGCGTCTGCAACGTAGAGGCCATCTGCTTCTGCAAGCAAGCCGTTAAGTCGTTTGAAATCTTTTCCCTCGAAATAAATTTCTGCTTTTCCATTTTTGATAAGATGGATCTTTCCGGTGGCAGAGTCAGACACGTACACATCGCCATTGGTATCCACGGTCACGTCGTTCAGAAACTGGGCTCCTTCGATCTCGAAAGTGTTGGCGATCTTGCCGGTCGACAGGTCGATTGTCACCACTCTGGTGAGGTCTGCTACATAAAGCATTCCTTTCGAAGCACCCATTCCCTTGGGAGCATCGAGTCCGGTAGCCCATTTCAGATTGGTGATCTTGCCATCGGTGGAAAGCTGCGAGATGAAGCCGTTCCCGTCCTTCTCATTCGACTTTCCGTTAATATTGGAAACGTATAGAATATCCGCTTTTTCATCGAAGTAGACGGACTCCGGAACGCGGAGCAGCGTGTCGCTTTTCCATTTGAGCTGCAGGGATTGAGCATGACCTGAGAGGACTACGCAAGCCACCATCAAAAGCATCATTGATCTGACCATAATTTGGATTTTTTGTTAAAATAAAGAGGACTATACAAACGTACTATCAGTGTCCTTTCGATAACAGGTTCCACCGGTCAAAAAGCGTCGGCAGGTCAACGAATTGCCAGCAGCACTGCTGTGATATTGGCGATCACATATCCACCTACCACGATTCGCGAGCAGAAACGGTTTACACGGAGCGCCCTTTCCGTCTCGCCCTTATCGTGGAGTTGCAGGGCAAATGCGGATATCAGGAGCGTTGCGAAAATGCTGAGAAACGTAAAGGTGTGAAGCGTGTCCACCAGCGTAAACGACGATGTTTCCGGTAGCAGCGAATCGATGATGTATTTGTTACCGACAGCAGCGAACAGTCCACCCACCGGTAAACCGAAACGCGGCTCGAGCTCGGACGGGTGTGGCGTAAAGCTGATCATCGAGATAAGGAAGGCGATGTACATTCCGATGAAGATCTTCAGGAACAGGCCCCATGCATTTCTCTCGATGTCCATTTCAATGTTGAATTGCGAGAATACGGATGATTCCTTGCCGGGACGTGAGTCGCCAAAGCTCGTATTGTAATCGTTATCGCCCCGCACGACCTTAAAATTGGTGATCGTCCACCCATCGATGGCCTCCTTGTCATCAAAACGGCTTCCGGCGGTGTCGGGAAGAAAGACCAGGCTACTGTTGTCGAACAAGGTGTTCTCGATATGCACCTTGAGGTGCTGTTCATCGAACGGGAAATCTTCCACATTCCAATTTTCCTTCATGATACATTTCATCTTCATGATGACCCAGGCCTTTCCATCCATACTATCCACGATGATCTCCGGTTGTTCAATGGTCTTGGCATTCGGGATGTCGAGCTGTGTCGAGAAGTCGAAATCCGGATTGTTGTACAGAAACCACAGCCAGAACCGCATGGTATATTGTTTCTCGTGAAAATTGATGTCATGCACGCTGATAACATAGGCCCCTGCTTTTACCGTGTCCGGCGCGGACTCTTCCTGCGCTGACAGGTATTGGGAAAAGGTGACGATCAGCGCGAGTGAAAGAAGTATTCTTCGAATGAACATGGGCGCTAAAATATCGCTTTTGAGCCTTTTAAAGAAGGCATCAATGTTCGGAACTTTGCGCGGTGTGTATTAATTTGACCCGCAAATTCAATATCATGTATAGTAGTCTGCTTGCTACCCATTCTTACCTAAGGTATTTTATCGTGCTCTTGCTGGTAATCGTTGTGGTCATATCCCTGTTGGGCCTGATCAACAAGAAACCCTACACAAGAAAGCATGATAAGGTCAACCTCTTTCTGTTCATCTGTGCTCATACACAGCTTTTGCTCGGGGTCATTTTATACGTTGTAAGTTTGCTGGACGGTACCAAACGGGTGCATTTCAATGCAGAAACCATGAAAACACCCGCATTGAGATACTTTGCAGTCGAGCATGCATTTGCGATGCTGATCGTTATTGCCCTGATAACCATTGCCAGGATAAGTGCGAAGAAGATTGCCGTCGATCAGCAAAAACACAAGCGAATGCTCATCCTCAACTCGCTGGCATTGCTCATTGTCATCGGTGTGGTATTCGTTATGGGAAGGAATTTCAATACGTACTGAAAAACATAACGCTCGTTAAATGGGCCTTTTGCCGGTTTTCATGTCGAAAACTGGGTTAACTATTGCTTAACTTGGGAAAAATCCCGCAGTATTATGAAAGGATATTTTACGTCTCTTTTTGTTTGCATCATCGGTTTTTCATTCGCACAGACAGTATCGTCGAGATACGAGCTGGTGAAAATGGATAAAGCCGTGAACACGTTTCACCACGAAGCCGCACCGATCGTTTCACCGGATGGCAACACGTTATACTTCTTCGTGCAGGATCATCCCGAGAATACAATGGGTAAAGATGACACACAGGATATCTGGATGTCGAAGAAAGAAAATGGCGTATGGGGGCCTGCACAGCACCTGGGCTCGCCGTTCAACATTCACAGATCCAACCAGGTTTTCACCGTATTGCCCGATGGCAGCCTGTTCATCCGCGGTGGAAGAAGCAAAGGTGAAAAGGGATTCTCCATCGCAAAGGCAGGTGGTGGCTTGCGGGAGCTCGAGGTGAAGGACTTCTCAAAAATGAATAAAGGAAGATTCTACGGTGCGTCGATCTCGGCCGATCTCAAACATATGATCCTGTATTTTAGTGAAATTGAAAATAGCCAGAATAGCGACCTCTATGCCAGCCATCTCCAGCCAGATGGATCGTACTCCAAACCCCAGAAATTAAAGCTCAGCACCAATACTGACGATGTTGGACCGTTTATCGGCCCTGATCAGAAAACGTTATTCTTCGGCAGTGCGCGCCAGGCTCCCGGCCGTCAGGGCGGCGTAGACATCTACAAGTCGCAACGCGTCGACGACACCTGGAATAATTGGTCCGAACCTTTGAACCTTGGCAAACCCATCAACACGTCTGCGCTCGATTTTT
>CBHTUB010000420.1:0-5257 GCA_966095595.1 uncultured Chryseosolibacter sp. | reverse complement strand
GTTCTCAAACTTCAACGGATGGAAACGTATAGACGACTATCTTTTGAATTCAGAGGACAACGAGCAATACGCGCCGGGAAGAGGAATGCCTTCATGGTATACATTCAATTTTCGTTATAATGTTCAACTTGCAAAGCGATTTGATCTTCTATTGGGTGTGGATAATATACTGGATCTTCAGTACAGGACCTTCTCCTCAGGCATCAACGCTCCGGGCAGAAGTTACGTCGCGCGCCTGATGGTGAGTCTTGATAAGAAATAGCATTTAAGTATAGCAAGCTGAATGATCCATCTTTTTGATTTCACGTTTTCATATGCGCAACTGGCAATCTTCATGCTGGTTGCGCTTTTTATTGGTATGTCGAAAACGGGTGTGCATGGCGCTGGCATGGTAGCCGTGCCGTTGCTCGCGAATGTATTTGGTGGTCAGTTGTCGAGCGGCGTGATGCTTCCCATTCTATGTCTCGCCGACATAATGGGTGTTTGGTATTATCACCGGCACGCTTCGTGGGTACATCTTAAAAAACTATTTCCGTGGGCAGCGCTGGGAACGTTTCTTGGAACTTACGTCGGCGGCACGATCGATGATGGTTTATTTAAAGTAATAATGGCCATTATCATTCTCGTCAGTGTTGTGATCATGATCTGGCTTGAACGCGGTCATCGGGAGGACGTGCCTGACTACAAATGGTTTGCAGCGCTGACAGGCATTGCTGGTGGATTTACATCGATGATCGGAAATCTGGCAGGCTCGGTGATGGCTATTTATTTCCTTTCGATGCGTTTGCCCAAAAATGCTTTCATCGGAACAACAGCCTGGTTTTTTATGGTGATCAATTGGTTCAAGATTCCATTCCATGTTTTCTCATGGCACACCATCACGCTAAACACGTTTCTTCTGGACTTGTCGACGATTCCGGTGATCGTCCTCGGTGCTCTTTTCGGCATTGTCATCGTTCGATCGTTGCCCGAAAAAACATACCGGTGGTTTATCATTTCAATGACGATCATTGCAGCCGTCTTTATGCTGATTTGATATCTCTGGCGACTAAGAATTAAAGCGCGTCAATATTTGCTCGCGGCCCTGCAATCCTCCGGTATGCAGAAACAGAATAGTCGAACCTCGTCGGAAATTTTCTCTCCTGATCTCTTCCATCAGCGCCGCCATCGCTTTAGCGGTATAAATAGGATCGAGTGGCAAATTGTAATCGCTTTCGAAGACCCGGATCAAATCAACCAGTTCCCGCGTTACTTTTCCATATCTACCGAAATGATATTCCGTCAACACCTGCCAGTTTGCTTTTTCCGTACGCAAACGGAGTTTGATCTCATCTGTGAGAAAGGCGCCACCTTTCAGGGATGAAATGCCGATGATGTTTTTATCGGGGCTTGTGCCATTGATGATTCCGGCTATCGTTCCGCCGGTTCCAACGGGAAGAACAAGATGGTCGAATTCAATTTTCGAAAGGTATGTTGTTGCGAATTCAGTGACGCCCTTTACGGCCAGTTCGTTTGTGCCTCCTTCCGGAATAATAAATGCCCGTGGATATTTTTCTGAATAAACACGTATGAACTCCGGAGTATCTTTCGCGCGGTAAGTCCCACGATCGATAAATTCAAATTTCATTCCCGCAGAAGCTGCAAAACGCAATGTGGGATTGTCTCCCGTCAGTTCATCTCCTCTTATTATCCCTATGCTTTTTAAACCGCACTCGCTTGCCGCAGCGGCTGTTGCATAAATGTGGTTGGAGTATGCGCCGCCGAACGTAAGCAACGTATTATAATTGGTTTTGAATGCCTCCGCAATATTGTATTTAAGCTTCCACCACTTATTGCCGCTTGCATATTGATGATTCATGTCTTCCCGTTTGACAACCACACGCAATCCAGCCCGATCAAATAACGGATGACGGACTTCTACAACTGGTGTCACTTCGTAAGACAGTTCCATCGGTTTAAAATATTTTCCGTTCTAAAATAATTAGAATAAATAACTAATATTATTAGATTTGAAGTATGAGTAGCGAAGATCAACAGGAGGGAGAATATTTCAAAGGCCGGGGCGCACAGATCAAAACTCAAAACAGGTTCCTGAAGAATCAGTATGTTACGGAACATGTTGAAGGTCTTGATGAACCGTTATTTTCGGCGCCTTCCACCCAGATTTTTCATGAGTCGCCAAAGAAGATTGTTAATAAAGTGACGAGCCCTGATCTCGGAATGATGTATTCCATGAACCCGTATCAGGGATGTGAGCATGGATGTATTTACTGTTACGCCCGTAATACGCATGAGTACTGGGGCTTCAACGCTGGTCTCGATTTCGAAAGCAAGATCATTGTGAAGGAGAACGCACCTCAGCTCCTTGAAAAATTCATAATGCATCCGGAGTGGCAGGCTGTACCCATTTCGGTTTCTGGAAACACCGACTGCTACCAACCCCTGGAGCGTAAGTTCGGGATCACCAGGCGAATCCTCAAGGTCTTTGCCCAGTACCGGCATCCACTCGGTATGATCACAAAGAACAGTCTGATTCTTCGCGACATCGACATCCTTTCCGATCTCGCAAAAGACAACCTGGTGCATGTCTACATCTCCATCACGACACTGGACGAAGATCTGAGAAGAGCAATGGAACCGAGAACGGCAAGCGCGATAAAGCGGTTGAAGACCGTGGAGGAATTAAGTAAGGCTGGTATCCCCGTGGGTATCATGAACGCGCCCATCATCCCGGGTCTGAATCATCACGAGATACCCCATATCATCAAAGCCGCCGCCGATCACGGCGCACGGGCCGCAGGAATGACCATCGTGCGATTGAATGGTGCGATCGGAAAAATCTTCGAGGACTGGCTCAGCAAGAATTTTCCTGACCGGTTTGATAAAGTATGGAACCAGATCTGCTCCATGCACGGAGGAAATGTCAACGATTCACAGTTCGGCAGAAGAATGACCGGTGAAGGAAATTTTGCCGAGGCTATTCATCAGCTCTTCACTGTCTCCAAAAGAAAACATCTGGCCGGTCGTTCCATGCCCCCGATCGACCTGACAAAGTTTCGAAAGGGCGGCAACCTCAGTTTGTTTTAACAAGTGTAAAAACAAAAAAAAGGCCGCAAGGTCTATTCACCTTACGGCCCCTACATACTTCGTTACGACGGGTCAATGTTTGATCGACACGCGTTGCTGAATGATCTTATCTTTTTGCTGAACGATCAGCACATACAAACCTTCGCGTATTTGTTCTGTCGGCAACAGCCTCACTCCCTGATTAACATCGCCGGCGTTGAATTCACCCTGGTAAACCTGGCGTCCGCTAAAGTCGATGAGCCTCATGAACACCGGTGATTGATCTTCACTTTCAACCTGGACGTTGATGTCCTGAGCGGTAGTCGGATTCGGGTAAACTGTTGCGGAGTTCAACATCGGCACTTCGACAGCTTCTTCGGTTGCCGCGATCCTTCCGCCGGAGCTGCTTCCGCTCTTCAATGCGGTAGATGGTATCGTAATAAAACTGTTACCCGTGTCCGGACCCTTGTATCGAACGGTCAGCACGTGGCTTTCGTCCAATTCAAAATACTTGACATTGATGCGATGTGCGCCTGCCGGGAGATTGACCGCGGCACTGGTGATGGTGCGGCTCGCGTGAACGCCATCGTTGTTCACGATCACAACGCCGTCCAATTCAAGCCGGCTTCCGTCGCTCGATGTGGTTTGGAAGTAATATGTTCCGGCGGCATTGATATAAACAAAGCCATCGAATTCAAAGTTGAAGTAATCCTCCTGTGTTCGGGGTGCAATAGAGAACGTCGACACCGTACCTTTGAATTCGGGAGGCGCGGCCCAGTTGATGTCATCGAGGTCCGTCCATGCTCCCGTGCTATGCTCATAGTACAATCCGTTCACATAGGTGCTGGCGGTTGCCGGGTTGCTCGCCGCGCTCAGCTTTCCACCGAGATCTTCGGCCTTCACCGTAAATGTATAGTTGGTGTTGAGCGCCAGATTGGAGATCGTATAGGTTGTGACATTCGTTCCCGTAGCGACTGATTGCGATCCGTAATAGATGCGATATTGTTTGATACCGGTGTTATCCGTTGAAGCATTCCATTTCAGCGTCACCTGTTGTATGCCCGAAGCAGTTGCAGTCAGATTCGTGGGGGTAGAAGGAGCCACGGAATCTCCTAAAGTGGTGATCTTGAGATCGGTCGTTGCCGGGGTATAATTCGATCGGCCTGTGCTGCCGACTGCCCTGATCTTATAGGCATAGGTCTTCGACGGCTCGACACCGACATCCGTGAAAGATGTGACGTTCGGCGCGGTGAGGGCTCTCATTTCCCAGGCCGTGTAAGTCGTGGAGCTCGTGGCCTTTCGCCGCCAGATCTCAAACCCTATTTCATTGCTGGATGTATCACTCCACGTCAGCCTGATGCTGCTGCTGTTTGGCTGGCTGCCTGCGAAGTTCCCCGGTGCTGTGAGGTTCACGGGTGCCGAGTCATTGAAGAAGATGTATTTCGGTTTCGAAGCAGGACTTGCACATCCGTTGTAACCTGTTACAACCAGGGTATAAGCTCCGTTGCCGCTGGTAGGCTTGATGATGGGAGCGTTGTTGCTGTCGGGAATACTGAGCAACGCTCCGTTCTTATACCATTGATACTTCGCGTAATCCCCTAGCGCTATCAGTCTGGCGTCGCCAAAACCGTTGAGATCTTTCAACACTACTGTTCCGATCTGATCCATCTGCGCCTGTGGTGTGGTTACGTTCGTAACCGTAATCGCTTTAGACCACTGGTTCCAGTCGGCTTCTGTTGGATTGGCCTTTCTGCTGAATCGTGCACGGTACGTTCCGGTGGTCGTTGCTGTATATTTTGACGACGTCGCCCCGGAAATGATGACACCATTCCGTTCCCATTGATATGCCTTGAATCCTTCGGATAAAAACATCTGCAGACCGGACGACCCACAGATCGCCGTGCTGCCCGCGAACGTGTGGATATTGGCTTTGTTCTGACTCAGCATCCATTTGAAGAAGTCTGCTTCCTTCATCGCAGTATTCCACGTGCCATGTCCAAGGTTGTCGTATTTGGTGTATCGCACCACGGCGCCAGCTGCCCGGAATTTTCTCACGTAGCCTTCGGTTCTTGCCGGGCTCGGATCTGTGTCCTGCCCGCCCTGAAACGTCCACATCGGTATGTGCGCTACCTTGCTTTGGTAGTTTGATGCCGTGATGTTTGCGTCGCTGACTGCAGACATGGTTATAGAT
>CBHTUB010000419.1:0-5263 GCA_966095595.1 uncultured Chryseosolibacter sp. | reverse complement strand
ATATCAGCCTTGTAAGTATCCTGCTCTATCAGATCTATAAGCTCATCAGGGGCAGTATCGCCGTCAATATCTTCCTGGGCATTCTTGCGCTTTACCTGGTCTATCTGATCGTGCGGGCAGCCGAAATGGAGCTTCTGGCCAAAATACTCGGGCAGTTCATGGGAGTTGGCGTGCTTGCCATGATCATCCTCTTCCAGCCCGAGATCCGAAAATTTCTACTGGTTATCGGTCGTGGCACGGAGTTTCGCGAGAATATATTCAAGACCATAGCCAACTGGCGCAATAGCTACCACGAGGACTTCGATATACAACAAGTTATTGAAGCCATCAAAACACTCAAGGCAACCCGAACCGGGGCATTGGTCGTCTTCACCCGCGATGTCGAGCTAAAATTTTATGTAGAGACCGGCGACGTGCTCGAAGCGGCCGTAAGCAAAAGGCTTCTGCTTTCGATCTTCAATAAAAACAGTCCATTGCACGATGGAGCTGTCATCATTCATAAAGGAAAGATCAAGGCAGCGCGTTGCGTTTTACCGGTCAGCGAAAACGACCACCTTCCTCCTCATTTCGGATTACGGCATCGCTCGGCAATCGGCATGTCGGAAAATACGGACACGCTCGTGATGGCAATTTCAGAAGAGACTGGCCGCCTCATCCTGGCGCGAAATGGAAAATACCTGAGAGGTCTCCGCCTGAAACAGGTTGAGCAAAAAATAACCGAATACCTCCATAACACCGAACCCGAGAACTGGGAAGAAATACCGGAAGAAGAGCCTTCTGAATCGGAGCAGTGAAGGCAGGCGAAAAACACTTACTGATTTTATTTTTTGTATTTCCTTCGCGATCCCTTGCGCCTTTGCGGCTCTGCGGTTAACGAACGATGCTCAATGATTACCACCGGCTTAAGGTTAAGACGACAATCGTGTCTAGTACTCGAACGACTTGATCTTATCCTTCTTTGAGATCAGGTACTGTATCAGCCGATCGATATTTTCGGCCTTGCCGGCCAGCTCGTACTGGTATTTCACATCGTGCTCTCTCCTGAATTCCTTCTTTCGCTGATAGCGTAAATTCAGCTTTTGGAGTTTGGCTTCGAAATCAGCAATGTCGCTGTGCTCGATCTTGAAGACGACATGCAGGTCGATCGTCCTGTGGATCCTGTCCACGAACTTCTGGAGATAGGTAAACAAGACCAGCACGACGAGCACAAGGGCGACAGCAATAATGGTGAGCTGAAACTGTCCAGCCCCTACCGCCATACCGAGCGCGGCCGCCACCCAGATAGCGCTTGCCGTTGTAAGACCCGAAATGGACAGCCCGTCGCGCATGATCGCGCCAGCGCCCAGAAAACCAATACCCGTCACGATATTCGATGCTATTCTCCCTACTTCGGTCTCGTGAGAATTCTCGAAGGAAATCATCGTGAAGATGGTCGACCCCAGGCATATCAGCATGATCGTGCGAAGACCTGCAGACTTATTTCGATATTCGCGCTCAGCGCCAATGATAAACCCCACGATTGTTGAAACAACCAATTTGACTATCGTTTCTTCCGTGTGTGAATCAAAGAGCATAGAGGCTTTCAACTTTTTCTTATAATCGCTACCTTTTAATATTCCTTTTTGATCATGCAAAAAATAGTCCCACTGGTTTTCCTCCTTGCCGCCACGCGTGTCCTTGCTCAGCACGAGCTTACCACTGTCATTCAGAAGGGACACGAGCTTGCCGTGCTGTCGACAGCCGTAAGCGCAGACAGCAACTTTCTTTTCACCGGCAGTAAGGACAAATCGATCAAGCTATGGGACATCGCGACCGGCCGTGAAGTACGCAGTTTTCTGGGGCATGAGCACTTCGTCAACAGTGTGAGCGTTTCGGCAGACGGTAAATTTCTTCTCAGCGGAAGCTACGACAAGACCGTTCGGCTCTGGGAAGTATTAACAGGCAAGCAGGTCTTCATTCATTCGGGAGAAGATTTTATCACTGACGTGTTTTTTGACCCCGCGCAGAAGTTTTTTGTCGCTGCTGGTTACAACCGTTACGGTTCGCAGGATTCGGCAACGATTTTTGATTACAAATCGAAACGTATTATTAGAAGGATCCCGATCGATGCGGATGAAGGAAGGGGTTACGGTGTCTCCGTCTCGGTAAGCAACGACGGAAAATGGATGGCGTTCGGCGAGGATAACAGGACAGTGAATGTGTACAGCACGTCCGACTGGAAGCCGAAGTATGCATTCGAATCCGAGGGATGGTGCGGAGGATGTGCAACCTTCGCTGCATTCGATCCCCTCAACCGATACCTGTTCACCGCCTCCCATCGTGGAGCGTTAAAGAAATACGATCTCAATAGCGGAACACTCATCACAAAGTTCGACACGCCGGTCGATGATCTTACAGGACTTGCGATCAGTGACAATGGCGAACTGCTCGCGCTCGCCACGGAAAAGCTTATTACTATTTTCAACCCGGCAACCGGGGCGAAGCAGGTTAGCCTTCCTTCTGAGGAAAAAGGCGAGTTCCATAGGGTGATCTTTACGCGGGGCGGAAAAGAGCTGGTCGTTGCATCCGATAACAACACGGCCTTCATCTGGGATTTCAGGACAAACAAGAAAGTAAAGACCTTCACGGGCTTCCTCAATCAACGAGACAAGGGCGGGCTGGAGTATGATCCTAACTTCTCCTGGCAGTCAGCGATCGCAAAATATATTCGTTTCAAAAATTCATTGCTGATCAGCAGGGATGGAAAGACATTGCTGAAGGGAAAGTTTGGGAAGAAAGTTAAACAGTGGGACATCGCTACGGGAAAAACGTTGATGGAATTTACGGGGCATGACAAGGCGGCGATCAGTTACAAGCTTTCGAAGGATGGCAAGAAATTACTGACAGGCGGTGGAGATGGTCACATCATTTTGTGGGATGTAGCGACCGGCGATACCCTGAAAGTGATTCGCTCATACAAGGAGCCGGTCTTCGACGTCAATTTCAGCAGCGACGAATCACGCGTCGTATCGGCAAGCTGGGATGCTACGATGAAAATTCATGATCTGAAAACCGGTACAAGGACACATTACATCGAGATGCCCGAGAACAGTTCGGCCTACAATGTTGTGTTTCATCCCAACGACCTCTATATTCTTTCATCGCGAACCAATCACGCCATCGAGCTCTGGGAACCCGACACGCGAACGGTTGTCCGAAGTTTTGTCGGTCATACCGACATCGTTTCGTCCCTGACTTTCACGTCGGACGGAAAAACAGTCATGAGCACATCGTGGGATGGCACGATCAGGCTATGGGATGTCGGCACCGGGCTGATGACGAAAAAGATCCATCAAAGATCGCCCGTATATACTGCCGTTTTCAGCAATGATGAAAAGAGCATTTATGTCGGAGCCGCCGACCGAAACGTTACGGTTTATGAAACGCTGACGGGCAAGCTTCTGAAAAAGTTTGAAGGGCATCAGGCCGAGATCACGTCACTGTGTTTTAGTCCCGATCAAAAAATGCTCATCAGTCACAGCGTGGATGGCGTGACCAAATTCTGGGATCTCGCCACCGGTAAAGAATTCTTCGAACACATTCACCTGGGCGACAACGACTGGATGGTCAAAAACACGGATGGTTATTTTAATGGCACAGACAACGCGCGAAAGTATATTCACTTCGTCAGCGGATTAAAAACATTTTCAGTAGATCAATTCTTCAACGATTTCTACCGGCCGGAGCTCTTGCCGAAGATCTTCCAGAACCGCGGTGGCCCGGACGACCTGAAAGATATCCAGGGCAAACTCAAAACTTCACCTCCTCCATCGGTAAAGATTGCACTTGTTCCCGGGCAGGACAACAAAGCTGACGTTTTGGTGAGACTGACCGACAATGGCGCGGGAGTTGAGAACCTCAAAATATTCCACAATGGCAAAGATCTTCCACTAGATTATTCAACACTGAAGTTCCCGGCAACCAAAGGGTCATCGACAACCTATAAACAATCCATTGCTCTCATTGGCGGCGAAAACATCTTTACGGCAACGGCACGAAACCGCGATAAAGTCGAATCGGACATCGTGACCGTCGAGCACTTCTCGGAGCATGCTTCCAAAAGCAGCACCTGTCATATTCTTGCAGTAGGCATCAATAAATACAAAAATCCGAAGCTGAGTCTTAACTATGCCAGGCCCGACGCTGAATCCTTCACTACTATCGTGAATCAAAAGAGCAATTTGTTCAAGTCGGTCGAATTGCACACTCTGTATGATGATGAGGCCACGCGGGCGACCATCCTTTCAAAGCTCGAGGAGTTGTCGTCGAAGATCAGCCCCGAAGACGTCTTTATTTTTTACTATGCCGGGCATGGAAGCATGGTGGACAACCAATTTTACTTTATCCCTACCGAAAGCTCCCGGCTGTACGACGCGACCGCGCTCAACAAAGAGGCGATCGAGGCAAGTATTCTCCAGGAAAAGCTGAAGCATATTTCGGCCTTGAAGCAATTGATCATTATGGATGCGTGTCAGTCGGGCGGGTCTGTCGAGCTCCTTGCTACAAGAGGCGCATCGGAAGAAAAAGCCATTGCTCAGCTTTCACGGAGCGCAGGAATACACGTGATGGCGTCCGCGGGGAGCGAACAATTTGCGACGGAATTTACGGAGCTTGGGCATGGACTTTTTACTTATGTCCTCATCCGCGGTCTGGAAGGAGAAGCTGACGGAGCGCCTAAGGATGGCAAGGTTACCATCTACGAGTTAAAATCATATATCGATGATCAGGTTCCCGAGATGACGCGGAAACTTAAGGGCAAACCTCAATATCCATATACTTTTTCAAGAGGGCAGGATTTTCCTGTGGCGATAGAATAATTGGCTATTGTGGAACCAACTCTAAAATTCGTACGTAAATACTATAAAAAACAACTTAACGTCTACTGCAATGATTGAAGCTAACCCGGTAAAATTTTATGTAGCTAAATATTTTTTTCTTGCATTCGCGTTTGTTCAAATGCTTGTCGCGCTCGCCCTTGTAATGCAGTTCGGTCTGACGAACAAGGTATTTTTTGTTTCACTGCTCTTCATCGTCATGTCAACGATCTTCTTTGCCATGTTCATTTTGGTCACACAGAAGGTCAGAAGAGTGGCCATCGGCAAGAACAAGATCGTCGTTATCGAAGGCGACCGCAATATGAGGTTCGGATGGCCGGAGGTAAAGTCGCTCAAGATCATTCCGTTCTTCAACCGGCCCTCGCTGTCCAACCCGATCGTCGGCGTGA
>CBHTUB010000418.1:0-5293 GCA_966095595.1 uncultured Chryseosolibacter sp. | reverse complement strand
GATCTTGGCGATTTACATTATAATATAAGCAATGACCAAAGAACTTCCTATATCTCACTCAGGTTCAAGTTTCTATTACACCTTTCTGAATACAGCGGTCGCGTTATGTCCACCAAAGCCGAAGGTATTGCTCATAGCCACCCGTACTTCTTTCTTTAAACTTTTTCCCGTCACAATGTTAAGGCCACCGGGCAGCTCTGGGTCAATGTTCTCCGTGTTGATCGTTGGAGGAATGATACCGGTTTCAATCGCTTTGATTGAAATGATCGCCTCGACGGCGCCGGCCCCACCAAGTAAGTGCCCGGTTGCTGATTTCGTCGCACTGATGTGAAGGTGATCGGGTTGTTCACCGAAGAAACTTACGACTGCCTTCATCTCGCTCACGTCACCCAGCGGTGTCGAGGTCGCATGTGGATTCAGGTAGTCCACATCTTTCAATTCGATTTCCGCATCTTCAAGTGCCCACTTCATACCCAACGCCGCGCCAAGCCCGTGGGGATGCGTTGCCGTGAGGTGATAAGCGTCGGCCGACATTCCTCCGCCCGCAACTTCCGCATAGATCTTTGCTCCCCTGCGTTTAGCGTGCTCATATTCTTCCAGGATCAGCGCGCCCGCACCCTCTCCCATCACAAACCCATCGCGGTCGACATCGAATGGACGCGAAGCCTTTCCGGGCGCGTCGTTGCGTGTGGAAAGCGCTTTCATTGCGCCGAACCCGCCGATGCCAGCCTCGCTCACTGCTGCCTCCGAACCACCCGTAACGAAAATGTCGGCTTTGCCCCACCGTATGTAGTTCATCGCATCAATGATCGCCGTGGTCGACGTGGCACATGCCGATACCGTTGTAAAGTTGGGCCCCATAAAACCATACTTGATCGATATCCAACCGGAAGCGATATCAACAATGACTTTCGGAATAAAGAACGGATTGATCCGCGGTGTACCATCGCCACGACCGAACTCGATCATCTCGTTCTGGAAAGCAATAAAGCCACCATTACCGGATCCCCAGATCACGCCTACGCGTGTCTTGTCGACCGTATTGAGATCAAGCGCAGAATCCTTTAACGCTTCAGCAGTAGATGCCAGGGCGTAGTGAACAAAAGGATCCATCTTGCGGGCCTCACTTTTGTCGATGTAGTTCAGCGGATCGAATCCTTTGACCTCACATGCAAATTTGGTCTTGAACTTCGATGTGTCGAACTTCGTGATCGGAGCCGCGCCGCTCTTCCCTGCTGTAAGGTTTTGCCAAAACTCAGGAATGGAATTGCCCAGCGGCGTAATTGCTCCAAGACCCGTAACGACTACCCTTCTCGGTTGAATCATATTTATTTACTGATTTGTTTGATGATTTCTTTACAATGTTGCACCACGATCTGCATCGGCTCTTCGGACCGCTCCGCGCGCGCAAACATAAGACCTCCTTCGACCGTACAAAAGAAGACATAGGCCAGTTTCCTGCTCTCCACATTTTTTTTGAACTCACCTGCCGCAATACCTTTTTCGATCAGGTCCTCAATCGCCTCTACCGTCCTGAGCATCTCCCTTGCAACCAGCTTGCGCCTCTTCGGAAATTGATCGTCTGCTTCCACAGCGGTATTCAGTATCGGGCATCCCCCCGGAATGGGTGGATTGAACACATACCCTGCATAAAAGTCCAGCAGGGCCTCCAACTTTTCCCTATACGTTTTTCCTTCATCTATCCGCGACTGAACGAATTGTTTTACCCTTTTCATGGACCAGGCGAACACCTCGTTGGCGATCTCTTCCTTGTCTTCAAAATTGCCGTAGATCGCCCCTTTGGTCAAACCGGTGGCAGCAGTAAGGTCGTTCAGACTGGTTCCCTCATACCCCTTGCAATTAAACAGGGGCGCCGTTTTTTCGATTATATATTGACGCGTTCTTTCGGCTTTGCTCACGGGCGCAAATATAATCAAAAAATAGAAAATATACCGATCGGTATATTTTTTGGCCGGTCGTAAATAGGGCCGGTATTCTACCTTACATTACCGATTGAAAGGTGCTGAACGGATCAGGCGTGGTGATCTGCAAGGAATGTATCCCATTCGCCATGACCACTGAGGTGATCTTTGAGAAAAATGGAATATGATGGCTTATAGGGCTTTCTGTGCAAGGGCATGGAAGCTTCTTCAGGTGTATAATCGCCCTTTTTGGCATTGCAGCGCTTGCATGCCGTTACGAGATTGGTCCATGAATCCTTACCGCCACGCGCGCGTGGAATAACATGGTCGATGGTGAGGTCCTTGCGGGTGCCGCAATACTGGCACTCGTGGTTATCCCTTTTGAATATATTTTGCCGGGTAAGATTAACGCCCTTGTAAGGGGCGTTAACATATCGATTCAATCTGATTACGGAAGGCATCGGGAATGATTGGGTCACAGAATGCAACTTGTGACCATTCGAGGTTCGGACCATCTCGCTCTTGTTGAGATACACAAGAATAAATGCCCTTTCCACTGAGCAAACCATCAGCGGACTAAAATCCTGATTAAGTACCAATACCCTGCTGTTCATTATATGTCTATTCTCCTACTTAAAATCAGTGCCAGGACAAATGTCTTTGAATGTTGACCTGCGAGGTTGTTCAATCAACAACACAGGAGTGATCATCCAACATTTGCTGATGTTAATATAAAACCAATCTTTCAACAAAAAAAGACGTGGCCGATTTTGGCTGTCGGTTTTTTGTCACGAAAGGACGTGTCGGAGGTGCGAAAACTGGTGGGTGTATGTATTCAAGTCGTTGTTGAAAATACCTTCCGGCGTCAGTTGATCGATGCGAACTTTGCCCGAGGCGTGAATAATCCGGTGATCCTTCAGAACGATGCCCGTATGAATGATTTTTCCTTCGTTGTTCCTGAAAAAGGCTAGATCACCCGGCTGGGCCTCATCGAACGATGAGACTGCTTTACCTTGCGAAGCCTGTTGCCAGGCGTCCCGAAGCAGCCGGTAACCGGCTATTTTGAAAACCATCTGTACAAATCCGGAGCAATCAATTCCGAACGGGGTCTTACCGCCCCACAGATAGGGAGCATTCAGGTATCTGGAGGCGATGGTTTGAATGAAATCGAATTCGCGCTTTTGTCCAAGTGTCTTGGACTCACCATTGAACGCAAATTGATCCTCCATTCTGAACAGCTCTGCAGCGGAGATCGGGATCACGCTTCCGATAAGGATGACAAGCGGACTTTTATTATACAACAGGGTCGACGTAATGTCAGTGGCGATCTTGAATTCAGCCCTTCCGATATACTCGAAATACTCTCGTGAAATGCTATGATGTTGTTTGATATCGATCCACCCTTCGTATTGATCCCACTTGATCCTGATCTTTATCCATTTCTTTTCGGGGTGCTGTTCGATCACCTCATATTCGTCACCGAAAAGAATTTGTGTGACGATTTCAGAAGTGTCCGATGCGTTGTTCCTGACTGCTACTACGCTCAATCGGCAAACGCCGTAATCGATAATTTCCATAAGTGTGATCCAGCCCTAAAGTTTTATACGATTTAGCTCGCGCTTAGCTTCACGTTCCTTGATACTCGCCCGTTTATCGTGCTGTTTTTTTCCTCTCGCCACAGCTATCTCAAGCTTGGCGAATCCACGATCGTTCAGGAACAATCTCAATGGCACGATCGTCAGTCCCTTCTCCTCGACCTTCCTTTCCAGCTTCGCCAGCTCCGACCTTTTCAGCAGAAGTTTGCGTTCCCGCGTGGCTTCGTGATTGTAATGTGTGCCCTGTGCATAAGGCGTAATGTTCACACCCTTCACAAACATTTCCCCATTGTTCATGTAACAGTGACCGTCCTGCAGGTTTACCTTGCCCTCGCGAATGGATTTGATCTCGGTGCCTGTAAGCACAATGCCTGCTACATATTTGTCCAGCAGCTCATATTCGAACCCCGCTTGCCGGTTCCGGATGTTGACATCGTTCGAGAAACGTTGTTGCTTGCTCATCTTCGTTCTAAAATCTTTCTGATCTTTTCCTTCTTCAATATTTTCTGTCCCGTCCTGATCGTTGCTACTGCACGCTCATCAACGGCGGCCGTTACGGTGCAGATCAATTCGTTTCCGTTTATTTCTTCCACCACACCCGTGAACCGTACAACATCTCCTTCGAAGGCGGGTCCGCGGTGATCTACGTGAACAAAGGTACCTATTCCTTCCTCATCGTCATCGCGCATTTCCAGAACGAATTGCCGTGTTGTCCATTCCGCGTCACGCGCCAGTGAGAATGTAGAGTACAGAGGATGCACCTCATCGCCGTTGAATCTGGCAAAGTCAGCGGAAGTTACCTTGTGCGCGAAAGTACGAACGTCACCCTTCTTAAAAAGCTGCTTCATAGTGGCATTCTCGCTAAAGGTGAGACATCCAGGCTCGTAAACTCGCCACGAAGGTATTTATAATGCGCGGCGATAGCGATCATTGCAGCGTTATCAGTGCAATACTGGAAATCCGGAATAAACACCCTCCATCCAAGCTTTTGTCCCAGCCTGGTGATACTCTGGCGCAATCCGCTGTTGGCCGACACACCACCGGCAATGGCAATGTCCTTTACACCGGTCTGGCTACTCGCCCTTTCAAGCCGCGTCAGCAGCATGGAAACAAGCTGATGCTGAAGGCTGGCGCAGATATCATTCATGTTCCGGGAAATGAAATCGGGATCTTTTTGCTTCTCATCACGGAGAAAATACAAAAACGCGGTTTTTATACCGCTAAATGAAAAATTCAAACCCGGAACCGTTGAATCGGGGAACTTGAACCTCTGAGGATTGCCTTCACGGGCATATTTGTCGATCAATGGTCCGCCCGGATACGGCAGGTCCATGATCTTTGCAGCTTTGTCGAAAGCCTCTCCGACCGCATCATCCTGCGTCTCGCCGATGACCTCCATATCGAGGTGATCACGAACCAGCACGATTTGTGTATGACCACCACTTACGGTAAGACACAGGAACGGAAAACCGGGTCTGGGATCGTCGATGAAATGGGCGAGTACATGGGCTTGCATGTGGTTGACTTCAATCAACGGAATATCCAGCGCCATGGCGAGTCCCTTGGCGAAGGAGACGCCTACCAGCAAAGAACCGATGAGACCCGGACCGCGCGTGAACGCTATGGCATTCAATTCAGTTTTGGCAATGCCTGCACCAGTCATCGCTTCACTCACGACCGCGACAATGTTTTGCTGATGCGCACGCGACGCCAACTCGGGTACGACACCACCGTATTTTCGGTGAACCTCCTGTGAGGCGATAATATTATTGAGTA
>CBHTUB010000417.1:0-5329 GCA_966095595.1 uncultured Chryseosolibacter sp. | reverse complement strand
CACCGCCATACTTGCTGACGGTCACGTGTTGATAGAAGGTGTGCCGGGTGTTGCCAAGACCTTGACCGCGAAGCTGCTGGCTAAAGTTGTTTCAGTAAGATTTTCCAGGATTCAATTCACGCCGGATCTCATGCCTTCGGACGTGATCGGAACGTCTGTGTATAACATGCAGAAGTCGGCATTCGAATTCAAGGCAGGCCCGGTGTTCTCCAATATTGTGCTGATCGACGAGATCAACCGCGCCCCTGCAAAAACTCAGTCTGCACTTTTTGAGGTGATGGAGGAACGCCAGGTAACGGTAGACGGAATAACCCACACATTTTCGTCACCCTACATCATTGTCGCCACACAGAACCCGATCGAGCACGAAGGCACATATCGCCTTCCCGAAGCTCAGCTCGACCGATTCCTGTTCAAAGTTGTTGTGAAGTATCCGTCGCTCGAACAGGAAGTTGCGATCATCACGGGGCATCATGAACGAAAGGGACATGCTCCCGTCGCGGAGATCAATCCGGTATTGACCGCAGATCAGGTCAAAATGTATAGAACCGCCGTGCAGCACATTCACGTCGATGCGAACTTGCTTTCCTACATCGGCAAGATCATCGTGCAAACCAGACAACATCCGTCGCTGTTTCTCGGTGCATCTCCGCGTGCCTCTGTAGCAGTGCTGAATTCTTCCAAGGCCTATGCCGCGCTCCACGGTCGTGATTTCGTGACCCCCGAAGATATCAAGGCGGTCACATTACCGGTGCTGCGTCATCGTGTGGGATTAACACCCGACAAGGAAATGGAAGGTCTCACAACTGATGACGTGATCAGCCAGATCATTGATAAGGTAGAAGTACCACGATAGTGAGATCCCTGAAGTCATTATATCTCCGGAATAGATTGTTTTACGCCATCACGGCGATCGTGGTGCTGTTCATCATCTCTTTTTTTGTCCCCGGGCTGATCATTTTACCGAAGGCGCTTGTCTTTCTTCTCTTAGCAGTGATGCTGACGGATCTGTTGCTGCTCTATCGGACACGAACCGGTATGCGTGGCCATCGTTATACACCTGATAAGCTTTCAAACGGCGACCATAACGATATCAACATCCTCGTTGAAAACTATTATCCTTTCACGGTATCGCTCACCATTGTCGACGAGATACCTCACCAGTTCCAGAGAAGGGACATAGCCTTCAGGGTGATGGTCAAGCCCTCGGAAAGCCGCATCATACCGTATTCACTTCGTCCTGTAAAAAGGGGAGAGTATTCTTTCGGCGCCGTAAACATTTTTGCATCGTCGCCTCTCGCATTATTCTCCCGCAGATTCAGATTTTCTGCGGACAAGATGGTACCGGTTTACCCGTCGTACCAGCAAATGCGGAAGTATGAGCTGCTCGCGATATCCAACAACCTCACGGAAGTGGGCATAAAAAAGATCCGTCGCATCGGTAACAACCAGGAGTTTGAGTTGATTCGCGACTATATTTCGGGTGATGACTATCGAACCATCAACTGGAAGGCATCCGCGCGGAAGTCTCACTTTATGGTCAATCAATACCAGGATGAAAAGTCGCAGCAGGTCTATTCCCTGATCGACAAGGGCAGGGTCATGCAAATGCCATTCGAAGGAATGAGCTTACTCGATTACGCCATCAACGCATCGTTGGTCATTTCCAATATCGCCATCCACAAGTCTGATAAGGCGGGGCTGGTGACGTTCCAGGACCGTATCGGGTCTATGCTATCGGCGAGCCGTACCAGTGGTCAGATGCAACGGATCCTTGAAGTGCTCTACAATCAAAAAACTGCCTACCGTGAATCCGACTTTGCGACACTTTTTAACCTGATAAAAAATAAGATCACGCACAGGAGTCTGCTTTTGCTGTTCACAAATTTCGAGTCCAATGTGAGCCTCGAGCGGCAGTTACCATATTTGAAGGCGATGGCCCGACATCATCTTCTGGTCGTGATCTTTTTTGAAAACACGGAGATGTCGAATTTTATTAAATCTCCGGCGAAAGACCTCCGTGAGGTTTACCACAAAGCGATCGCAGAACGCTTTACCTATGAAAGAAAACTGATCGTGAAGGAGCTGCAGGCAAATGGGATCCACTCCGTTCTCACCAGGCCGGAAGAATTAACTGTTAATACAATCAATAAATATCTCGAACTGAAAGCACGCGGGATGATCTGATGTGTTTATGAACCCACGTTAAAATTCTTTGCCTGATTTTGACCGGTAAGTGCCACCCGACGTGGCATTTGAAGCGGCTGTTGAGTTCCATTATTGCCGGTTGACCGATGTTTCAACAATGCTTCGATTGAACTAAGTACGTATGATCGCAAAATTTATTTCAGTAAAGTTATAATTCTCTCCTTTTTAAATTCTCGACTGCATAATGCGCGGCGCGAGCCGTGAACGCCATATAACTCAGGGAAGGATTCACGGATGCGGATGAACACATGAACGATCCATCTGTGATAAAAACATTTTTCACTTCGTGCATCTGGTTGAATCCGTTGAGAACGGAAGTTTTTCGGTCACGTCCCATGCGCACACTTCCCATCTCGTGGTTTGCATTCCCGGGAAAAGACATCTTGCCCTGGATACTGATATCTTTTCCTCCGGCCGCTTCGAGCATTTCTCCGATCGTCACTGCGATGTCTTTCTGCATCGAATGTTCATTTTCCCTGAACTTGCAATCAATAGACACGGTGTTGCGCCCCCATTTATCTTTCAGATCAGTGTTCAGCGTAATGCGGTTGTCACTGTAAGGAAGGCATTCGCCGAATCCGGTAAAATTGATCCGCCATGCTCCCGGATCGGCCAACGACTCTTTCAACTCTGCACCAATCAGATCATTACTGTTGCGTTGCCATCCGGAGCGGTGTGCCTCGCCCTGGAATCCATATCCCCTGATAAAATCCGGATGCTTTTCGACGATGTTCCTGAATCTGGGGATGTGAAGGCCGACCGGTCGTCTGCCTGTGTAGTACTGATCTTCCATGCCTTCGAGCGTAGCCGATGCACCCGAGAACTTGTGGTGGTCCATCAGGTTTCTTCCGACCTGATCGCTGTCATTGCCTAATCCGTTCGGGAAACGTCCTGACTTTGAGTTCAACAGAATAAACGTTGTGGCGACCGTCGATGCGTTGAGGAATATGATTCGGGCATAGTACTCGGAGACTTCGCCGTTTTCGGTGTTGATGACCTGAACACCTGATGCGCGTTGTGTCTTTTCATCATAAAGGACTTCGTTCACGAGGGTATCTGTCATCAACGTCAGATTACCCGTCTCAAATGCCGCCGGCAAGGTGCTCGCGTTCGTGCTGAAGTACGCGCCATACGGACATCCACGATGGCAAAGGTTCCTGTATTGACATATGCCCCGGCCCTTTACCGGTGATGTGAGATTGGCAGTACGACCGATCGTTATGCGTCGTTCGGGAAACCTCGCTTCTACCCGTTCCTTGAAGACCTTCTCGGCACAATTCATTTCCATGGGAGGCTGGAAAATCCCGTCCGGAAAATGCGCTAACCCTTCGGCCGTGCCGCTGACACCGATAAATTTTTCAACGTAGTCGTACCATGGTTCAATGTCGTTATAACGCACAGGCCAGTCAACGCCATGCCCATCCCTCATATTAGCCTCAAAATCAAGATCGCCGAGGCGAAGGCACTGCCTGCTCCACAGTATGGAACGACCTCCCACTACGTCACCTCGTATCCAATCGAACCGATTGACCTCATGATATGGGTTTTCCAAGTCGTTGATGTAATAGTCCTTATTATCATGACGAAATGACCAATGCCGCGACTGAATGGGGCATCGCTCATAATCTTCCCGCAACAATTTTGACCTGTGCGGAAAATCCCACGGACTTTTCGTGGCCGTTGGATAATTCGGATGTTCAAGCGCTTTGCCACGCTCGATCATGAGCACTTTCAATCCGAGCCCGCAGAGTTCTTTAGCCGCCCAACCGCCACTGATCCCGGATCCGACCACAATCGCGTCGTAGGTATGCTGGTCACGTGCTCTCAGGTTCAAATTCATTTATCAGAGTTGTTTGTTTTCAAGATTTGTAAAATCCGCTTTTCCACAAAATCGTTTTCAATCGGTTTCGCCGCTACATGTGCGCTAAAAAACAAAGGCTTAAAAAAAAGAAGTAAAAATTTTCGACGATCATGCAATTACTCATAATCTGAATTATTTTTGCGCAATTTTGTTCATCCCTTCCAACAAACAATCTAAAAATGCCAAGAGACAGAAGTATTCGCTCGGTACTGATCATCGGTAGCGGACCTATTATTATTGGTCAGGCTTGTGAATTTGACTATTCCGGTTCACAGGCGTCCCGCTCGCTGCGTGAAGAGGGTATCGAGGTGGTTTTGATCAACTCCAATCCTGCGACCATCATGACCGACAAGGTGACCGCAGACCACGTTTATCTCAAGCCACTGACGAAGAAATCCATCAGGGAAATTCTTGAAAAGCACCACATTGACGCGGTGCTCCCCACGATGGGCGGTCAGACGGCTCTCAACCTCTGTATTGACTGTGATAAGGCCGGTATCTGGCAACACTACGGTGTCAAGATCATCGGTGTGGACATCAAGGCGATTGAAACAACGGAAGATCGTGAGAAATTCCGCCTCAAAATGCACGAGCTTGGTGTTGGAGTTTGTAAGGGTGCAACGGCAACTTCATTCCTCCAGGGAAAGGAAATTGCACAGGAAATAGGATTTCCGCTGGTAATTCGTCCTTCGTATACGCTGGGTGGAACCGGTGGCGGTTTCGTTCAGAACCCTGAAGATTTTGACGACGCGCTGAATAACGGTCTACACGCTTCACCCATCCACGAAGTGCTCGTGGAACAGAGTATTTTCGGATGGAAGGAATTCGAGCTCGAGCTCCTGCGCGATAGCATGGGCAACGTCATCATCATTTGCTCGATCGAGAACTTCGACCCGATGGGTATTCACACCGGAGACTCTATAACGGTAGCGCCTGCGATGACACTTCCCGATACAACTTATCAGAAGATGCGCGACCTGGCCATCAGGATGATGAATGGTATCGGCCAGTTCGCGGGTGGATGTAACGTTCAGTTTGCGCTGAATCCCGAGAACTACGACGAGATCATCGGCATAGAGATCAACCCGCGTGTATCACGCTCTTCCGCGCTTGCATCGAAGGCAACCGGATATCCTATCGCCAAGATCGCCGCAAAACTCGCGATCGGTTATAACCTCGACGAATTGAGAAACGCGATCACCGGTACCACCACGGCATATTTCGAACCTGCGGTGGACTATGTGATCGTGAAGATCCCCC
>CBHTUB010000416.1:0-5342 GCA_966095595.1 uncultured Chryseosolibacter sp. | reverse complement strand
GGGTGAATGAGCCCCAGAACACCAGATATACAATAAATGAGAACGGGATGATCATTGCAAAACCGAACTCATAGAAGGCCTGAACGGTAGGGAAGTAGGTGCCTCCATATTTCATTCCGATGGATAGAATGGTGACAACGATCAGGCTAAGTGTTCCGAGAACGGGGAATGGGATTCGATTTTGGAGGAAGTTATAGATCGCGGTGGCTGCGAGGCCGAAGAGGCCCCCCTTGAACATGGCTACCGGGAGGTCATATTGTTCGCTAACACCCTGAACTCCAAGGTAGAGGGACTGTGCGGCAACGCTCATCGTAGCGATAAACATGCCCATACAGATACCCATTAGAAACAGAAGCAAAACGCGGCCTGCTTCATCAGGTTCCACGTTCGTGAACCGTAACAGTCTTTCCTTCATAAATCAGGTATATAAGTCGACTAACGTCGTTAAAATTCGGTATAAGCAACGTAAATTCCTATGGCCGGTTGCGAACTAATTCCCAAAATGGCTGTAGTTGTGTAGCAGCGGGAAGAGAAATTAATAAAAAAACTTGAGTTTTCTTCTTAAATTATCAAGAAATAGCCCTTTAGTTGTAAGATTTCCCATCAATTTTGGGAAATAAAACCAGCATAATGTTTGTAGGTTGGCTAAGTTTTAATTTATCATATATGAAGGTCACACGAATATTTTTTGCAGCTACATTTTTTCTGTTTGCTGTATCGGTTCTTGCGCAGGTAAACAAAAAATCGCTGGCGGAAGCCGAACGCTACTTTGGCATAAAGGCATACGAGCAGGCGCTCCCGTTGTTTGTCGAAGCCATCAACGCAGGTGAGAAAGATCCCATGGTCCACTACAGGACAGCAACCTGCCTCGAGAAATCAGCCGACACAAACGATAACCTGAAAGCGATCCCCTATCTGGAATATGCATTGGCAAATTCAAAGGATCTGCCCGTTACCGGTTATTATGATCTCGGTCAACTTTACCTCAGGGACGAGAACCTTCAAAAAGCGATTGAGACTTTGACGCGCTACAAGGAGCTTACAAAAGCGGACAAGGCTGCCCAGGCGAAAGCCGATCAGGCTCTTGGTATTGCGCATACTGCAGTCACTTTTATGTCGGTGCCGCGCAATATCACTGTTCACAATTTCGGATCGATCATCAATACAAAGTATACAGAATATAATCCGGTAGTATCTGCCGACGAGGGTTCGATGGCATTTACGGCGCTGCGTCCCAATACCGGCAAGACGCGGTCGGGAGACAAATTCATCGAGGAGATCCTGATCTCGAGTAATCAGGCAGGAACATGGAGCGAGCCGGTAGCCGTTCCCATTGCTTCTGACTACAACGTAGGGACTGCTGGTATTTCTGCTGATGGACAGAAGATGCTCATCTTTATGGGAGGTGTGGCGGATCCCGGCAGCTTGTTCGAAATAACGCGGTCGGGCAATACCTGGACTAAGCCCTCGCTTATAGCTCCTACCCTGAATACTACTAAGTTCCTCGAGACAACAGCGAGTATCACGCCTGATGGGAAGACCATTTATTTTGCGAGCGATAAAGCAGGCGGCCAGGGCGGACTTGATATTTACCGGATCACGCTTCAGGCGAACGGGACGTGGAGTGCGCCTGTGAACCTCGGGCCCGGGATCAACACGAAGGCAAACGAAGACGCGCCGTTCATTCATCCAGACCAAAAGACATTGTTCTTTACCTCCGATGGGCATAACACCATGGGTGGCCGCGATATTTTTGTATCGAAGCTCGTGAACAACAACTGGACGCAACCGGAGAACATGGGTTATCCCGTCAATACGACTTCGAATGATAACTATTTTACCCTTATCGCGGACGGCACAAGAGGTTACTTTTCGTCTGACAGAAAGGGCGGACTCGGCGCGCAGGATATTTACTACCTGGATATGCCAGCCGAGTCGGCGAATATTCCGTTGACGATGATCAAAGGCAAGATCGTTGATGCCGAAACCGGCAAACCCATGCCTACGAAGATCTACCTCATCGACAATGAGACCAACAAGAAACTGGATTTTGTCTACAACCCCGATCCTCAAACTGGTCACTATCTGGTGATCCTGCCGCCTGCGAAGAATTATGATATGGTCATCGAATCAGATGGATTTCTGCCCTATACATTGAATATCAATATTCCCAATCAGGATTACTTCTATGAGCTGTATCAAATGATCAGCCTAAAGACCATCAAACAATTTGATGTGGTGGTTGGGCAGGAAGTTCAGGTGAAGAACGCTTTCTACGACACAGACCAGGACATGAAGGCCGACCTTCGCAAAAGCCACGAAGCGAAACTTGTTCAGCAGGGCAATGTCGATGTGTATGACATGATGCTTGATCTGATGGCGGCCGGCGATCAGGAGGGTATTCAATATCTGGTGGGATTGATCGATCACAAAGACCCTATCGAAGGCATCAACTTCGATGAAACGACCAACTCAAAGATCGAGGTCGCAACGCGAACATATTATTACGATGAAAGCGACGAAAGCAAGTTTGAACAGAAGAATGTCGGAGGTAAAACAATTTTTGCATTACCGACAATGATCGTTGCGG
Source organism: uncultured Chryseosolibacter sp. (assembly GCA_966095595.1). Lineage (GTDB taxonomy): Bacteria > Bacteroidota > Bacteroidia > Cytophagales > Cyclobacteriaceae > Chryseosolibacter. Next base: position 2,752 of record CBHTUB010000416.1, on the reverse strand, counting down.
AGGAGGTGAAGAAGCAAAAAGATCAGCCAAAAAAAGTTTCCAACATAGACAAGTCGATACTCAGCAAGTCGGTCAAAATTTATTTTGATGCGGGGAAAAGCGATCTGAAGCCACAGTACAATGCAGAGCTTGATCAGTTTTTGGACATGCTCAGGAAAAATGAGAACCTGGGTATCGAGATATCCGGTTTTGCGTCAGCTGAAGGCTCAGAGGAGTTGAATCGCGAGCTTTCGAACAAACGTGCCATCGCGGTGCTGGACTACATCAACCACAAGGGAATTGTAAGGAGGCGGATCGTGGCGAAAGGATATGGTGCGACCAAGGATCAGGCGGCGGCCAAGGAAGAAGGAAGGAGAGTAGAGGTGAGGTTGGTTGATCTGAATATGTAGTATATAGTCCGGCCTTGATTAACGCCGGATTTGAACCCCGGATAAAAAGGCGGAAGGTAATTAAAACGCCCCGAGAGATTTAAAAAGCCCGGACTTTAAAGTCCGGGCTTTTTTTATGGCCGATATTTTCGTTCGTGCTTTTACCTCATGGTATCAGTAGCGAGCTGTCACCATAGCTGAGAAATCTGTAGTTGTTCAACAGCGCTTCCTGATAGATATTTTTCCAATCCTCACCCACGAATGCGGCGACCAGTAGGATCAGCGTAGAACCTGGTTGGTGAAAATTGGTGATGAGGGCATTGGATACCCTGAACTTGTAGCCGGGTCTGATAAAAATGGAAGTTTCTCCAATAATTGCGTCTTTACCTGCGACGGTCATTTCCCGGATGACGGCATTGATGGCTTCCTCTTTTGAACGGTGTGATGGCAACGTGTAGGGATCATCCTGCGTGATCCGGAAAACTCTATCCTTCCCTTCGATGATCCGGACTCCGTACCAGTAAATGCTTTCGATCGTGCGCATGGAGGTCGTTCCGACGGGAATAATACAATCATTGTCGAGAAGTTTTTTTAGATTTTCAATTGTGACGATGATCTGCTCCTTGTGCATCACATGTTCCATGATCCTCTCGCTTTTTATCGGTTGAAACGTTCCGGCGCTTACGTGGAGTGTTATATAGTCGTGGTCGATATTTTTTCTTCTGATATCGTCGAATACTTTTTCCGTAAAGTGAAGCCCGGCGGTAGGAGCTGCAACTGCGCCTTCATTTCTTGAGTATATCGTCTGATAGCGTTCCCGGTCCTGTGGTTCGGCTGATCGTTTGATGTATGGAGGCAGTGGCGTTGCTCCGGTTTGGTCGACGATCTCTGCAAATGAGCTGCCGGTGTTCCAGACGAAGCCGACAAGCCCGGTGTTGCGATCGATGAGGGTCGCGGTCAATTCACCATTCTTTATTTTTTTTCTGAGGACGAGTCCGTCGTTCCACTTCTTAAGATTGCCAATTGTGCATTGCCATTCACATGACGTTGTAGCGGTCATCACTTCGGAAAGGACGACGGAAGGCCGGGAAGGGGTCAATAAAAAGATCTCTATCTCCGCTCCGGTCTCTTTGGTGAACTTCAGTCGCGCGGAGATCACCTTCGTGTTATTGAATACCAGCAGCGATCGGGCCGGCAGAAAATCAGCTATCTTCCTGAAGGTTTCGTGTCGGATGAGCCCCTTGTTATAAAACAGCAACTTTGACTGGTCGCGTTCGGCCAGGGGGTGACTTGCAATCCTGTCTGCGGGCAGGTCGTATATGTAGTCGCTTAGGTTCAATTCCATCATAAGGCGGTGCAAAGCTAAGTGTTCATCATCATTTAATTTTGATTTCTTGCTGGCTGATTATGATCTCGATATATCCAATCCGGAGGGTGAGGGATGCCGGGAGCAGGGCTAAAAAAATTGGGATGAAAGATCAAAAAGTCTTAATTCGGTTTTATTCTTTCTCTTATTTTTAGCGCATGGCCCTTCGAGCGGATTTTTTTTCAAGGAAATTCAAGTTCAATTTCAAGGCTCGCACGTCGCGGGGTTTGATGAATGACAAGACGTCGTGGTTCATCCGCGTGTGGGATTCGTCAGCACCTGATTGCGTCGGTATCGGCGAGGCGGGGCCATTACCGGGTTTAAGCATTGATCATACATCCGACTTTGAAGACAAAGTAAAAACGCTGGTGCAGCAGTTTAACGACGCGAATCATTCGCACGACACGGCGGGAGATTTCGTTCCGGTGCACTTGCCCTCAATCCGTTTTGCCTTCGAGACTGCGCTTCTGGACCTGAAAAAGGGCGGCAAGAGATTGTTGTTTGATAACTCCTTTGTAAGGGGTAAATCAATTCTCATCAATGGTCTGATCTGGATGGGAGACATGGACTTTATGATGACGCAGATCAACGAGAAGATCGGTATGGGTTTCAACTGCATCAAACTCAAGGTGGGCGGGCTGGATTTCGATCGTGAGTGCGATACATTGAATTATATCAGGAAGCGATATTTTCGGAACGATATTATCATCAGGCTGGATGCCAATGGCGCCTTCAAACTGGACGATGTCTTATACAAGCTGGAGGAACTGGCTAAGTATAACGTTCATTCCATCGAGCAACCGCTCAAGGCTGGACTTCCGGAGATGAAGCAAGTTTGTCGCAAGTCACCCATTCCCATAGCGCTGGATGAGGAATTGATCGGAAAGTCAACGCGCGGGGAGAAGATTGCATTGCTCGATGATCTGGCTCCGCAGTATATCATATTGAAGCCTACGTTGCTTGGAGGTTTTCAGCAAACCCGTGAATGGATCGACCTTGCTACCGAGAGGCAGATCGG
>CBHTUB010000415.1:0-5379 GCA_966095595.1 uncultured Chryseosolibacter sp. | reverse complement strand
AACCCAGATCTCGTTATCGTGGATGTCGAAGTCGAGGTCGGTGAGGTCGGTGACCGTGATCAGACCCTGCAGATCCTGTTTTTCCTTAAGAGGGTCGGAGAACTGCAGTACAACATATTGATTCGGGTTCTGCACAACCTTCGCGTTCATCAGCTTGAAGTCACTGAGCGATGGAATTTCAACTTCCTTATTCTCATTTCTCGATACGCCGAGGGTATTTCCCGTAACTTCAATGTTCACTTTACTCTGGGCTTCCTTCCGGGCGACGTCTTCGATCACGAATGTATGTTGCTTGCCATCGCTGGCATGGGACCAGCTCACTTTCAGCGTTTTTCCATCCTGTACGGCTGCAACACCCTTCTCAACAGCTTCGGACACGGCAAAATCAGCCGTTGTGAGCAAGCCTTCAATCTTTTGTTTCTTCAACTCTGTCTTGACATAGGGCGTGATGTTCTGAATGGATACTTCGAAATTTTGAGGGATCACCTGAAAAGTATATTCAAAAGTTTCCAGGTTCCGGTCGACGCCGGGCATCAGCTTGGACAGAAAGAAGCTGACTTCATATATCTGTCCGGAGGCCATTCTCGCATCCGGCCTGAATTCCACCGTTCGGTCATCAAGCCATACCGTCTTCCCGTCAATTGCGGGCTTGAAAGAAAATAACCTGACGGCGGTCTCCTGGCCGATGTCGGCGCTGTCCACCACCGGTTGGGACAGCACGATCCTGACGGATGATCCTGAGGAGACTACACCAGACGTAAATGCAGAAATATATTCCCCAAACGCGGGGTTTATAAACGAGGGAGCAGGTTTTTCACCTACGGAAGGTTTGAGGTAAAAAATTCCGGCGACAACAACGCCAACGGCCACCAGCGCGATGGCGATCTTTTTCCAGGGAAAGGTACTCATAAGAGAAAGTGAGGGTTAGAAAGTGACTAACGCAATATCAGGTAATTGGTATGGTTTTTTAAATCTTTTCCTTAAAAAATTGCACATCCGGTGAGGCGCCCACCGATCCCGTACGTCAGCTGATATGAATTCTTTTCTGGAGAAGATTTACTTCCATAATACGGTTGCAGACTACCTTGTCGCCCTGGGAATAATTCTCGCGGGCAGCATCGTACTCCGCATCGTAAAAAAATTCGTACTCAACAAGTTCCGCGCCTGGTCAAAGAAGACACAGGGAACTGCAGATGACCTCATCGTGGAAAGCATCGAACGATTCGGGATCGCTGCACTTCAGTTTGCCGTCATTTACTGGGGAATTACCTATCTCGCACTTTCACCAAAAGCAGAGAATGTTGTCCACGTAACAACGTCCGTTGTAGTCACTTATTTTATACTCCGCCTTGTTTCGACAGTAATTCTTATCCTGCTCCAAAACAACATCCGGAAGCAGGATCAGGGTGAGAACAAGATCAAGCAGCTCGGGGGACTGATGCTGATCATCAACATCATTGTCTGGATCGTCGGCATCGTCTTCCTGCTCGACAACCTCAATTATAATGTCACCACAATTATTACAGGTCTCGGGATCGGTGGTATCGCGATAGCACTGGCAGCCCAAAATATCCTCGGTGATCTTTTCAACTACTTCGTGATCTTTTTCGACCGACCTTTCGAAGCAGGCGACTTCATTGTGATAGACGACAAAATGGGGACCGTAGAATATGTCGGGATCAAGACCACACGCATCCGGGCACTCGGCGGCGAGCAGATCATCATCGGAAATTCGAACCTTACCGGGTCCCGCATCCACAACTTCAAACGACTCGTGAACCGGAGGGTTGTGTTCACCCTGAACGTGGACTATCGTACACCGTTGGAAAAAATCAGGATCATCCCCGATCTTATCAAGGCGATCGTGGAGAGACAAAGTCCGGTACTCTTCGACCGGGCCCATTTTGCATCGTTTGGGGACTGGAGCCTGAGATTTGAGGTTGTTTATTCCGTACTCGACCCGGACTATAATAAGTTCATGACGATACAGCAAAACATCAACCTGGAGATCTATGAAACTTTACTGAAGCACCAGATCTATTTCGTAACGGGCTTCCACATCCAGCTCGCCCCACCTCCTCCTCCTCCCCCGGCGGAAGTTAAGCAGGAGTCAAAACCGAATAGCTGAGCAAAAAAAAGAGTGTGCTACGACCAGATAACACACTCCAGAGTAATTATTGAGAGGGAATCAGGATCCGAAAGTTATTGTACACTTTTCCGTGTGGATAGTAACGCAACAGTTGTTACACCAACCGGTCTCCCCGTCACAATCTCCTTCGCCAATTTCAACTTCACACATCATTCCATTGATTGCTTCGACACTCCCCGTCAGAGCATATTTGCCGTCGCCGCGAAGGACGTCAAGATGTTTAAAAGCTGAGCTGACGATCGGAGCCTCCAGGGTTGCGCGTGTCTGCGACGCAGCATTGTAAGGTATTTCGTCGTTGTGAAAGTACATGGCGTGTGAAGTATAGGTGCCGTCGTTGGCTTTCAGATCGCTTTCCCTTCCATCGTCAGTGTATACAACGTCGTCGAGGCGAATTGTTGCTGGCATTTGGGGTGACACGCTGAAGTCACGAAACGCAAGCTCCCTCACGTAAGACTTCGAGTCTACGCTGCGGATGCCCGCATAATAGATCGCTACGTTTTCTTTAAAGGACGAGGCTCCGGAAATGTTTTGAGATGATTCGCCCGCAGGCCCCTGCTTGCACGAGCACAATGCAAGAAAGCCTGCCAGCATAAAAAGGTTTTTAGGTTTCATAAATAGGTTGTTTGGGTGTAGTCTGCATTACCCGCTGGTCAAGAATAACACAAGACGGTCTAATGCTAAAGAATTTGCCAAAGTCCGGCAAGGAGACGGTCCGGCAAATGGCCGATTTTGCCGCTGAAAAAAGTTAACCCGCATTCTTTTTCGACGAATCGCATGGAGAAAAATTTCGCCGGCGATAAGGTGTTTGAACGCTATTCAACAAGTTTGGCACGTACCGCACCACGATTCGCCTACTGTTTGAATCTGATTTCCTTATCTTTGACATTATTAACCCCCATTTATCTGAACACACTAGCTGAAATGAAGAAACTTACTGTGTTACTCGCGGAGGACGAACTGATGGTGCGACAGGGTTTGAAGGCCTTGTTGTATCAGCAACCGAATATCAGGCTTATCCTCGAAGCTGGTAACAGCGAAGAAGTGCTGGAAGTACTAAAAAACCACAATCCCGATGTGGTCCTCCTTGATGTTCGTATGCCTGGAATGCAGTGCATAGAACTTGTAGAGAGGATCCGCAAATCCTATCCCAACGTAAAGATCCTCATTGTCACAGGATTGTTCAGCACTGAACTGATATTCAATCTGCTGAAGGCAGGCATACACGGGTTTGTGCAAAAAATGAATGGCTTCGACGAAATTGAAAAAGCCATCGAACAGATCATGATCTCCAACCAATACCTGTCGAAGGACGTGATCGATATCATTCTTCAAAATTCGGATTTCTGGAAGCAGGGCCCTCCAACTATAAAACTGAAAGCAAAGGAAGTAGACTTGCTCAAGGCGATTGTTGCCGGTTTAACGACCAAAGCCATCGCAGACAGGCTGAACATTCCCATAAGCTCTGCAGAAACAAGTCGTCACCGACTGATGAAAAAAACAGGAACCCAGAATACGGCAGAGTTAATTGCCTATGCTTTCAGGAACGGCATCATTTGATTCCAGCGAAGCCGAAGGAGAATAGGTAACAGTGGCGATCGTGCCGACATTTCCCTTTCGGAATTCTATCGCACCGCCGATCTTGTTGATCCTCATCCTGAGTGTTGAAAGAGCATTTTTGTCCTTGATCTTGTTGATGAGCGTTTCGAACTTCTGACCATCATCTTCTATCTCAAGTTGCAACGTCTGGTCGCTGAAGATCAATCTCACATAGACGTGCCACGCCGGTGTATGCTTGGTGACATTTGTAATGGCCTCCTGAACGATACGCAACAAATGCTGACGATGCTCATGACGGATAGCGATCTCGTTTCCTTTGCTTTCAAAATGAATGAAAATGACGCCGGGCGTCTCCATTCTTTTGCACAATTCCTGCATCATGCTTGTAAATGACCCGATCTCCTGTTCAGGCATCAGGCGCCGTGAAATCTTGCGGACCGACCGGATGATCGTTTCAAAATCCTCCTTCATTTGTTTGATCAGCACATGCACCGCCGTGAGATCCTCAGCGCGCTCGAGCTTGTTGACATATAACCGGTACACCGCCAGCTTCTGGATCAGATCGTCGTGAATGTCCGCACCCATCTTTTGAATTTCATTCTCATAACGATCGATCAGCTCATTTACCTGTGACACCGGATAATTGGCTTGCGCCTGGAGGTATTTCTCCTGAAGAACTTTTAAAACCTGGTGTGTATTTTGCCATGCTTTCTTCGTGCGGGAATTGACAATGAGAAGGTAAGCGATGACTCCGATCTGTACGGCGACAAGAGATCCCCAGAGATAAATATTATTCATTGGTCTGGCTCACTAAATAAACTTAATTTAATGTATGCAATATTCCTTATTTATCATACTTCTGATGTTGTTACCCCAGGAAAGTTTTAAGAACATTCAATTGAAGAAGGCACGTGTAAAAAATGCCTATACGGAAAAAGAAAATATAGTTAAGGGATATTTTTCCGATAAAGGTTTAAAGTATGATGGATTCCGTCTCTTCATTCGCGCGATAAAAAACGAAGCCATACTGGAGATCTGGATTCAGGAAAAATCGTCATCAACCTATTCCCTACTGCACAGCTATGAATATTGCGCGTTTTCAGGCGACTTCGGGCCAAAAAGAAAAGAAGGCGACCTTCAAATCCCGGAAGGCGCATATCACATCAACCATTTCAACCCCGAAAGTAATTTCCATCTCTCGCTTGGGATCAGCTATCCCAATGCATCCGATAAAATACTCAGCGACAAAAGGTCTCCGGGAAGTGCGATCTACATCCATGGCAACTGCGTTACCATCGGCTGTATTCCCATCACCGACGATAAAATAAAAGAACTTTATATTCTCGCACTCGAAGCTAAAAACAATGGTCAGGACAATATCCCTGTCCATATTTTCCCTGCGAGATTAACCGACGAGAATCTGGGATCTCTTGTACATCAGAAACCACAGCATGCGTCATTCTGGAGAAATCTGAAAACGGTCTACGACGATTTTGAAAAAAGTAAAAAACTTAAAGACCTGAGTGTAAATAAAACGGGAGAGTATTTCTTTAAGCCGACAGTGGCCGCCGATTGAGACGTTAACATCGACGTTATTGCTTCAGGATCATAAGGTGAAAATCCGCAACCGCCGAAGATGCGAAAAAGAATGGCAGGAAAAGAATGGCTAGTTT
>CBHTUB010000414.1:0-5382 GCA_966095595.1 uncultured Chryseosolibacter sp. | reverse complement strand
CCATAGTAGATAAACCGGCTATCGGTCTCGAAGTCATCCTGCCATCGGATCTTTACGAAATGATCTTTATTTGAGCCTTTCTCTCCAGGTTGATCAAAGGCAAGAGCCCAGGCATTTTTGTGGATGTGGTATCCGGATTGATGCCCTCCGGTATCACCTGTGTCGTTCGCCGTGATGAACTTACAATATGCGACCTCGGAGCTTTGCGTTGCTGCGATCGCTTTTGCGACTACTAACTCCATCGAAAGAATTTATGGATTTGATCATTTCCTTTCCCACCGCCTGGATGAGCGGAACAACAACGGAGTTACCAAATTGCTTGTACGCCTGGTTGTCGGAAACCGGTATGACAAACTCATCGGGGAAACCCTGGATCCTTGCGCACTCACGTGGTGTGAGGCGTCGTGGATTGAGGCCATTCTGGGGAATAAGGATCTCCGAACCATCTTTGTAATATCTGGCACTCAGCGTACGAGCGATGCCGTCGAGGGGGGTTAGTCCGAAGCCGAAGCCATTTCCTTTCTGTTTATGCTTGGCAGCATACTTCTGAAGATATGCCCAAAGCTTGTCGGTCAACGTGTATTTGGATTCCGGCTTCTTTTCCAGCTGATCTTCGATCGCGTGGTTTACCTCCGGCATTTTGGGAAATTCAAAGCTCTCCTGTCCCTTGAATCTTCGCTTGTCGAATCCCACGATAAATATCCTTTCCCGGTGTTGGGGCACAAAATATTTTCCATCCAGGACACGTGCATGCACGGTATAATCCAACTCTTCCAAAGTCGCTTTGATGACCTTGAACGTGTTACCCTTGTCATGCGAGACGAGGTTCTTGACATTTTCCAACAAGAAAGCGGTGGGCCGTTTTTCCCTGATGATCCGGGCAATGTCAAAGAACAACGTGCCTTGTGTCTTATCCAGAAAACCATGTTGCCTGCCGAGGCTGTTCTTTTTGGACACACCGGCAATTGAGAATGGCTGACACGGGAAACCGCCTATAAGGATATCGTGATCTGGAACACTCTTCTCGGAGATCTTTGTGATATCACCGAAGGGAACTTTGCCATAATTTGCCTCGTAGGTCTTCTGTGCAAAATGATTCCATTCCGAGGTAAAGACGCATTTCCCGCCAAGATTTTGAAAGGCAAGTCGCATTCCTCCAATACCTGCAAAGAGGTCTATGAACTTGAACTTCGGATTCTTTGGCGGAGGGAATGGAACATCCCAGCTGATCGGAAGAATTTCTTCCAGGTATGACTTCCCTTCAACGGATGGCTCCAGGGATTCGAGATAGTCGATCGCACCCTTTCTGAAATACTTTGAGACACCGTTCTCGGAATTCTGTAAGTAATGCGTTAAATAGGCCAGGTCAATTTGCTCAGGTTTAGTTACTTCAATATTTAACTGTTCCTTAACCTTTGAATATTTAGGCATTGAATTTTAAGTATTTGGTAAAGATGGTTGCAACTTAGCAACAATAAAATGACAAATTATGTCAAATCCAATTGTTTAAAGTGAGTCCAACATTCTGAAAATGGCAGACGTACACGAGCCGCACATCCGGAGCTACAACATGAGTCAGATCAAGTCGAAGAACTCGAAGCCCGAGCTTCTTGTGCGGAGATTTCTGCATCGTGCAGGCTTCCGATATAGGCTCCATGAAAAGTCTCTTCCCGGAAAACCGGATGTAGTGCTCAGGAAATACAATACGGTTATTTTTATTCATGGCTGCTTCTGGCATGGTCATCCCGGCTGCAAGTATTTCGTTGTACCCAAGACCAAGACCGATTGGTGGCTGAATAAGATCAATACGAACCGAAAAAATGACGAGATCGCTGCGCGGAAACTAAAGGACCTCGGCTGGGAGGTCATTGAGATATGGGAATGCGAACTCAAGAAAGAGAAGGCACTTGACACGTTGAGCCGGGTGACGGAGCTGATTCGGGAAGGGAAAAGCTGATCGGGGGCGGATTTAAGAATCTCAGATTTCAGATTATTAGTGTCCGGTAAAAAGTTTAGGCATTACCGATATTGCAGGGTCATGATTTATGATTGCTGATTGACCCCGCCTGCCGGACGGGCAGGGATTTTTGATTTTCGAAGTGGAATACATTTCAGACGTCCGGTCATAGGGCCAAAGTATGTTTGTTTACTGGCGCGCGGGCATAACTTAAATGCGGGGGTGCGGCTGGCTGCGCGTGGAAGCATATTTAAGTTTCGCCTTTTCTTTTGGTTCTGTTTTCTTTTGGCGACGCAAAAGAAAATGAACGGCATGTGGCACTCACAATGATGAGTGATGAGTTATTTTTGAACTCGCGCGATTTAAGACCAATACTGAGGACCGAACTACAACTTGCACAGCAGGGCCTCCTTCGGCATAAGTTGGAAAAATAACTCTTTTCGGTTAATTCGAAGTGATTTTCGCAGGACCGCAAGTTTTCCCCGGACAACAATAATTTCAGATTTCAGATCCCGCGCTGAAACAGCTCACTCTTAATCAATACAATCAAAATCCTGTATCATGCTTTCACGAGCTCGATCGCGAAGATGGATCCTCCGTCGTTGGGGCGCTCGAACCAGACTTTGCCGTTCATGAGTTCCATGTAACGTTTCACCAGGGACAGACCAAGGCCGTTTGAGCTTTCACCCGCCGTGGGCTGCGAGCTGAGGCGTGAGAATTTTTTGAAAAGCCGATCTTCCTCTTCCACGGGTACGCCAACGCCATAGTCACGAACGCGGATCAGTACCTTGTCGGACCGATCCTCGACAAGTAACTTGATGGCTTTGCCTGTCGGGGAGTATTTAACGGCATTGGAGACGAGGTTCTCCAGTACAAGTCGCAGGTAGGTAAGATCGGCCATTACCATGCAATACTTATCGAAGTCGGCTGCGTGTATGGAAATGTCTTTTTGGTCCGCAGCCTGCTTGAAGGACTGCACGACTTCCTTTACCACCTTTTGAAAATCGATGGCGGTAAGCTTCACGCCTCCTTCGCGGTACTCAAGAGTCGCCATTTCGAGCACGTGCTTCACGAGCACCTGTGCGTTGGAAGAAGCGCTGTTGATCATGTTCACCATCTCCTTCGCTCCTTCTTCCTTGATCTCCCGTTCCAGCAACCTTGTGATCACGCTGATGTTGGCCAGCGGGTTTCTCAGGTCATGGGCAAGGATGCGAATGATGTTGTCTTTGTCTTCAATCAGCTTTTCGAGCACTGCCGATTGTTGCTCGATCGTTACCTTCTGACTTTGCACGTCGCTCATCGCGCGTTGCATGCTGCTTTCAAATACAAACGACACGACCATGATGATCATGAGAAGTCCCGGGAGGATACTGATGAACCACACGGTACGAAGAGATTCGTTGTATTCGACGGGCAGCTTGAATCCGTTCAACTCCAATGCTCCGAACGCGACCATCCATCCGAAGGCGAATATTGTCCAGTAGATGGCGGATCGTTTTCCCTCGATGAGCAGTGCAAGCACCGGGATTGCTATAATCCATGGATAAATTGCCGACCACATACCACCGGAAAACCACGTCAGGACGAGCACCGTGATGGCGCCGATCGCGATAAAAATATTGCCGGTAATGGATAGCGGGAATCGAGTTCTGACAAGGAGGGGTAACGCGAAATAGCCTACCACGTTGAAGCCTGTAAAGTATATGCCTTTTTCGTAGTGGAATACAATGCTGAGGATCACATACGATATCGAGAACAAGCTCGTGAGCAGGCAAGCGCGCACCAGAAGTCTGGCCCTGCGCAATACCATCGCATCTTCGAAATACGAAGGATGGATAAACCAATCAACGAGCTTGCCAACCTGCATGATACTAAACCTTAAGTCGTCACAAAACCAGGCTTACGAGCCTGAAAGCCAGCCAGGCGCTGACAAAGATCCAAATTCCTTCCAATACTCCCAAAGATATGGTTTTCTTCAGGCGGTTGTGCTCGGAGTAGTAGACAATTCCGGGAAGCGACAATGAGATCAACGCCTCACAGATGATGACATAGACCGGCGCATTGAAGAGCATTGGTGTATTCAGATTGTATAGCCACCATCCTGCATCCTTCGCCAGGTGCTCATAGGTTGGAATATACATCCCTCCGGCAATGGCGAGCATAATGGATGCCCGTAACACGCCGAACCTGACCGTGAGCAATACGCCGATAAAGCTCAGCTGCAGGATCACATTCGACCAGGCAAATGGCATGTAGGCCGGCGAGCTCCAGATCATAGGCTCGCCTCCGGGATACACGAGGCTGTCGATCACATCAACCAGGTAATAATCTGTTACAAGCTCCATAAATCCTGCGACTGTCCCGAAGACCTGAAGCCTCAGCATGAGCGGATTCTTTGTCCGCAGCGCGTAGAACCAGTAAAAAGCATATAACCCATACGTAATGATACTTGCCGTTATCGGACCCGCGTCCCATTTCGAGCTCAGGTATGACCACCCGAGCAGCACACCTGCGCTGATGAGAATGAGTATCGTTGTCTTTTTGTCGAGGCCAGGCATGATGTCGTCCTGCGCCAAAGCAATGTTCTGTTGCATCTTCGAGGGGTTTTATAGGTTAGGTATTTCTTCCGACTTCTTTTGCCATGCAAGACGGTTGCCAAAGAATGATGGCGTCGATTTAAAATCCTGCCAGGTCTCGATCATTCCCCAGTTGGCCTGCAGCGACGGCGGGATTGTAAACTGAACACCTTTGCCACCATTGTAATGATAGATCATGCCCTGCATCAGCAACTTATTGAATGACCCAATGATCCTCGCAACCAGTCTGTCGTTGTCTTCTGCCCTGCTGACTCCCTTTGAAACGATATGGGTCAGTTCCAGTACAAGCTTGTCTCGCAGGTCCTCATCTTCAGACACACCTATGCACGCTGCGAGATTTTTTCCGCTCGGTCCGGCGAAGTCCTGCAGAAAATACCACATGAGATATTCCGGGACCGAATCAAACACGTTACCCGGGATCATTTTATTCATGAACTTGTTGCATGACAACGTCAGCGCCTTGCCCGCTTCGGAAGGTTGCGCCTGGTCGCGAAGAATATCGCATGCCAATTGAAATCCCTGCTCATAGGTGTCGGGCAAGAGTGATTCATCTATGCCGAGGAGATGCCCCGTGATATTCCAGCAATGCATCCACGCGGCGGTGTCATCATTGTCGAGTTTTGCACCGAGGCGCTTTAGTCCCGCGAGGATCACCGGTCCAAAGGACATCAGCGTTCCTGCAAGGTCTTCCTGGTTGATGGGCTCGCCAAGCCTGGCGGTATCCCTTGGACTGCCGGCCTGGCCATGTTTCAGGAAGTAACGTATCGATGCATGAATTAGTCGCACCTTCTGGATAGTGACAACGCCGCTGCCACTTTCCGAGAGCCC
>CBHTUB010000413.1:0-5413 GCA_966095595.1 uncultured Chryseosolibacter sp. | reverse complement strand
TTCTGTTGCGTCAGCAGGAACATGAGGATAAAAAGATCATCCACATTCGTGGCAACAAATGCAAAGACTGAGGAAACGAACGTTTCTAAAGATGTCACGATACCGCCCGGGCAGTGGACACAACGACTAGACTTTCTGTCTCACGGTGTCGTAGCCAAGAACTTTCAGCATGCTTTCGCTGCTTTGCTCGGGTGCAAAAAGTCTTGTACTGATCTCGCCATCTTCGTTGCGGTCGATCAGGACGTGCTTGGGCGCGGGAACGAGGCAATGCTGAATGCCACCGTATCCGCCAAGTGATTCCTGATAGGCACCGGTGTGGAAGAATCCGATGTAAAGCGGCTCTTCGTCGTTGATCATGGGAAGGAACACTTCTCCAGTATGCGCCTCCGAATTGTAATAATCCATGCTGTCGCACGTAAGTCCGCCCATATTGACCTTGTGATAAGGGTCGTCCCACTTATTGCAGGCCAGCAGAATGTACTTCTGGTTGAGGCCCCATGCGTCAGGCAGGTGGGTGATGAATGAGCCGTCGATCATATACCAGAGCTCTTTGTCGTTCTGCAATTTCTGATCGATCACCTTGTACAATACGGCGCCGCTTTCGCCGACGGTGTAGCTGCCGAATTCAGTGAAGATATTCGGTACAGGAACGTTGTTCTTGTCACAGATCCACTTGATGTTTTCCACGATCTGCTCGATCATGTACTTGTAATCATACTGGAAGGTCAGTGATGTTTTGATCGGGAATCCTCCGCCGATGTCGATGGAATCGAGCGTTGGGCAGATCTTTTTGAGTTCGCAATATTTGAAGATGAAGCGGCTGAGCTCGCTCCAGTAGTAGGCGGTGTCTTTAATGCCGGTATTGATGAAGAAGTGCAGCATCTTGAGGGATGCCTTGTCGCTCTTTTCGATCTTTTCCTTGTAGAAGGGTGTGATATCGCTGTAGCGAATACCCAGTCTGGAAGTATAGAATTCAAAATTAGGTTCTTCGTCAGCGGCAACGCGTATACCTACCTGGTAAGAGCCTTTCACCTGCTGTTCATAGTCGTCGATCTCGCCCATTTTGTCGAGGATCGGAACGCAGTTGTGAAAGCCTTCATTGAGAAGCTCGGAAATGTATTGCGTATACAACGGCATTTTGAAGCCGTTACAGATCACGTAGGTGTCCTTGGTAATTTTTCCCTTGTTATAGAGCGACCATACGATCGGAATATCAAAGGAGGAAGACGTTTCGATGTGAACGTCGGTATTTTTCAAAGCTTCTTCGAGAACGAATGAGAAGTGCGAAGACTTTGTACAATAGCAGTATGTGTATTTGCCGTTGTACTTGAACCGCTCGATCGCATTATTGAACGTTGCCTGCACAAAACGGATATTTTCGCTGATCCTCGGCAGGTAGGTGAGTTTCAAGGGGGTACCATACTCTTTAATGATGTCAGTTAGCGGAACATCATTGAAAAGTAACTCATGGTCGCGTACTTTAAACTCTTTCTGAGGAAATTCGAAGGTTTGCTCAATCAGCTCGCGGTAACTCTTCATTTCGCTTTCAAAACCTGCTAGCCGGCAGGCTGGCAAAAACTGGATTACGGGTTAAAATACAATAAAATAACCGGATCGTGTTTCAGTTTCGCTACACTGTAAAATTCAATGCCAGTAATCGCTAAACTTCACTATAGACGCTTCGGCGAAAGAGTGCAATATTGAGATAATTTTACCATCTTTGCAAGACTCAAAAAAACGTATGTCTACCCGTTTTTTCAGCAGAAACTCCATCCCTTTATCTCCCGATAGCCTTCGGGAAGGGAAGCATGCTTTGCCCGATTTCTAAAGGGAGCAAATAAGGTTCTGTACGGTTAGCAATAAACAAAATTCAATCTATGCCTGTTACCTGGTTAGCTTCGGAGCTCTACCGGAGTTAAGTCCACAGGAGAACTAAAATCGAAGTATGAAAGAGATCAAAATAATAGAAGTAAAATCCGAAATCGGTGCCGGAACCCGTGGTGCAAGCCTCGGCGTTGAAGCCATGAAGATTGCGAGCCTTGACCTCAATTCAGATTTCTTCAAAACATATGACTCTGTTGAAGTAGAAAATGTCAATGAACTGCTTTTCGACGGAGCAAAACACTCATACGCAAAATTCATCGACGGTGTGCTCATCATGGAAGAGCGCGTTTGCCTCGAAGTGTACGAAACCATCTTCGACGATTTCTTTCCCCTGATCATGGCGGGCGATCACAGCACCGCATATGGAACTATTTCCGGGATCAAGAAAGCATATCCGAAGATCAGACTTGGCGTGATCTGGATCGATGCCCATGCAGATTTCCATACACCGTTCACGACACCTTCGGGCAACATGCACGGTATGCCCCTGGCGATGGCCTGCGCGCTGGATAACCTCGAATGTAAAGTCAACGACCCCCGCGGCGAGACACTGGATTATTGGGAGCAGATCAAAAATGTAGGTATACCGGGAGCGAAGATCTACCCCGAGGACATCGTCTACATCGCCGTGCGCGACCTCGAAAAACCCGAGAACTATCTCATCAACAAATACAACGTCAACTTCCTCGAAGTAGAAGATGTGAAGAAGCTCGGTCCGGCAGTGGTAGCGGAGAAAGCGCTACAAATGCTCGACCACTGCGACATGATCTATGTATCGTTCGATGTCGATAGCATGGACTCACGCATTTCCACCGGGACAGGCACACCTGTTCCCAACGGACTCACCGTAGACGAAGCGAAAACACTCAACCAGGAACTGGCGAAAAGTCCAAAAGTTTGCTGCTGGGAGATCGTCGAAGTCAATCCAACGCTCGACACAGAGAACAGAATGGCGGAAAGTGCATTTGAGATCGTAGAGGCAACCGCAAAGTCCATCATCGGCCGTCCGGTGCTGGCGGAGTAGGGATATAAGACCGGACTACCGTCAACAATTTTCATAAACGGCTTAAGGGAGTTTGAGTGAGCTGTTGGCATTTGGAGATTGGCATTTAGCTTTTAGCGATTGGCATTTAGCTGTTGGCAATTGGCATTTAGCCAATAACCCAACAGCCAATACCCAAATGCAAATTCCCATTGACCATTGACCACCCTACCCGCGCCCTTCAAGAATATCGATATAATTCTTGATCGTGCTCATCAGGTTGCTGCGGATCACCGGGTCGGTGAAGATCCTTGGGATGTTCAGCGGCTTGGAGAGGATCGTATACGATGCCTTGATCTCGTTGTCCGAAAGTCTTTCAAACATCCACGTCCCGTAGAGCTGCATCCTTGTAGCATCGTCGCGCACCGGGGCCACGGCAGCATTTACTTTCGATTGGAAAATGATAAATATTTTGTTGGGCGTTGAGCCGGGTTGGATGGTATACTCGAGGTAATGATCCTGATCGCTTACGGGCCACGGAATGTCGTGATAGGAATATTCGTTCCAGGTTGTCGAGTCTGAGGTTGCATAGACCTTGAATTCCGTTACGTGTGTTTGCCATTTGAAGATCTCCTTTTCATTCTTCAGGAGCGATAGGGCTTTGGGTATTGTCGTTTTAATGAAAAAATCTCCCTTGACTTCCCTGGCCTTTATCGGAGGCTGTGATCCGGGGAATGTGATCCAGCGTTCATAGATGGTGATCCTTTCTTCTTTGTTTTCGCGCACAACCTGGAATTCAGGCTCAGTCTTTTGCGGAAATACCCTTAGAGAAATGCCCAAAAGAATAATTGATAAAAAAACTGTCCTCATGCAGAAATCAGCCAAACACGTAAGTTACAAAATTTACGCCGGCGGTGGACACGCAGCCCGCTTTTGAGCGGCAAATGTCCGGCGAATGGAACGCATTTCTATATTTTTCACTTATTGTATACTTTCGCGTCTTAATTATTAAAACGAATCATGAGTCAAAACGGGCCAATTTCTTCATTTATCGAAAAGCACTATCTGCACTTCAATGCTGCAGCCCTGGTCGATGCTGCCAAAGGTTACAAAAAGCATCTTGCTGACGGCAAAAAAATGATGATGACGCTAGCCGGAGCCATGAGTACCGGTGAGCTTGGCATTAGCCTGGCTGAAATGATCCGCAGGGATAAAGTGCATATAATCTCCTGTACGGGTGCGAACCTCGAGGAGGATATCATGAACCTGGTGGCTCATTCACACTATAGACGAATACCCAACTACCGCGACCTTACTCCACAGGACGAGTGGGATCTTCTCGGCAATCACCTCAACCGCGTGACCGATACCTGCATTCCGGAGGAGGAAGCCTTCAGAAGGCTGCAGAAACATCTTTTCAAGGTATGGAAGGATGCCGAAAATGCCGGTGAACGATTGTTCCCGCATGAATTCATGTATCGCATGCTGAAGAGCGGTGACTTGAAGCAGTACTATGAGATCGACCCGAAGAACTCATGGATGATCGCGGCAGCGGAAATGAACCTTCCGATGGTAGTGCCTGGATGGGAAGATTCAACCATGGGTAACATCTTCGCTTCATACGTAGTGACCGGAGAGCTGAAAGCTTCGACCATGAAGTCGGGTATCGAATACATGGTATGGCTTGCTGAGTGGTACACCAAAAATTCCGGTTCCGAAGGAATCGGCTTCTTCCAGATCGGCGGTGGTATTGCCGGTGACTTCCCGATCTGTGTCGTTCCGATGCTTCACCAGGATCTTGAAAGGGACAACGTTCCGTTCTGGAGCTACTTCTGCCAGATCAGCGACTCGACAACCAGTTACGGTTCATATTCCGGCGCTGTGCCCAACGAGAAGATCACATGGGGAAAACTGAGCATTGAGACACCAAAATACATTGTGGAGAGCGACGCTACCATTGTGGCACCGTTGATCTTTGCATACGTTTTAGGTTGGTAGGACCCAGTTATAAAAGTATACGAAAGGGCCGGACTACTCCGGCCTTTTTTTGTTATCGCTCCCGCGTTTACTTAAAAAATTGCACCTTTGCACGACTTATTAAAGCGCTCCGGCATGAATCCCGAACAGTTATTACGGTCTCATATTCAGAAGGCAATTGAAGCGTTGTTCAACACTTCGCTTGACTCCTATCAGCTTCAGCCGACCAATCAGGAGTTCGAAGGCTCTCACACACTTGTATGTTTTCCGCTGACAAAGATCTCGCGGAAAGGTCCTGAAGAAACAGCCCGAATGGTAGGCGATTACCTCGTAACAAACTCGGGCATCGTGGAGCGTTACAATGTTGTAAAGGGATTTCTCAACCTCGTGCTCAGCGACCGCGTCTGGATACAAACCATCCAGTCGATCTACGACAACACTTCATTTGGAACGTTCCCATCGAATGGTCAGGAGATCATGGTGGAATATTCATCGCCGAATACGAACAAGCCTTTACACCTCGGACACCTCCGGAATAATTTTCTGGGTTACAGCGTAGCAGAGATCCTG
>CBHTUB010000412.1:0-5421 GCA_966095595.1 uncultured Chryseosolibacter sp. | reverse complement strand
GACGTTTAACAGTTCTTCTATCGAAAGAGAATAGAGGCTGTCGGCTTCTGTTTCCTGTGCTTTAACCGCCGCGGCTGACAGGCAGCACACGACCGTAAGAATCGTTTTATATTTCATAGCTAATAGGTTTTGATTCAAATCCGGACCGATCCCACGTTGGGATATTCGGGGTTCGATCACGGCATGTATATTAGATTAAATGGAGAGCCCCAGACTGGTGATCCTGCTTGATATCTTGATATTCCGTCTATCGATCTCACGCATGTTAACCTCATATCGGAGCTTACCCTCAACGTTGATGAAGTTGATGGCGCTTCCCAGTTTGGCCAGACCAGCCTTTTCAGTAATGATAAGCGTAGAAGTAGATGAGAGTCTGGTGGTGAGCGGCGAAAGCATCGATGATTTCGACTCGGGGATAAAAAGTATGTGGCAGTCTTTGACGTCAGACTCCCTGGCAAATTCAGCGACTGCTATTTTTCTCTTGCCAATGGTTTTCATAGCCGCCAGTTGATGCAATTCTTCGGCGATAGCCTTACTGTCAGCTCCGTTGCCGACGATGCCAATGATAAATTCCTGAGCATCTTCTTTATTGGCCCATTCTCCATTGATGGCGAAATTGTAAATGAATACCGAGAGGATCTTTTCATGACTCTGTGCACTGGCCACGTCAGTCAGTAGAAGAAGTAATAACACAGGTAGCAGAAATGTTTTTTTCATTTGATAGCCGTTAGGGTTCGAGTAATTGCCGGACACAGGCAAACAGCTTACCAGTGTGAATGAGTGAAATCCAGCTTAAAATCATGCAACCGGGATGCACAAGACGATATTTCGTTGATTGGCCGACGAAAACCACTAAGTCGATACGGCCGATCAGCAGCAACAACGGCAATAGGCGGGGGTCAAGATGGCTTACCCTTCTTTTAAGATAAACGCGTAACTTAGACAAATCCCTAAAATCCCGCGCTATGAAACATTTCAGTGTCTACCTGAAGGAATTTGTCGTCATTACGATCAGCATTATCATTGCATTTTGGGTCGAGAACTACAGGGAGAGCAGACGATCCGAGGCAGATGCCGAAGCGTTGTTTGCCGTCATCCACTCGCAGGTGATCAGGCAGGAGGGTTACCTGAAGTTCCTTTCCGACTATGCGGACAAACATTCCAAACGATTCGACTCGTTGGTGACCGATCTCGAGGATGGAAGGATCGAGCAGAAGCAGCTTCTTGCAGACATTTCCATCGCATACCTACCCTATATATCGGACATTGGCGATAATTCGGGTATCGAGTCATTGAAGAATTCCGGTCTGCTTTCGAGTATCAAGGATGATACGGTTGTTCATGAACTTTATTTTCTGAATGTGCAGGCAAAAGGGTTGTTGTCCCGCTACGACGATGCATGGAAAAGGTGTCAGGAAAGACTTCGCAATGCTGTCACACCCTTGTACGGTGCCAATGTGCGGTATGACTTCAGGCAATCCAGAATGATCGTGTCAGGAGAAGAACCCCTGGTTGCATCGGGGACAATCGCCCGGCAAATACAGTTCGAGCTGATAGGATGGATCACACTGATGAAACAAAACCAGGTGTTTCTCGACAACCTGCGAACGCAATTCCGCGATGCCCGAAAACAGTATTGGCAAGATAGCGTGGCCTTGCCAAATGATACATTACCATACGCATCCAGATAGTCAGAGACCTGAGCAATTCCGGATAGATCTGGAATGTGTTTGGCATCGGTCGTTGACTTTTTATCTTTGGATCATGTACATCAAAAGATATTTCGGCTACCGCATTCTATACTTTATTTCCTGGAGAATGATCCTTTGGTCATTGTTCACGGGACTTCTTGCCATGTTCACCTATCGGTATCTCGAATGGAGATGGGTCGCGATCCCGTGGCTGCCTGTGTCGTTGATCGGCACTGCCGTGGCCTTCTATGTGGGTTTTAAAAACAATCAGTCATATGATCGTGTCTGGGAGGCGAGGAAGGTGTGGGGCAGTATCGTGAACCTCAGCAGGTCTTTCGGGGCGGCGGTGCGTTCCTTCACGGCACACGGATTGGTCAAGGGAATTTCTGAGAAGGAAATTAACAGGGAGGTTCGTATCCTGATCCTGCGGCACATTGCCTGGCTGCACGCGCTGAAACATGCCATGCGACAGCGGACAGCCTGGGAACATAACCTGATTGCCAGCGTAAGGCAGCGCAACTACTTTGCAAAACGTATGGATTTCTCTTCGTTTGAGAAAGATGCCAGTGCCTGTCTTTCTCCGGAGGAACTGCAGAACGTGATGAAACGAAAAAACGCGGCAACATGTCTGCTCGACAACCAGTCGCAGCATATCGCAACGCTGCGCAACAAACCGGTATATCGACCAGTTCGATCAGATAGAATTACAGAAACTGATCACGGACCTGTACGCTGAGCAGGGCGCCTCTGAGCGCATCAAGAACACACCGCTGCCCCGACAGTACTCGACATCGAGTCACGTTTTTATATTGATCTTCACCTATCTGTTGCCATTTGCCATGTTGCAGGAATTCGAAAAGCTGGATGGTGGCAATCTCATCTGGCTCATGCTCCCTTTCAACCTCATCGTGTCATGGGTGTTTTCGTTGATGGAATATACCGGTGACTACAGCGAAAATCCATTCGAAGGATTATTGAACGATGTTCCCATCTATGCCATCGTTCGAAATATCGAGATCGACCTGAAAGAGATGATGGGAGACGAAAACGTACCGGAGCGTATGCAACCGGTGGATGACATATTGTTCTAAATTCCCGCCTCTCGGGGCAAGCCAGAAGGCACTTATCTCTGTTGATCGTTTATTCTTTCGATCCTGACTTTGCGGCATCAGTTGCAGGCAGCCCGTTAATGACCGGACTATGTCTTCGAAAAAAACAGTCCTCAAAACATAAAAGGTGGTCTTTGAGGGACCACCTTGGGATTTCGTGTTGATATGAAATGAATTACTTCAGATCGAAACGATCGAGGTTCATCACCTTGCTCCACGCGGCCACAAAATCGTTTACAAATTTCTCGCGCGAGTCCGAGCATCCATATACCTCGGCAATTGCGCGAAGTTCAGAGTTCGAGCCAAAGATGAGGTCTACGCGGGTTCCCGTCCACTTCACAGCGCCGGTCTTGCGATCGCGGCCTTCAAAAACGGTCTGGAAATCCGAGGTTGCAGTCCAGGTAATCCCAAAGTCGAGCAGGTTGACGAAGAAGTCGTTGGTCAATGACTCGGGGCGTTTGGTGAACACACCGTGTTGTGACCTGTCGAAGTTCGTATTCAACACGCGCATACCTCCAAGCAGCACCGTCATCTCGGGAGCGGTCAGTGTCAACAATTGTGCTTTGTCTATCATCATATGCTCCGCGGCAGCCTTGTGGTGTAGCTTGATGTAGTTTCTGAAGGCGTCGGCAGCAGGCTCGAGTACTTCAAAGGATTCTACGTCGGTCTGTTCCTGGGTTGCGTCGGCTCGTCCCGGTGTGAAAGGAACGGTGACGTCATATCCGGCGTTCTTTGCCGCCTTCTCCACGCCTGCACATCCGGCGAGAACGATCACATCTGCCAGCGAGATCTTTTTGCCGCCCGATTGTGCCGAGTTGAATTCCTTTTGGATGTTCTCAAGCACTTTCAAAACTCCATTCAGTTGGTCGGGGTTGTTTACTTCCCAATTTCTCTGAGGCTCGAGGCGAATGCGCGCGCCGTTTGCTCCGCCGCGTTTATCCGAACCGCGGAAAGTTGAAGCGGAGGCCCAGGCAGTAGATACCAGTTGAGATACGGTCAATCCCGAGCTGAGTATCTTGCCTTTCAATGCAGCGATATCCTTGTCGTCGACCAACTTATGGTTCACTGCGGGAACAGGATCCTGCCAGATCAATTCTTCTGCGGGCACTTCAGGCCCGAGGTAACGTGCGCGCGGTCCCATATCGCGGTGTGTCAGCTTGAACCATGCGCGGGCGAATGCATCGGCGAACTGGTCTGGATTTTCAAGGAAGCGTCTTGATATTTTTTCGTAGATAGGATCGAACCGGAGCGCGAGATCGGTTGTGAGCATGGTTGGCGCGTGACGCTTTGACTTGTCATGCGCGTCCGGCACGGTGTTAGCCCCACCATTGTTCTTCGGCTTCCACTGATGTGCACCTGCGGGACTTTTTGTCAATTCCCATTCGAAGCCGAAGAGGTTTTCGAAGAAGTTATTGCTCCATTTCGTCGGAGTTGTTGTCCATGCACCTTCGAGACCGCTCGTGATGGTGTGAACACCGTGACCGTTTCCGAAAGTATTTTTCCATCCCATGCTCTGTGCTTCGATGCCAGCTGCTGCCGGCTCAACGCCCACGTATTTGGCAGGGTCTGCTGCTCCGTGTGTTTTTCCAAAGCTATGTCCACCTGCGATCAACGCCACTGTTTCTTCATCGTTCATTGCCATCCTTCCGAATGTTTCGCGGATGTCACGCGCTGCTGCAACGGGATCCGGTTTTCCGTTAGGTCCCTCCGGATTTACATAAATAAGTCCCATCTGCACGGCACCAAGTGGAGCTTCAAGCTCACGGTCCTTTGTATACCGTTCGTCACCCAACCATTTTGTTTCCGAACCCCAATACACATCTTCCTGGGGTTCCCATACGTCTTCCCGTCCGCCACCAAATCCGAAAGTTTTGAAACCCATCGACTCGAGCGCACAGTTGCCCGCGAGGATCATCAGGTCTGCCCAGGAGATCTTCTTTCCATATTTTTGCTTGACCGGCCAGAGGAGCAATCGCGCCTTGTCCAGGTTAGCGTTATCAGGCCAGCTGTTGAGGGGAGCGAAGCGTTGTTGTCCGGCACCGCCGCCACCCCGTCCATCAGAAACGCGATACGTGCCTGCACTGTGCCACGCCATCCGTATGAAGAAAGGCCCATAGTGACCATAGTCCGCAGGCCACCAGTCCTGAGATGTCGTCATCAGCTCAAAGATGTCCTTCTTCACCGCCTTCAGATCAAGCGATTTGAACTCTTCGGCGTAGTTAAAATTTTCGCCCATAGGATCGGACAAGGACGATTGCTGCCTCAGAACGTTCAGCTTCAGCTGGTTAGGCCACCAGTCGCGGTTACGTGTTCCGCCACCTGCCGCCTGTTTTAACGCGCCACCATGGAACGGACACTTAGCCTCGCTGTCGTTGACATTGAGCGATTTCTGTTTTGTCGGGGTGATATTTTCCATCTTATTTAGTTTGATAAGCGTTTGAATGAAGTTATGAATTCAATTCAAGACTACGACACCGGGGGTTATAGATCAAATCGATTGTTTTTATAGTTTAATAAGGACTGTCTATAAGGCGTTTATCCGCCTTGGTTATCATGAACCGCAATGAACGCGATCGGGATATTTCCGACAACGAATGTTGTCCGAGTCAAGGGAGATTGTT
>CBHTUB010000411.1:0-5500 GCA_966095595.1 uncultured Chryseosolibacter sp. | reverse complement strand
TTACTGTGTCTGGATCCGGTGGTCACCGATGAAGTAAGGGCAACCGATTTCGAAATAGGTTCATTGAAATTCAACATAAAATTCAGCGATCAGTTGAATGGCGAGTTTATCCGGAAATGTATCGACGTGATCACCCGTCATCTCGACGCAGGAAATTTTACGATGCAAACACTGGCCGAGAACCTGCACCTGTCGAAACCTACGTTCTATCGCAAGATCAAAATGATCACGGGCCTGAGCGCCAAAGACTTCATTCGCAGGATCAAGATGGAGATCGCCTACCAACTCCTCATCAGCCGGCGGTACAACGTGACCGAAGTAGCCTGGAAATGCGGATACAGCAACGCCAGACACTTCAGTAAAGTTTTCTACGAAGTCTTCCGCCAGTACCCCTCCACGCTGTTAACATAGCCCACCAACGCGAAACGCCCAACCCCGCAACGCGAAACCAGGAACGCCCAATCAGGAACGCGCAACCCGGAACGCGCAACCCGGAACGCAAATGGCGTATAGCCATATAGTTGCATGATCCACTTGCGACAGTAAATTGATCGGTTTGTAGCAGTTGCAATCGTTTGAAGAAAAGTACATTCGTTACGTGAGATGTACTCACCCAAACTAAAACTGCTAACCCAAAACCCAATCTGTATGAGGTCCCAATTCCTGGCGATTGCCATTGCGCTCGTGTGGACAGTTCAACTGCACGCACAAACGCCACTCTTTCACCTGAAGTACGATGAAGCGAATGGCGCCACCACTACTTTTGAAGAAGTAGGATCCACCAACCTTCCGATCAACAATCAGTTCAACAAGCCGGAGCGCGTCGCGGGAGTGACCGGCAACGCCCTGCGAACGGATGGCTTCTCCACATGGATCCAGACGACAAAGAATCTGAGCATAACCACCTCGATGTCCGTGTCTACATGGATCGTACTGGAGAGTTATCCCGCTGATGAGGAAACGCCGTATAGCAACCTGGCGCCGTCAGCGATCGTCAGTCAATATGATGGAACGAGTGGATTCACACTTTCCATCAATACGTTCGGTGTCTGGTTTTTCACAGCTTCGATCAATGGACAGAAGTATACCGTGCAGGCCCCCAGTTCCTTCCCCCTTTATTCCTGGACGCATGTCGCAGCAACGGTTGACGGCCCGGGCGGGTCGATGAAGCTATATCTGAATGGCGTGCTCGTCGCGACTGCTGCAACGCCTGTCAATGGAACCATCAACAAGGCGAATGTGCCACTGATCGTAGGTAAAAGCAATCAGGACCGATACATGGGCATCTTTCTCATCAATGCCATGAACGCCACCTATGATAATACAAAAATATTTGGTACCGCACTGACATCCGCGAACGTGAGCAGCGAGTACAACACGGGACTGTCGACCATCTCGACCACCGGTGAGCAGGCAATAGCCGTTTCATCGACGCGTTTTCAGAACGATTTGCAACGCCCGGCCTACCATGCGATGCCCCCGGCAAACTGGACCAATGAGCCACACGGCCTGGTTTATCACAACGGAACGTATCACATGTTCTATCAACGCACACCCAATGGACCCTACAAGACAATGATGCATTGGGGACACATGACAAGCACGGACCTGGTTCACTGGACCAATACAAAAGATGCCCTGTGGCCGGAATTGAATCTTTCTCCGACAACAGGATACGATATGAAGGGAATCTGGTCCGGAGACGTTGTCGTGGATAACGGTGTGGCCCACGCTTTCTATACTTGCGTGAATCACACGGGCCCCTACAATCCTGGCGTGGCCCATGCTACGAGCAGCGACGTCGGTTTCAAATCCTGGACGAAAGTCGGGCCGGTTGTCGATAGACAGTTTGTGAATGACTTTCGCGATCCTTATTTGTTCAAGGATGGTGCTACGTGGTACATGATCATCGGTGCAGCCTATTCCGGGTTCGGCGGACTGGATTGCTATACTTCGACGGACCTCAATACGTGGACACACAAAAGCAATTTCTGCACGGTGCCCTACAGCTCGATGGACATTGGCTCGGGTATCTGGGAGATGCCGGTCTTCGAGCCCGTCGGAAATGGAAAATACGTTTTGATCGTAAACCCGATTGGCGGAACAATTGGAAAGTACGGCCCAAAATATACAAGAGGCGTCTATTGGGTGGGAACGTTCACAGGCGGATCGTTCACACCCGACTATACGGTTCCGAAAAATTTGGATGTCATTCACGGGCACCTGTCGCCTACCGTGGAGAGAAACACATCGGGGCAATTAGTGGCAATCGGGATGGTGGACGAGCGCCGCAGCTCTCAGGCTCAGCTCGACGCTGGCTGGTGTCATGTGTACAGCCTGCCACGTGTTTATACGTTGCTTGCTGACAATAAAACGCTTGGACAATCTCCGTCACCGGAACTGTCGACACTACGCGCTGCGGCATCCCAGCAAACGTTCAACAATGTTAGCGTGAACGGCACATCGTTGCTCACCACGCCGGCCAGTGCCTCCGTTGAGATCTTCGTCAACGTACCGTCAACTACTGCATCCAAATACGGGGTTAACATTCGTGTGAGCCCTGACAGGCAGGAGAATACAAAGATCTATTATGACGCAGTGGCGAAAAAGATCGTGTTGGATAAAAGCCAGAGCACCTTATCGGGCGCCGACGAAGAAAAAGTGCTGATCGCCCAGGACTATGACGAAGTAGCATTCGGAAAGCCAACCTCATTCCATATTTATATAGACAACTCGATCATCGATGTGTTCATCAACGAGAAGGCTGCGTTTTCAGCACGTATATATCCGACTCGTGCCGATAGCCGTGGCATAGAGCTTTACTCAGAGGGGGCGACGTCTGCATTCTCATCGGTCGACCTCTGGACATCGGCCGTCTCGAGTGTTCCGGTGACTGGCGTCATTCTTAACAAGTCTGCAACGACCCTGATAACCGGGAACACCGAGCAACTCATTGCTACCGTCCTCCCCGCAAATGCCACCAACAAAAATGTGACCTGGAGCTCGGGCAACACATCGAAGGTGACCGTGAGTGCCTCAGGTTTACTCACCGCGGTAAATCCCGGAACGGCGACGATCACTGCCACTACCGCCGACGGAAGCTTCACGGCGACCTGTACTGTCAACGTTGTATCGACGCCGTCTTACCTGGTGTATGATTTTGAAGCGGGTAATCTCACGGGTTGGACAACAACGGGGCTTGCCTTCAACAATCTCGACGTGACGAACGTCAGCACGTACTGGGGTGGCTCGTTCAATAAGCAAGGCACCTACCACATGTGGGGCTTCAATGACGGTGGCGACACGCAGACCGGTGACATGAAGACCGCAAATTTTACGCTGGGCGGAGACGGAAGAATATTTTTTCTGATCAGCGGAGGCAATGACATCAACAATCTTTACCTCGGACTCTATCGCGCGTCCGACAATGCCCTGTTGATGAAGGAGACAGGCGTGAATGACGAGGCTTATGTTCAACGGACGTTCGACGCAACGGGCTACATCGGTGTTCAATGTTATCTGAAAGCTGTCGATAACGCAACGGGCGGGTGGGGACATATCAATCTCGACAACATCAGGATCCCTACACAAAATGCCGTAGCGGTAACGGGGGTGTCGCTCAATAAAACATCTACCTCATTGAATGTAGGAAATTCCGAAACGTTGGTCGCCACAGTCAGTCCGGCGAATGCGACGAATAAGTCCGTGACCTGGTCGTCAGGTAACACATCGGTTGCAACGGTCAATGCCAACGGGACGGTTACTGCAGTTGGCCCGGGTTCCGCCGTGATCACGGTGACAACAGTCGATGGCGCAAAAACTGCTACCTGCACCGTTACAACTACACAACTTTATTATACACTGGATTTTGAATCCGGCAATTTACTGGGTTGGTCTACGATAAGCGGAAATGCATTCGTCGCGGGTGATGTATGCACGGATGTCAATTGGGGCTGGGGCGGTCCCTTCAATCAGCAGGGCTCATGGCACCTCTGGGGTTTCAAGGTTGGAGGTGACGCGGAAGTTGGCGAGATCAGGACAACGAATTTTACACTTGCCGGCAATGGTCAGGTTACCGCGCTTATCGGAGGAGGAAACGACATCAATAACTTGTATGTGGCGCTGTGCCGTACCTCCGACAATCTGGTGATCTGCAAGCAGTCCGGATCAAATGACGAAGCATATACGACAAAGACCATCAACGGCTCCGCATACGTCGGTACACAGTGTTACATCAAGATCGTCGATGCCTCGACCGGAGGTTTTGGACACCTGAATGTGGATAATGTCAGGATCCCGGTTGCGAGCGTGCCTGTCCATGGCATCTCTCTGAACAAAACTTCAACATCCATCAACGTCGGATCGACGGAAGCCCTGGTTGCCACGATACTTCCATCTAATGCCACCAACACAAATGTGACCTGGAGCTCAGGTAACACGGCAGTGGCTACCGTGAATGCCTCGGGCGTGATCACCGCTACCGGTGCCGGAACGACAACGATAACAGCTACAACGGTTGATGGAGGAAAGACTGCTACCTGTACCGTTACGGCGGTACAACAATATCTCGTGCTCGATTTCGAAGTAGGTAATCTCACAGGTTGGTCAGTGTTCTCCGGAAATGCATTCTCTGCGGCTGACGTTTGTACAGATGTCAACTGGGGATGGGGTGGCCCTTTCAATCAGCAGGGTTCCTGGCATTTGTGGGGTTTCAAGGATGGGGGTGACGGACAGACAGGAGAGTTGAGAAGCTCCAACTTTTATCTCAGTGGCAACGGACAGGTTACGGTAATGGTGGGTGGTGGCAATGACCTGAACAACCTCTACGTCGCGCTTGTCCGTGTGAGTGATGGATTGGTGATCAGCAAGCAGACGGGTAATAATGATGAAGCATATACCACAAAGACATTGAATGGCGCCGGATATGCAGGTAACCAGTGCTACATCAGGGTATATGATGGTGCAACAGGAGGCTTCGGCCATATTAATATAGACAACGTTCGTGTTCCCGTTCAATCAACAGGTTCGGGAAGGTTGAGTACGCACGAAGTCCCGATGGAAGAAAAGCTCGCCGATCCTGACCGGCTCGACATATATCCGAATCCTGTAGTTGAGGATCTTACGGTGGACCTCTCGGATATCGCATCCGCCAACATCCGGCTGCTGGACCTTTCAGGAAAAATTCTTTTGAGCGAAGATGTTTCATCAGGAGGCATAAAAAGACTGCCTGTAAAACAGCGCGGTATAGGCAGCGGAATGTACATACTTCGGATCAAAACACCGGCGCTGTCGATCACCAAAAAGATCATCGTCAAATAATAGATACAAAAACTTTCTCCCCCTTTACACCCTTTTAAAAACACCCACATTATGACAACTAAAGCGGATTATGCGATAGACCCGAGGCCCCTGGTCTTTGTCTATGGTGCGATGTTGCTTGCATTGTATGGCCTCAGCACATCATTCGACGCCGTCAATTTTTTTATTGGCGCCATCATTC
>CBHTUB010000410.1:0-5506 GCA_966095595.1 uncultured Chryseosolibacter sp. | reverse complement strand
ATTCCGATCAACATTGAAGACGAAATGAGGGGTGCCTACATCGATTATTCGATGTCGGTAATTATCTCGAGAGCCTTACCGGACGTTCGCGATGGTTTGAAGCCGGTTCACCGCCGGGTGCTCTTCGGGATGCAGGAGTTGGGAGTTAACTACAACAAGCCCTATAAGAAATCGGCCAGGATCGTAGGGGAGGTTCTTGGTAAGTACCACCCGCACGGTGATGCGTCGGTATACGACACCATGGTGCGTATGGCCCAGGATTGGTCGTTGCGTTATACGCTTGTAGACGGGCAGGGTAACTTCGGTTCGATCGATGGTGACTCTCCCGCGGCGATGCGTTATACGGAAGCGCGTCTCAGAAGGATCGCCGAGGAGTTGCTCGCCGACATCAACAAGGATACGGTAGATTTCCAACCCAACTTCGACGACTCTTTGCAGGAGCCGAGCGTTTTGCCGGGCAAGTTGCCTAACCTGCTTGTCAATGGCTCCTCCGGTATCGCCGTAGGCATGGCCACCAACATGGCGCCGCACAACCTGACAGAAGTGGTGAACGGTATTATCGCCTACATAGACAATCGCGAGATCACCATTCCCGAACTGATGAAGCATATTACCGCTCCCGATTTTCCGACGGGCGCGCTGATCTATGGAACATCGGGTATCCATGAAGCATTCCTCACGGGTCGTGGCCGGATCGTGATGCGTGCAAAGGCGGAGATCGTGACCAATGCCAATGGCAAGGACCAGATCGTTGTGACGGAGATCCCGTACATGGTGAACAAAGCGCAGATGATCGAGAAGACGGCAGCGCTGATCAACGAGAAGAAGATCGAAGGCATCTCGGATCTTCGCGACGAATCCGACCGCGAAGGTTACCGTATCGTATACGACCTCAAGCGTGACGCCATTCCCAATATCGTACTCAACAACCTGTTCAAGTATACACAGCTGCAGACTTCATTCGGCGTGAACAACGTAGCGCTGGTGAAGGGCAGGCCGCATACGCTGAACCTGAAGGACCTTATCCACTACTATGTCGAGCATAGGCATGAGGTTGTTGTCAGGAGAACAAAATTCGAGCTCGCGGAAGCAGAACGTCGCGCGCACATTCTGGAAGGCTATCTGATCGCGCTCGATCACCTGGATGAAGTGATCGCCCTGATCAGGAGTTCTGCGGACCCTGACACTGCGAGGGAAGGGTTGATGACGAGATTTGCATTGTCGGAAATACAGGCAAAAGCGATCCTCGACATGCGTCTGCAGCGCCTTACCGGTCTGGAACGCGATAAGATCCAGCAGGAATACAACGAAGTGAAAGCTTTGATCGATCGTTTGAACGAGATCCTCAATAACGAGCCCATCAGGATGCAGATCATCAAGGACGAGCTTACCGAATTGAGGGAGCGTTATGGCGACGAACGCCGCACCACTGTCGTTCACAGCGACGATGACATCACGGTCGAGGACATGATCCCGAACGAGGAGATGGTGATCACGTTGTCGAACCAGGGTTATATCAAGAGAACTTTATTGTCCGAGTACAGAACGCAGGGTAGGGGTGGCGTTGGATCGAAAGGCGTTTCAACCAAAGACGACGACTTCACGGAACATCTCTTTATTGCACAGGCGCACAATTACCTGCTGATCTTTACCGATATGGGTAAGCTCTATTGGAAAAAAGCCTACGAAATTCCCGAGGGTAACAAGACGTCGAAGGGAAGGGCGATCCAGAACCTGATCAACATCGAGCCGGGTGACGCGGTACGCGCCATCATCAACGTGAAGAACCTTCAGGACGATGACTACATCAACAACAACTATGTAGTGCTTTGTACGGAAGGCGGTATCATCAAGAAGACATCGCTCGAGGCATATTCGAGGCCACGCCAGGGCGGCATTACGGCGATCACCATTCACGAGGGTGACAGGCTGCTGAATGCTTCACTTACCAACGGACGCAATCACATCATCATCGCGAAGAGCGAAGGAAAAGCTGTTCACTTCCACGAAAGCCAGGTAAGGCCGATGGGTCGTACTGCTGCCGGTGTTCGCGGTGTATCGCTCGACTCACCGACAGATAAAGTGATTGGAATGGTTTGTATAACACGTGCTGATGCCAACCTGCTGGTGGTATCGGAGAATGGTTATGGAAAACGCTCGCTGATCGACGACTATAGAATCACCAACCGTGGCGGCAAGGGCGTGAAGACGCTTAACATCACGGACAAAACTGGCAAACTTGTTGCAATCAAGGAAGTGGGGGATGACGATGAGCTCATGATCATCAATCGTTCCGGCATTACCATCAGGATCAAAGTGGGTGAGCTTCGTGTGATGGGCCGTGCCACGCAGGGTGTTCGTTTGATCAAGCTAAGCGACGATGACAGGATATCATCCGTTGAAAAAATTCAGAATGTCGAGTCGGAGATGCAAGCCGAGCAGGATACGGAGAATGCAGGTTTCGCGCCTACGCCGGAGGATCAGAATATTCCTGACAATCCGGTGGATGATGTGGAGGAATCCGACAACATTGACAACGAAGGTGAGGAACCCAAAGAATAGACTACTTATAACCAACTAAATCTAAACATAATGAAACGGATCACTTTGATGCTGATGTTGCTGGGAGCATTTACCGTCCATGCGCAGAAGCCGGTTAAACCTAACCTGAATAAAGTTCAATCACTCTGGCAGGAGGGCAAATTCAAAGAAGCAAAGGAGATGGTTGACGCCGCAACTACTTACGAGAAAACAAAGGACGACGGCAAGACCTATTACTATCGTACCCTCGTGTATGCAAGTTTGGATACAACACGCGATGCGAGCCTGAAGGCACTCGATCCGAATCCATTCAAGGTTGCGCTGGAGTCTTTGGAAAAAGCCAAAGCCATGCAGGGTAAGAGTGAATATGCTATTGTGAACACTACGAACTTTTCCGTAATGGCACTTCCGCAGCAGTTGGAGAACCTCTCGAATCATTATCTGAACGTTGCTATTCAAAGCTATCAGGACGATCCGAAAGGAAGCCTCGAACAGCTTGCGAAAGCCCGTCAGATCTTCGAAAAGCACATGGATACGTATGCCAACGACACACTTGCCTACTACATCGGAGCACTCGTGGCGGCACAGGACGAGCAATATGATCTCGCAATCGACAACGCCGAGCGTTATATCAAAAAGAACGGAACGTCATCTGATATATATCTGACACTGTACCAGATCTACAACAACTCGGAAGCGAAGAAAGATTCGGTCAAGGCTTTGGACATCGTGCGTCAGGCAAAAGTGAAGTTCCCTCACAATCCCGACTTCCCGAAGCTGGAGATCGAGATGCTGATCAATCAGGGCAGGACGGACGAAGCGCGGCAGGGACTTGAAGAGGCCGTTAGAAAACAACCTGGCGACAAGCTGCTCCACTTCTATCTTGGCTACATCAACTATCAGCTTCAGAAATATGACGATGCGCGCAAGAACTTTCAGGAAGCGCTGAAATTGGATCCTGCTTTCTATGATGCTCAGGTTCAGCTTGCGAACACTTACCTGCTCGAGGTTGACAGAATTTCGAAGACGTTGAATAATACAGGCAATACGCAGGCTGATAGCAAGAAGCGTTCGGCTTTGATCCAGGAACGTGTAAAAGCTTCTGAAGCCGCGATACCGCACCTTGAAAAAGCCGAGAAAATGAAAGCTCCGGACAAGGATGCCGAGATCGAATTGCTGAACAAGCTCGACCTGTTGTACTACTACGTTGCCGATGATAAAAACACGGCGCGTGTGAAAAAGAGATTGAAGGAACTCGGTGTTGAGGATTAATTTGTAAGACAATTATAAAATGGGCCAGTGAAAGCTGGCCTTTTTCTTTATGAACAAACCGATCAATACCGCCTTGCTTTCCTATGGGATGTCGGGCTATGTGTTTCATGGTCCGCTGCTCACGGCACATTCCGGTTTTGAAATTCGTTCCGTCTATCAGCGCACCAGAAAACCATCGTCGCACCCATTCACGACTGTCTACAACATCCGGGACATCCTTTCGTCCCCCGAGATAGAATTGGTCATCGTCAACACACCCAATGAATATCATTCGGAGCATGCACGCATGGCGCTCGAGGCCGGAAAGCATGTTGTGGTCGAAAAACCTTTCACGGTAACGACATCGGAGGCGAAGTCGCTTATCAGGTTGTCGGAGGAAACAGGCAGGGTGCTTACCGTATTTCAGAACAGGAGATGGGATGGCGATTTTCTTACCGTACAAAAAATTGTAGGTGACGGACTTGTGGGGAGGATCGTCGAGTTTGAATGTCATTATGATCGCTACCGCAATATTGTAGACGAATCATCCTGGAAGGAGGTGAGGTCGAAAGGCACAGGCGTGATCTATAATCTCGGGTCACACATGATCGATCAGGTTTTGACACTTTTTGGACTTCCGCAATATGTAGATGCCCGTGTCGGCATTCAGCGCACTGGAGCGAAGGTGGATGACTACTATGATATTCGTCTTGAATATCCTGATATGAACGTCATTGTCAAATCCAGTTATCTCGTACGGGAACCCGGCCCGCGTTACATGGTTCATGGGACGAATGGCTCTTTTGTCAAGTATGGATTGGATCCGCAGGAAGACGATCTGAAGAGTGGTAAGATCCCTGGAGCCGGAGGATGGGGCAGCGAGGAGGAAAAGTGGTGGGGTAAGCTCAACACACAAATCAGCGGTGAGCATATTATCAGAAATGTGGAGACCCTGCCGGGGAATTATCTTGCATTTTACGACAATCTGTATAATGTGATCCGTGGCAATGCTCAATTGGAAGTGACGCCTGTTCAGGCCATGCAGGTAATCGCGGTGATCGAGGCGGCTCTCGAAAGCTCACGTTTGAAGCGCGCGGTTGTTTTGGCCCCCTGGCTATAAGCGGCCAAGCTTTTTTGCATAGCCTAACGGCCAAAACCCAAGACCCACCGACCCACTCATCGAACTATTTTCGTCCAGACGTGTTTCATAGGGGCGTATGTGCTTGATTTTAAGTATTTTTGAAGGATGTATCATTTAATATTTTTTAAACTTTCGTGACATTCAGTGATTTTAGCCTCGATTCGCGGTTAGTTGAAGGTTTGGACGCCATGGGCTTCGAAAAACCGACACCTATTCAGGAGCAGACGATTCCTCTGATCCTTCAAAATAAGGACATTATCGCCTGTGCACAGACCGGTACCGGCAAGACCGCAGCGTACGTATTGCCAATTCTCCATAAGATCGTTAACACGGAGAATCGCCACCTCAACACGTTGATCATCGCACCTACGCGGGAGCTCGCGCAGCAGATTGACCAGCAGGTAGAAGGTCTTGGCTATTTTCTCGGCGTCAGCTCGATGTCGATCTTCGGAGGAAATGACGGCGGGACATGGGATCAGCAGAAGAAAGCGATGGAGGAGGGAGCCGACATCATCATTGCCACACCGGGCAGGCTCATATCTTTCCTGGCTTCCGGCCGTATCAACTTCAATC
>CBHTUB010000409.1:0-5540 GCA_966095595.1 uncultured Chryseosolibacter sp. | reverse complement strand
CTTCTATGGTGTGTTCGATACCAAACTGATCGTCGCGATCGGCATCACCAACTACATCTACAAGTTTACGGTAGCCATACTGTTGACGCCTTTGATCTACTTCGGGCATGACCTGATCGATAAGTACCTTGGAAGAACGGAGGCGGAGAAGCTTACAGAGGACGCGGCGAAGAGTAGCGAGGGGTTCTTCTAACCGTTATACCGGACCGGTCAAGAGTAGATTGAAGTGCGGTTAATTCACCGCGGAGGCGCAGGGGCGCGGAGGAAACGCAGAGGTTCCGCGCGTAAACGCTGCATCCCTGCGGTACAATATCCGGGGCGACTATTAGGTCTAGACTGAGATCGCTGATGACCCGCCTCTTTACTTCTCCCGACGACGAATGTTGTCCAATATCACCGCCGTCGCGATGGCTGCGTTGAGGGACTCTGCCTTTCCGAATCGTGGTATGGTGATCCGCTCGGTTACGAGAGACTCGAGGTCGGGTGAAATGCCCCTGGACTCATTCCCGATGAGGATATATCCACCACCCTTGAACGTCTTGCTGTGAACATCCTGGCCATCCAGGTATGCGCCGTAGATCGGCGCCGAAGTTTCTCCTAAAAAGGTCTTCAAGTCCGTATAAAATATATTAACCCGGGTAAAAGAACCCATTGTAGAGGTTATAACCTTCGAATTGTAAAAGTCTGCGGTTTCCCCGGACACAACGATCTTCGAGATCCCGTACCAGTCTGCCGTTCGTATAATAGTCCCAAGGTTGCCCGGATCGCGAATGTCGTCGAGCGCCAGGCCAAACTCGCCGGGGTTGAGGGACACGGGGCGGTTCGGCTTGATTCGGGCCAGGGCGAGTGCTGTATTATTTGACTGAAACTCCCCTACCGATTGAAGCTCCTGCTCGGTCACTTCCTCAGTTTTGATCGATGGATCGACAGCAGTGGTCGACAAAAATTTCTCCGTCCCATACACGGTCAAAACCTCGAAATCGGAGTCGAGTAATTCCAGCACGCTTTTCGCTCCTTCCACCACAAAACATTGCTCCTGTTTTCGGTATTTCTTTACTTGCAGGGATTTGATGAATTTAATGTTGGCTTTAGAAAGCATTTTGACCACTTGACCAGTTCGAAAAATAGATATTTTCTGGCAATACTTCTGCCCCTGCTGCTGAGCAGCTGCCTGGGTACGCGGTATCTCAAGGAAAATGAAAAACGATTGGTCGCCCACAATATCAAAGCTCCTTCCAGCATCGACGAGGAAAGCCTCAAGGAACTATACGCACAAAGACCGAACCGCAGGCTTTTCGGACTGCCGATCTACCACCTGGTGGGGATGTATTACATCGGTCTGAAACGATATGACCGCGAAAAATTCGTACGCAAAAAAGAGAAGTATGAAAAGAAGATCGATGCAAAGATCGCGGCCACGACGAATCAGCGAAAGATCAACAACCTTCAGTTCAGGAAGCAGAAAAAGATCGACAAGCTCAACTCGCGGATCGAAAACGGTAATCAGTTCATGCAATGGGGCGAGCCTGTTGCCGTGTACGACAGCTTGCTGACCAACACTACGGTCGAGCGATTCAGCAGTTACCTGTTTTCCGAGGGATACTTCCACAATGTCGTCTCGACGAAGATCACATCGATCGGCCGGTTTGTGTACGTGACCTATCGCGTAGACCCCGGTGAGCCTTACATCATCGACTCCGTTGTTTATCGCGTCAACGACTCTACCATCAGCAAGCTTATCCGCCTGAATTCGGAAAGCAAACTGCTGCGAAAAGGCGAGCGCTATCGCGAACATGCGCTCAGCAGTGAACGGGAACGTCTGGATCTTTTTCTGAAGGACAACGGCTATTACGATTTCAGCAGGCAATACGTCGACTTCCAGGTCGATACGAATGCGCTGGGAAACAAAAAGGCAATTGTGCGGGTGAACATCAGCAATCCGGCCAAACGCGGCTACCACAAACAGTTCACCATCGATTCTGTCAGGTTCATTACCGATGCGGGAACCTCGCATCCGGGCAAGACGCGTCAGACGAAAATTTACCGGGATATCAAATATCAGTACTTCGAAAACAACTATAGCCTGAAGATCCTCAGCCAGCGTCTCTTCCTTTCCCCGGAATCCAACTATAGCAGGACCAAAACGTTCAACTCGCAACGGCAACTTGCCAACCTCGATGCCTTCAAGTTTGTGAACATCAACTACGATACCTCCGGCGGGAAATTCATCGCCAACATTTTTACCAGTCCGCTCGACCGCTACGAATGGTCCAATGAGGTCGGGGTGAATGTTACGCAGGGATTTCCGGGTCCATTCTACAACCTCAACTTTAAGAAACGGAATATCTTCAGGGGACTCGAGAACTTCGAGCTCAACGGCAGGATCGGTATCGAAGGTGTGGCTGCCGCTACGGGAGAAAATGACGTTTATCGCAGTACCGAGGCAGGTCTGAACGCCTCGCTTGTATTTCCGCAGTTCATATGGCCCTTCAGGGAAGCCACCCAGATCCGATTCGGTAAATACAATCCGAAGACAAGGCTTTCCGTCGGTTATAGTTTCTCCGACCGTCCCGAGTACCGGCGTACCAGTACGACGCTCTCCAACACCTACACCTGGCAGAACACCAGGAACACACAATTTTCCCTTGCGCTCAGCAACATCAGCCTGATCAACTCGAAGATCAAGTCTGCAGACTTCGACACGTTATTGATGGAGCTGGAGAACCAGGGGAACTACAACCTTGCCCGTTCCTTTCAACCATCCTTCGTGAGCAGCATGATCTTCGGCATCACCTGGAATCGGAACTACGGCACGTTCGATGGCAACGGGGTGTTTATCCGCACGCAGTTCGAGACGGGTGGCACATCGCTTAACTTTATCGATCCCACTATCGTGACAGACCGGGGACTTCAATACTTCAAATACCTCCGTTTAAACTTTGACTATCGTCGTGTGAACATATTGAACCGATGGGCTACCCTCGCCTGCCGTTTCAACAGCGGGATCGCCTACTCTTATGGATCGAACAGGTCGCTGCCCTATGAAAAGTTTTTCTTCGCAGGCGGTAGCAACAGCATCAGGGCCTGGCGCCCCCGCCGTCTTGGTCTGGGATCGGTAAGGCCGGAACTGAGCTCGAATCCGCGCAAGGACGGACTTTTCAACTATCAGTTTGAAAAACCGGGTGACATTTTACTCGAGGCCAGCATTGAAGCGCGGAGCAAACTTTTTGGATTTGTCGATGGCGCGGTTTTCGTGGATGCCGGCAACGTGTGGGCATTCGAAGATCCAACGGATACAAACCCAGAAACACAAGCCGGCACCTCGCAGCTAAGGCCCAACACCATGCTGAAAGAATTTGGCGTGGGAACGGGATTCGGCCTGCGCTTCGACTTCACGTTCCTGATCCTGCGATTTGATGTCGGTATAAAAGTCTACGATCCTGCGCGCGATGCCGGCGACAGGTTTGTGCTCAACGATATGAAATTCTTTGGCCCGTTTGCAAAAAGAGATATCAACGGAAACTACTATAACATCAAGGAACCGGTGATCTATAACATCGGGATCGGATATCCGTTCTAAAAAGGCGACAAAAGCTTTCCTTCTGCATTCTTCCTACCGATTCGTCCAACAGCTAACCGCACCTTGTGAATGCTTATGACTATATTGCATCTATGAGAATATACATTCTCCTTATGGCCGCGATCCCGATGAAGCTTGCTGCACAGTCTTCGGATATCGATCTGTTGAAAAAGCACGTCGAATCCGCTCATATGGAGACAACAAAACATGATCACGCCCACAAGGAACTTTCACTTCCCGCGAAAGTGGCGTTCTCACTTTATCGTTCTGTTTTATCAGAGCAGATCTCCGCGGATTGCGCCTTTGATCTCACATGCTCACGCTTTTCCGCGGCAGCCATCAGGCGATTCGGGATCATTAAGGGAGGATTACTGACTGTTGACCGGCTCACCCGATGTCACTCCTCATTGTCGGCGGAAATACTGCCAATCAACTTCAACAACAGAACCGCCAAAGTCATTGATGATCCGTCAATGTATTAGTGCCACGTCAGTCCTGCTCCTGATCATTGCCATCGATACTTTCGGGCAACGCGATTCCCTTTTGACCGAAGCAAGATTCCTGAGACACCTGCGGCAAGAAAAATTGTTCGATGAACGATACTTCGTATTACGTGAGATCAACGCGCTGCGTACTCCCGAATTCCTCGCAGAAATCGCATGGACACTTTCCGCGATGGACCAACCTGATTCTGCGATCAGCTACTATCGCAAAGTTCCCTTCGATTCGCTGGAGTCCCTTAAATTTTCAAATCACTACCTCTCACTTTTGTTCTCGACCTACAGACTATCCGCATTTGACAACACAATGAAGCAAGTCAAACGTCCCGATTCGACGACGTTGAAGTTGTCGTTCGCAAGTCAACTGTGGCAGGGGAAGATCCCGGCCTCACAACCCCTGCCCTACGAGATCACAAAAAGCTACAACGCCTGGCAAAAGATGGAAAGGAAATCGGCATTTGTCGCCGGCGCATTGTCGATGGTTTTACCTGGAACGGGTAAGATGTATTATGGTCAGCGGCGACAGGGACGAAACTTTCTGTTTGCAAATGCAGCGCTGGGCGTCCAGGCATATGAGTCGTACAGGAAAGCCGGAGTGCGATCGGCGAGGTTCATCACGTTCGGATCGTTGTTCAGCCTGTTTTACATCGGTAATATTTACGGAACGATAAAAGGTCTTAAGAAATCGAGAGCAGATCATAAACGGCAACTGCACTATGAAATATCAAATTATTATTTCGCTGATCCTATGCCTTATCCGGGCCGATACTAGCCTCGGGGCGATCGATTCGCTGATGATGAAGATCATCCGCATCGAAAGGGCGATCATGGATGAAGCCGATCCCGCGAAAAAGGATTCGCTTCTTCTCGAAAAGGGTTTGCTATACAAGCAAGGTGGCGACCACAGGAAGTGCTATGCTACGCTTCAACGGATCACCTATGCTGCGTCTGATACGGCATTCCTGTCACGCGTCGCCTACGAGAAAGCGCTGAATCTTTTTCTGCTGAGCGATTACAGTAACGCATTGGGCGAGAGCTGGGAGATGGAAAAATACGGTCTTGATACGCGTGAGAAAAAAATGCTCTATCTCATGGTGTTGCTCGAGAGCGAGCGTTGGGGCGACTTCAAGAACAGTTTCCTTCAGCAAGCTTCGGAAGTACACTTCACGGACACGGTTGGATTCGGGAAACAATTTGCTGCGATACACCTGCTGGATGAGGAATATTATTACCGGATGTCGTCATTCCCGGGACGCGGCCTTATCAAGGCGGGGTATCCCAGGCAGGGCATTACCAATATCCTTTTGCAAACCACGTTTGCCGCCTTTACGGTGTACAACGTCTACACCGGTTTCTATTTCACGGGACTCTTCTCGGGCGTTCAACCCACGCGGAGATTTTATCGCGGCGGAAGAATTCTTACTACTTCCCTCGTTCGGCAAAAGAATGAAGAGCTGATC
>CBHTUB010000408.1:0-5567 GCA_966095595.1 uncultured Chryseosolibacter sp. | reverse complement strand
CCCCTTCAGACCGGAAGGTTAGATAATTCTGCCTTTGAAACTCTGACTCCCGTCGAGATCAGAGGAGAAAACCCATTTCCGGGTCTTCGCCCATTCTCTATTGACGAAAGCCATCTCTTTTTCGGCCGCGAAGGCCAGGTCGACGATATCCTTGTCAAGCTCTCAAAAAACAGATTCGTAACCGTAATGGGTTACTCAGGTAGCGGTAAGTCTTCATTGATGTACTGCGGACTTGTGCCTGTACTCTATGGTGGCTTTGTGACGGAAACAGGTCCCCAATGGACCGTGATACTCTCCAGGCCGGGAGCATCTCCGATTGAGAACCTTTCAGAGTCGATAGTAGACCAGCTCATCGCAGGGCAACGCATCGCTGCGGAAGATAAAGACATTCAAACAGCAATCATCAGCTCTGTCCTTCGGAGCGGGAAAGAAGGGCTCATCGAAGTTTCCCGTTACATTCAGAGCTTTCAAAACGATAACGTATTTCTTCTGATCGACCAGTTCGAAGAACTATTGCGTTACAAGGATCTGGACGATGACTCGCAAAACGAGGCGCAGTTGTACGTGAACCTCATTCTTACCGCCGTCGCGCAGAAAGTGGTTCCGGTATACATAGCCCTGACCATGCGTTCAGACTTTATCGGTTACTGCTCTGTATTTCCAGGGCTGACGCAATGGATCAACGATAGCAATTACCTGGTGCCGCAGATGACGCGCGAACAGAAAAAAATGGTCATCGAAGGGCCCGTGTCAGTTGCAGGAGGCCGGATCTCGGCGCGATTGGTCAAAAGGCTGCTCAGCGATGTGGGCAATAACCAGGACCAGTTGCCCATCTTGCAACATGCGTTGATGAGGACGTGGGACTATTGGCTCGCGAACCGCGAGGACAACGAACCGATGGATCTTCGCCATTATCAGGCTATCGGTAAAATGAGCGAAGCGCTGTCTCTTCACGCAAATGAGGCATACGACGAGCTCTCGATGAGAGCCAAAGAGATCGCCGAAGTTCTTTTTAAACATATCACCGAAAAAAATCAGGACAACAAAGGCATGCGCAGGCCCGCGCGATTGGGACTTATCGCCATGCTCGCAGAGGCCGAGGAGGATGATGTAATCGCGGTTGTCGATCACTTCCGGAGAAAGGGAAGATCGTTCCTGATGCCCGCAGCCAACATTACCCTGAATAGCGATTCCATGATCGAGCTCTCGCACGAGAGCTTGATGAGGATATGGAAACGCCTCAATAGCTGGGTAGACGAAGAATTTGAATCTGCCCAAATGTACAAGAGACTCTCGGAAGCGGCCGCAATGTACCAGATCGGAAAGACTGGTTTGTGGCGTCCGCCCGATCTGCAGCTTGCACTCAACTGGCAGAAGAAACAACGGCCGTCCCGTGAATGGGCACAACGTTACGACGAAGCATTCGAGCGTGCCCTGGTGTTCCTGGACACGAGCCGCATCACTTATGAGGCCGAGCTCAAGAACCAGGAAATGTTGCAACGCCGCGTTCTCAGAAGGACGCGCGCAACAGCTGTTATTCTTGGCGTTGCCTTCGTGGTAGCAATTCTTTTCTTCCTGTTGTCATACATCCAGAAGATCAAGGCGGATGAACAAACCCGTATCGCCGAGGCACAGAGACACGAAGCTCAGCTTCAACGCGAAGAAGCACTGCGCCAAAAGGCCGAGGCCGACCGTCAGAAAGGACTTGTGCAAAAAGCGGCTAAAGAACTTGAAGCTTCTTTTCAGGCAGTTGAAAATGCCTTGCGCGTTGCACAGGTTGAAAGGGATCGCGCCGAAGCTGCTTTTGTCATAGCCAAAGAGGAAGAACAAAAGGCAATTCTCGCCAGCGAGAGCGAAAAGGAAGCAAGGGTCCTCGCCGAAGAACGACGCAAATTTGCGACAGAGCAATATGGTCGTGCCAACAAGCTGTACATGCTGGCCATCGCGCAGAACCTCGCGACCAAATCCGTACAGGAAGAGGATGACAATGATCTGAAAGGCCTTCTGGCCATGCAGGGATATCATTTCCAGAGACGCTACGATGGAAAAAAATATGATCCATACATATACGAAGGATTGTATCGATCACTCGAGGCGATCAATGGATCAGGCTACAATGCGATAAAGATCGAGGGACCGCCTCACGTCCACATTAAGTCACTTGTGCTTTCAAATGTAAACCCCGACAGATTCTATTCGTCAGGCGTAGATGGTAGAATTGTCAGCGGTAATTTCAGCTCCCTCACGACATCTTTCAAATACAGCACTGGATTACCAAGCCGTGCCCTTGCGGTGAGCAGGGATGAGCAATTTGTCGTAAGCGGTAGTGACTCCGTATTCCTTCAGATCTATAGAACTGCCTCGGATGAGAAACCACTCATTGTGCGCGGGTTCAGGGGAAGCACGAACGAGATCGAATACCTGCCGGATGGCAAAACATTCCTTTTCGTTACTTCCGCAAAGGGTCTGTACTCCTTCAGCCATGATGACGGAAAGGTGAGATCATTGGTATCGCTTCCTGCTGAAGCTAAAACGATGTCGATCAGCCCCGATGGAAGATCAGTCGCGCTCGGTACCTGGAACGGTCAGGTCTTGGTCGTCGACCTGAATGACATGTCTGTAACAAAAATCGCCGAGGAGCCGGGCATGAGGTTGCTGTCAGTGAAATATAGCCCTGATGGAGAAACG
The DNA here is from genome assembly GCA_966095595.1 of uncultured Chryseosolibacter sp. Classification (GTDB taxonomy): domain Bacteria; phylum Bacteroidota; class Bacteroidia; order Cytophagales; family Cyclobacteriaceae; genus Chryseosolibacter. Next base: position 2,879 of record CBHTUB010000408.1, on the reverse strand, counting down.
ATAGCTTACGGCCTCGACGATATAGTCAACAAGCGTGGTCTGGTGCGTCTCCAAAATCCCGTGACGAAAGAAATGCGCCAGCTATCAGGTCATAAGGCAGGCGTTACCGATGTTGAATTCAGTCCCGATGGCAAATTATTGTCCAGCGCGGGATCTGATAAACGATTGTTGCTATGGTTGTTGGAAAGTCCGGAAGATCTGCCGATCACGATGGATAACAATAATGGCTTCATTTGGGACATTGCATTCTCGAAAAACTCCGACTATCTGATCGCTGCCTGCAGCGAATCCGAGATCAGGGTATGGCCGACAGATCCTTCTATCTTAGCGGGTCAGATCTGTCCGAAGCTAAAGAGAAACATGACATTGGATGAGTGGAAGAAGTATGTGGGTGAGGGGGAGAACATCCAGTATGAATCAACCTGCGTAGGCTTGTTAATTGAAAAGTAAAAGTATGCTCATTCGGTCCGTTCTTTCTGTGTTGCTGTTCGTGCTGGCTTTTGTGGCCAGGGCACAGGGGGATTGCGAGCTTACCCTGACCCAGGCAACCGAAGAATTTCAGGCCGGACACTTCTCGAGCATTCCGTCTATCCTTAGCCCCTGCATCGACAAATTTTCGACGGAACAACAGCAACGCGCCAACCTTCTCCTGACGCAGACCTATCTTCTGCTCGATGATCCTATCGGCGCAAAGAGAAGTTATCTGGCGGTGCTGCGGGCCAATCCCGAGTTCGTGGCAGATCCATCGATCCATCCTGTAGATGTTGTTTACCTGAGTAAGAAATTCACGGCGTCACCTATTTTTTCATGGTTTGTGAAGGCCGGCGCCAACGTAACTCCTATTCGCGTGATCCAGGATATCGATGCCTATGGTTGGTCGGCGGTCAATGAGGAATACAGCCTTAACGGTGGATATCAGTTCTCCGGAGGGGGAGACCTTCTTGTGCGGGAGCCGTTTAGCCTAAGAGGAGAGATCGGCTATCTGTTTTGTTCTTATCAGCATAAAGCCACAAACTACTTTCAGAACGACACCAAGACATTCCGGGAGAACATGGGATGGTTTAACGCACCCCTAACCGTCATGTATTCGAAAGAGATCGGGCAATACCGTCCGTTCGGCTACGTCGGCTACTCATTCAGTTATCTCCTTCGCGATCGGGCTGTGATCGAAGCAGTCAGGATTGGCAGCAATGAAGACGCAGGGAAAGAGGATAAGAAAAGTCCCAACGTCAACTTCATCGATAAGCGTAACAGGGTTAATACATCGGTCGTGATAGGGGGAGGAGTAAAAGCCAAGCTCGGTTTGCAATACTTGTTCGTTGATATTCGCTACACGGTGGGGCTAAAGAACGTGGTGAGTTCTAAAAACCTGTACGCCGACAATAGCGCCAATCTTACCTCCGACTCGTACCTGAATTCGTCCGAATCAGTCACGGCCTACGGGCATGTCGACGATTTTTTCAGAATAGATAACTTTTCGATCTCAGTCGGTTTTATTCAACCCTTGTATAAGCCGAGGGAGATCAAAAACGTGCGAGGTAAGTTTCTTTTTAAATCCAACAAGAGCGCAAATAGTGAAAAGGTTAACTAGCATTTGTGTAATTGTGAAGGCCCTGATCGCGGGCTCATTGCTGTATTCGTGCGATACATCGTCGAATGTGGATTCCCCGTATTCGAAATATTTCCTGCGTTACTATGGAGGCGATGGGTACCAGATTGCGGCGGATATGATTCCCGCAGGAGACGGTGGTTACTTTTTACTGGGAACATCATCGTCGACCGATAACTTGTCCGCACAGTCCGATAGCCGGATCTACCTGGTAAAGATCGATCAGTTTGGAACGCTTACGGCTGAATACTATCTCGGAAATCCTGGAGACATTGCAAGGGACATTGAAGTGACAGCGGACAACAACTTCATCATTCTGGCTGATCATCAGTCATCGCCTACGAACAGAGACATCAAGCTGATCAAGATCACCGTAAACGGCGAAAAACTAGACTCTGTTGTTTATGGATCTTTGGGTGATGAGAATGGTAAAAGCGTTACTGTATTGAGTAATGGTGGCATGATCGTCACCGGTGCAACGGAATATGATACAACAATAATTTTGAACCCGGGAAATCCAGATGATCTTTCGGATATTTTTCACTACCGCTGCGATGCCAATCTTGATTTTGATGACTCGAATTGGTACGAACAGGACGGGCCGGGAACAATCGATTTTGGCGTGAAGTCGTTCGAAGGCTCAGGAGAATACTATGTGTTCGGATCGTCGAACCAGCTTCACCAGGGAAATACGGATGGTAAGATCAATCTTTATTATTCATCGCTCGATGCCGGGGGGATTACCAAGAATTATAATTTTCTGGGAGATTTTCAGCTCGACACCGAGTCGGCATTCGTGAGTAAGATGCCGTCGGAATTGGGTGGAGGATATCTGGTGGTAGGGTCAAAGCTATACCCTACGGGCGCCTCAAGCCTCCATGGCGTTCGCCTTCGTTCTGCACTGACGTTCTTGCCATCCGACGAAATATGGGACCGCGAATTGCCTATCGAAGCCCGCAATCTGACTGGGGTATCCGGCGCGGCAGCTATCTATGGTGCGCAGGGGTATTTGATTCTGGGAACGGAGACTGCCCAGGACGGAACCCGGAATATCTGGTTGACAAAGATAGATTTGAACGGCAACGTGCTTTGGTCCAGGGTATTCGGTTCGCCTGAGGAAGATGATTTTGGAGCAGCTGTGACAGAGACGAATGATGGAAGGATACTTTTGCTGGGAACAGTTAATTTGATCAACGGACAGTCTAAGGTGACGCTATTCAAATTAAATGCCCTGGGGCAATTAATGGAGTAAGTTTAAACACCTATATTG
>CBHTUB010000407.1:0-5597 GCA_966095595.1 uncultured Chryseosolibacter sp. | reverse complement strand
TACAGATCCTGATTTCCGATATTTAGTGAGAGTCCTCGACAAAGAGCTCTGGCTCCGCTATGAGGAAGAACAAGCCAACTATGACCAGCACAACAAGATCGAAAACAATAACACCGTTGTCATTGCCTATGAAGACAACCAACCTGTTGGCTGCGGATGTTTTAAAAAGATCGACGACTCAACCGTTGAAATAAAAAGAATGTTCGTCATGGAATCCCATCGCGGCAAAGGCATCTCTAAACTTATTATGAATGAATTGGAACAATGGGCAAGAGAGCTATCGTTCAGGCGCGCAATCCTCGAGACAGGCATTAAGCAACCCGAGGCCATCGCGCTGTACAAACGGCAAGGCTACACACAAATCGAAAACTATGGTCCCTATGTCGGCCTGACCAGCAGTCTCTGCATGGAGAAGCACCTCTAGCCTAGTGGCTACTTAAGGGCCCACCCTGTTTAAGGGAACACATTCGGATAGACACCCACACAAAAAAGCCCCACGGAGGGGCTTCAACTTATATCTTACAACTTAAAGCTTACAGCTCAATCATTCTTTGTCCAGGAATGGATACCTGTAATCGACCGGAGGAACAAACGTTTCCTTGATCGTTCTCATCGAAGTCCACCGCAGCAAATTCACTTTCGCCCCGGCCTTGTCATTCGTTCCCGATCCACGCGCACCTCCGAATGGCTGTTGACCTACTACTGCGCCGGTAGGTTTATCATTGATGTAGAAGTTACCCGCAGAGTTCATCAGCTTCTTCGTTGCTAGCTCGATCGCATAACGGTCATCGGCAAAGATTGAACCGGTTAGGGCATACGGGGATGTGCTGTCGACGAGCGCGAGCGTGTCTTCGAAATTCTCAGCATGGTAAACGTAGATCGTCAGAACAGGGCCGAAGATCTCTTCACACATGGTCAGGGAAGATGGATCTTTTGTCAGGATGATCGTAGGCTCGATGAAATATCCTTTTGATTTATCGTATTTGCCACCCGCGATAATTTCATTCATCGGGTTCTCTTTCGCTTTCTCTATATAACCTGTGATGGAGTTGAAAGCCTTTTCGTCGATCACCGCATTGATGAAATTTCCAAAATCCTCCGGACCTCCCATCTTGAATGTCTTCAGGTCGGCAAGCACATATTTTTTCACGTCATCCCAGATATTATCCGGAATGTAGCAACGCGATGCAGCAGAGCATTTTTGCCCCTGGAACTCGAACGCGCCACGAACAATGGCAGTAGCGACTTCTTTCGCATCGGCACTCTTGTGGGCCACGATGTAATCTTTTCCTCCGGTCTCGCCGACGATACGCGGATATGATTTGTATTTGTGGATGTTGTTACCGATCGTTTTCCACATGTTCTGGAACACGCCCGTACTTCCCGTAAAGTGGATCCCTGCGAAGTCACGGTGGTTGAACACAACATCTCCGACAGTCGGTCCGTCACAATACACCAGGTTGATGACACCTGCAGGAAGGCCGGCCTTGATCAGCACCTGCATGATCACGTTTGCAGCATAGATCTGTGAGTTTGCCGGTTTCCAGACTACGGTGTTCCCCATCATCGCAGCGCTGGTCGGCAGATTTCCGGCAATTGCCGTAAAATTGAATGGTGTAAGGGCAAATACAAATCCTTCCAGCGGACGATACTCGATCCTGTTCCACACGCCTGGAGATGATGAAGGCTGATCGCGATAGATCTCCTGCATGAAGTACACATTGAATCTCAGAAAGTCGATCAGCTCGCAGGCCGAATCGATCTCGGCCTGAAACGCATTTTTCGACTGTCCCAGCATGGTTGCAGCATTGATGGCATATCTGTACGGACCTGCCAACAACTCGGCTGCTTTTAGAAATATACTTGCGCGATGTTCCCAGCCGAGGTTCGTCCAAAGCTCCTTTGCATTCAATGAAGCCTGTACGGCCTGGGCCACGTGGTCCTTGTCACCTTCGTGGTAGTATCCCAAAACATGCTGATGATCGTGCGGCGGACTAAGCTTCCTTTTCTTCCCTGAACGGATCTCCTGCCCTCCGATATACATCGGGATATCGAGTTCCTTCGAACGCGCTTCTTCCAGGGCTTTCTTCAAAAGCTGGCGTTCCTTGCTACCCGGAGCATAGCTATAAACCGGTTCGTTTTTCGGAAATGGTACGTTGAAAACTCCTTTCGGCATAATCAGATATCAGGTTAATGTTTTGAGACGGCAAATGTAACGAAATCACAAAATATTGGTGAGCTCCGAGAGGCAGGATATTTCATAGTCCACCTTGTCGGTATATGTAATTTTATCGCGATTGAGAAAGATCGTGTCTATTCGTGCTGCCCTGGCGCCTCCGATGTCGGTTACAAGGTTGTCACCGATCATCACCGCATCGCAGCATTGTGCGCTGTTGAGCGACAAGGCAAACTCGAAGATCTTTTCAGATGGCTTTCTGTGCCCGGCTTTTTGCGACGTCACGATATGATCAAAAAAACGATGAAGATTTCCGGAAGTAAGCTTCACGTGCTGTATCTCCTCGAAACCGTTTGTCACGACCGTCATCGAGTATTTTGATCGCAGATATTCAAGGATCTGTTCCGCATGTGGAATGAGGTTCGCCTTCTTCGGACAACTATCCAGATACTCGCACGACAACGTTTCGCTGAGCTCTTCCTCGTAGGCGCCAAAGTGATCCAGTATTTGCCTGAATCGCTGGGTCCGTATATAATTTTGATCCACGAGGTTCCGATCATAGAGGTCCCATAGCGCGATGTTCACGGATCGAAATTTCTGGTACAGGCTGGATGCATCCGGGATGCCCTTCTCCTGCAGCTTGTGGGTGCGAAAAAGGTCGGCCAGCGTTTCCTCGGCGTTTCTTTCGTAATCCCAGAGGGTGTGATCGAGGTCGAAAAATATGTGTTTATATTTTTTTTGCTGTTGAATGACGGTCATCGTGTATGGTTTTCTTTTGCCAGGCTTCGATCTGAACCTTATTTACGGCCAGTTCGCGATTGGATCGCAGGGTTTGATATAGCTGCTGGTCTTTCTGCAATTGCTGATCCTTTCTTAAGAACTGAAAAATCTGCTTAAGAATTTCATAAACCTCGTCTTTAATCTGGTAAAAAACCCAGTGATTATACCGCCGGAACGATAAAATGCCGGAATTCTTGAGATAAATGAGGTGTCGGGAGGTCTTGGTCTGCGTAAAGTCGAGGATCTTTTCGAGGTCGGAGATGCACATTTCGCCGTTTTCGAAGATCAGGTGCAGTATTCGAAGCCGCGATTCATCAGCGCAGGCCTTAAAAATCTGCGAACCGAGCATCAAATTGAAACTTTTCAGACGCATTTTACATCTACCTTATTAGCGCCCGAAATTACTTAACTTCAAGCGTTTTGGAGCTTATTTTATATATTTGAAATACTTTAAAGTACGGGTAAGTGAAGTTTTCGTTTTATAGACACCTCATCATCTCAGCGGTCCTGCTGCTCATCCTGTCATCGGTTTCATTTGATTCTGCTGCTCAGCAACAAAAACGGGTGATCCAGTTATCGGGTGTTGTCATCGATACTACGCAGGGTCCTGTGCCAGGCGTTTATGTTTATGTTCCAAAGGCTGGCCGCGGAACCGCTACAAACCATGTCGGCTTTTTTTCGATGCCAGTGGTCGTAGGCGACAGCATCGTGGTAAGCTCGGTAGGCTATCGCACACAGTACTACATCGTGCCTCAGAATGCCAATGAATACGAGACCATCATTGTTTCCATGGTACAGGACGTGACGTATCTGAAAGAGATCGAGATCGTTCCATACCCGACCGAGGAAGTTTTCAAGGAAGCGATCCTGGCGCTCAATCTTCCCGATCCCAAGATCGATCAGCGTAACGTTAATGCCGAGCTTCTCGCGCTCATGATCAAGACGACGCCGATGAGCGGACCGCAAAATCAGAAATATTATCTCGATCAATGGGCAGCCACCCAGAACGACAAGTACATGCCCGTTACCAATCCTTTTCTCAATCCATTCAACTGGGTGAAATTCTTCAATGGGCTGAAGAATAATAAGAAAAAGTAACCTCATCGTCACTCCGAAAACTTATTTCGCGGGCACGCTTTTTTTGAGTTGGATCATTTTTCTAATATCACGACTGATGAACACAGTCCGGAGTCTGGTTTCTGTCATTGAGCTCAAACGTCTTCTCGTCCACCTTCACGGTTCGAGACCTGACATCTGCATACGATACAGAATGCTGGGTGAAATGTGGGGGATGAATTTCATGTCCGTGTTCCACGTCACTGAAAACGGTGTTTTGCTCACGGATGACGTTAACCACCGCATGATCGCGATCAACGACCTTTCCGGCATCATGCAATTCGAGATCGATAAACCTTTCAACGGATATCAGCCTTACTTTCACTACGAGGTACAGCCGCTTCTGAACTTTGCCTCCATCGAACGGATACGATGATCAGCGCATAGAAGTCCCGGCACAGTTTTGTTTCATCACAAAAGAGGTTCACATGTGCAGGTGTTTTACAGGAAGCATTGCCTGTACGTCAATTTCTTTTTTGTGCAGGGGTAAGAGATGGGGGTATGTTAGAGGGAGACAACATTGTGCTGATTGAAGACGACGAGGACAAGGCAACCTTGATCATGTCAATCCTGCGAAAGCATCTCGATGCACATATTCACCACTTCGATGATGGCCAGGCTGCGATGGACTTTCTATTTTCCGACGAGGGAAAAAACATAAGATTGGTGTTGCTCGACTTGATCTTGCCGAAAGTTGACGGCATTGACATTCTGAAGCGTATCAAAGCCGACCCGCAGCGATCGCAGATTCCTGTCATCATTTTGACAACATCGTCGCAGACACAAACTTACGTCGAAAGCCTCGGCCTAAAGCCGGACGGGTACATTCATAAGCCTAATCAACTTCGCCACTGTGCATAGAAAAGCCGATTATTTTTTTATTTTCGGCTGCTTCGTTTTCCGGACCACGCATTTAATTTTAGTTATGCTTAAAGAATGATCAACGGTCGCCACGATATTGAAGCCGCAGTAATACATGCATTAAAGAACGGAAATGCAGTACTGCTCAAGGTCAAGGGCATGCCCGAAGCTATTCCCTGCGGCATTGCAAATTTTCGCGGCGATGGCGATCTGAAGCTGATCGGGCTTAAACCTGAAACGCTCTACGGAAAAACTCTAAAGGACACAGTCATCTTGTTGGATGAGATCGAAACCATTCAACTCCTTGTCGCAATCTACGATGATCCGATGTATGTAAAGCTGAGGCTTATCAAGAAGACAATCCTGAATTCTGTTTAATATCTTCTGAAGAAATTTTAAACTACCGGCATATTTTTTTTCATCTTTTATGAAAAGTGTTCCATGAATGCTATTGTGACAATTTTCGCCAATGAACTCACCGACAAACAATATATCGTACCCCAATTGGAAAAACTGTGTTCGGAAAGTCGCAAAGTGGGGAATGCCTACATCTTTAATCCTTTATCAGGGAGACTGTTTGAATTTTTAAGTGTCCTGAAATTTAACAAGGTAGCATACGGCACCCATTTCGATACAAGGGATGTCCCGATATCAAATCGACATT
>CBHTUB010000406.1:0-5600 GCA_966095595.1 uncultured Chryseosolibacter sp. | reverse complement strand
TACAACGCTATTGTGCCAACATCAGTAACGATACGCTGCAACTGGCCTTCCTCCGACTATACAATTCAAGGCAGTGGCGGGAAAAGAAGGTCACATCTGGGCCGCGGCTTTCACTGGTGGAATGTTGCGATCGACAAGCTCAGGATCAAGCTTTACGGCTGTGACAGGTGTTACCGAAGCTGACAATATAGGTTTTGGAAAGGCGGCAACAGGACAAACCTATCCGGCGATCTATTCGAGTGCTGAGGTGGGCGGGATACGCGGTATCTACAGGTCGGACAACGAAGGGGTTACGTGGGTCAGAATAAACGACAATGCCCACCAATATGCCTGGACAGGCAAGACCATCACGGGCGATCCACGGGTATATGGCCGAGTATATCTGGGCACGAACGGACGCGGTATCATCTGCGGAGACGTTGCAACGGGAGGTCGCATTGCCACAACAACCCAGGAAACGACTCTGAAGGTACATCCGATGAAGATCAGTCCGAACCCTTCAGATGGACGAACGCTGAGACTTGCATTGCCTGAGAAGCCCTCGAAAGATGAAACTTACTTTATCACCGTTACTGATATGAGTGGTAACAAAGTTTACGAGTCTACGACGACGTTCGGCGATGATGACAATCGCCTGTCTATAGAATTGTCTTCGAAACTGAGGGCCGGGCTTTACATTGTAAAGGTGAAGGGTGGGTCTACGTTGCACCTGTCCCGGATCGTGGTGGAATGACCGGGCACGCTTTTGTTAGAATGGCGCGTGACTAGATATAAACATATATAGCTTGGCCTTCAGGTGATCTGAAAGCCAGCTACACCGGAAAGAGGGTATGCCCGTAAGCTTGCCCTCTTTTTCTTTTTTAACCGGAAGCTTTCAGTGACGAAGTGTTAAACCGACGACGGTAGAAAAAGCACCGGAAACCCGGTTTTTTAGACCATTTGCAAACATCTGGCAAAAAAAAGCCCGGGGCGGTTTGCTACGAAGAAGGAAAAATGTCTACCTTGGTGAATCCCTTAGAGAGGGTCTTAGTTATTAAAGCACTTGCAAGGACGTTGCGAGTGCTTTTTCTTTTGTGTCATGCCGACCCCTTTTCCATAGAGACAAAAGGCGACTGCAACGGCACCGCTACACGGTCAATCGACCAGAGGTTCCAGAAATTTGTAGATGTTATTGGCCACGATCTTGTGACCTTCAATGTTCGGATGGATTCCGTCGGACTGGTTTAACTTTTCTTGTCCTGCAACGTCCTGTAAAAGGAACGGTATCAGTGTTGCCTTATGCTTTTGTGCCACTGCCGGGAATATCTTCCCGAACTTTGTGGTATAATCAGTTCCCATATTGGGTGGAACCATCATCCCCGCGATAACGATCTTTGCATTGGGATACTTCTTCTTTACCTTCTGAATGATCGACTCGAGGTTCTTCTGGGTCTGTTCCACAGGCAGGCCGCGCAATCCGTCATTGGCGCCAAGTTCCAGCACGAAAATGTCGATTGGCTGACGAAGGATCCAGTCGATACGCGAAAGGCCCCCGGCGGTAGTTTCGCCGCTCAGACCGGCATTTACAACCTTTGCTGACTTGCCATTTTTCTGCAATTTTTTTTCAATCAAGGCGGGAAATGCTTCTTTTGTGGACAAGCCATAGCCGGCAGTAAGGCTGTCGCCAAAAAACATAATGACTTTTGGAGTCTCCGTTGCACGAAACAGCAACGCCATTGAAATAAATAAAAGCGTCTTTGCGACCATGGTGGTATAGGTTAACTTTTACTGGTCCCTGAAACAATTTTAACTGTAATACGCTTAAAAAAGTTACGAACTAATCAAAAACCATGTCAAATGTACTAGAGGCCGAAAATTTGTCGAAAATCTATACTTCCGCTGACCACGAGCTGACGGTTTTGAACAACCTGAGTTTTTCCGTTGCCGCCGGTCAGTCGGTTTCGATAATAGGGCCTTCCGGCAGTGGAAAGACAACGCTTCTTGGCTTATGTGCAGGCCTCGATGTGCCCACCCGCGGCACCGTATCACTCATGGGATTCAAGTTGAATGCGATGAGCGAAGACGACCGTGCCTACATCCGAAATCAATACGTTGGATTTGTATTCCAGAATTTTCAGCTTCTCTCTACACTAACAGCGCTCGAAAACGTAATGGTTCCGCTGGAGCTTCGCGGTGAGAGGAATGTTTTACCAAAAGCGAAGGAATTGCTGAAAAGGGTAGGACTGGAGGCTCGCCTGAATCATTATCCATCCCAGCTTTCAGGCGGTGAACAGCAGCGTGTCGCCATGGCGCGTGCCTTCATCACCGACCCGAAAATACTTTTTGCTGACGAGCCAACCGGGAACCTGGACGGTGACAATGCAAACCATGTTACGGAGCTGCTCTTCGGTATGAACAAAGAGCAGGGAACTACGCTGATCCTTGTGACGCATAATCTGGAGCTTGCCCAGATGACAAATCGCATCCTTAAAATGCGGGCTGGCAACCTCATCGAAGATGTGTTCAGCAGTGCAACCATGAATAAATGATGTCATGGTAGAATACATTATCAAGGTCAAGCGAAAAAAGAAATCGATCCTCACCGATCGCTGGGTATGGAAAATGGCATGGCGTGATGCCCGGCATAATTTCTCCCGATTGTTCCTTTTTATGTCGTCGGTCATCGCCGGCATCGCCGCCGTGGTAGCGCTTGACTCGATGAACAACGCCCTGCAGTACGACATCAACACCAACGCCAAGGAGCTTCTCGGAGCAGACCTCGTCATCAACGGCGAACGGAAATTTTCACCGGAGCTCCAGCAGTATTTTGACTCGCTTGATCTGCCCCAGGCATCGCAGGCTGACATGGCATCAATGGTGCTGTTCCTGCACAACAACCAGTCGCGGCTGATCCGGCTTGTCGCATTGAAGGGCGACTTTCCATTCTACGGCAAGATCGAAACAAAGCCTGCTGAAGCTTTCGACAAGATGAAGGAGCAACAAGTTGCCTTGCTGGATGAGACACTCGCAAGCCAATTCGACGTCAGCACCGGCGATTCATTGCGTGTGGGGAACTCCGTTTTCAAGGTTGCCGGTGTGGTGACGAAATTTCCCGGAGGAGGAGGCCTTATGGCTACATTTACGCCATCGGTCTATATCCCCATGCAACACCTCGACTCGACCCGGCTGGTGCAGTTCGGAAGCCGTGTGAACTACAAACAATACATCAAGACGCGATCGGATCAGCATACCGAAGAAACACTCGCCGAACTCAAACCACTCATTCGCAAGAACGGTTATTCTTACGAGACGGTTGAAGGAAGAAAGGAAGGCCTCGGTGAAGGATTTAATTCTATCTATCGTTTTTTCTCACTCCTTGCTTTTGTCTCGCTGATCCTTGGATGTCTCGGCATTGCCAGTGCCGTTCATATCTACGCCCGCGAGAAGAGAGAAGAAGTCGCCGTGTTGCGCTGCATCGGATCGTCAGGATGGCAGGCCTTCAACATTTTCTTTATTCAGGTTTTCATGATCGGAATTGCCGGGAGTATCGTTGGGACACTTCTCGGTTTTGCCATTCAAAACATCATTCCGCTGTTCCTCGAGGGAGTGGTTCCATTTTCCATATCTTCAATAGTCTCGTGGCAATCCATGGGAATGGGACTTCTGATCGGTGCGGTTATCTCCGTCTTGTTTTCGATCCTGCCATTGGTGTCCATCAGGTTTGTTCCTCCGCTGACGGTGTTGCGCACAGACTTCAAGACCGAGCGTGTTTTTTCAAAGACAAGAATTACGGCGATCATCCTTATTGCCATATTTCCCGTAGCCTTTGCGTGGTTTCAGACAAAGAGCATTTTCACGGGCTTGTACTTCTTTGGCGGTCTCCTCGCCGCTCTGGGTATTCTGGCGCTGGTTGCCTATGTGCTGCTCAATCTGGTAAGGAGATTTTTTCCGCATCGGGCGGGATTTCTGTGGCGGCACGCATTGTCGAATCTGTTTCGCCCCAACAATCAGACGAGGGTCCTGATGGTGACCATCGGCCTGGGCGCATTTATTATCTCGACGTTGAACATCGTCGAACAAAGCATTCTCGGACAAGTGGAGTTCACAGACCAGGAGAATCAGTCGAACACGATCCTCTTCGACATTCAGCCCGAACAAAAGGACGGCGTCTTAAAACTGATGGCTGACAATCGTCTCAAGTCCAATCAGGTGGTCTCGATCGTGACATGCCGCATCGATCAGATCAAGGGCAAAACGGTTGAGGCGCTTCAAAAAGATACGCTCGACGACATTCCGAACTGGGCATTGATGCGCGAATACCGTGTAACGTACCGCGACACGATCACCCGATCGGAAGAGCTTATAAAGGGCGAAGTTCAGCACAAGGCGGAAGGACCCGACTCCGTATGGGTAACTATTTCCGAAGGAATGGAAGAAACGCTTGGCGTAACAGTCGGCGATTCTATCCTCTTCGATGTGCAGGGCGTACCGATACAGGCACGGATATCCGGTATCCGGAAAGTCGATTGGCCTAAGGACCCTCCGAATTTTATTTTTGTATTCCCCACCGGCGTGCTGGAGTATGCACCGCAGTTTTACGTTACCGCTACACGCATCAATGACCAGCAACAAGCCAATCGGTTCCAGCAGCAATTGGTACTGCAATTTCCTAACGTCTCCCTGATCGACTTGAGATTGATCCTCAGCACAGTCAACCAGCTCTTCAACAAGCTTGGACTTGTCGTGAGGTTCCTGGCTCTTTTCAGTATGATCACGGGACTTGTGGTTCTTGCGGGCGCCGTGATCAATTCCAGGTTTGTCCGGATGAAGGAGAACGTGTTGCTGAGAACGGTAGGAGCACGAACGAATCAGATCACCCAAATTACGTTAGTCGAATATGGATATCTGGGGCTTTTTTCAGCTTTAACAGGTCTGTTTCTGTCCCTCGTCGGCGGTTGGGCACTGGCCACTTTCTTCTTTGAGATCACGTTCGATTTCGACTGGCTCGAGCTCGCCATCATTACCATCGGTGTGGTCGTGCTTACCATGCTCATCGGGTGGCTGAATTCGAGGAAAGTGATCAACACCCCACCATTGCAAGTGTTGAGAAAGGAAAGCTGATAAGAGCTATAAGCGATACGCAATAAGCTGTAGTCACACTATGACCTGTCCGTGACAAGGTCACCGAAAAACTTACAGCTTAAAGCTTACCGCTTACATCTCAAATTCTTATCTTGCTCTTCAGAGCCTGCTAACATTTTAACCTATGACCTTGCTTTTCAGGAATTACCTTTGCCTGTTCCTGTTTGTTGTCGTATCGGCTCAAGCTCAGAAAAGATCAGTCAGCTTCATCCCCAACAAAAATCAATGGGATAATGCTGTGAGATTTGCTGCCACGATTCCGGGCGGAAACATGACGCTGAGGCAAAACGGTTTCCGTTATTTGTTCAGCGATTACTCAGCCGCTCACGATCATCACACTCCCGTACTCCCTGACAACGATCAGCACGAATCTATGATGGCTCGGCATCATCTGGTCGATGTACAATTTATGAATTGCAACGACCGCGCATTTTTGCACGGAATAGGTGAGACGGCAGAGTATTACAATTTTTTTCAGG
>CBHTUB010000405.1:0-5619 GCA_966095595.1 uncultured Chryseosolibacter sp. | reverse complement strand
ATAGTCAGCCAAAAGTACGGCGATCACACTATTGGTCACAGCCTGTGTACTGGATATCCCCACTTCGAGCGCACCGCCCTGGGTATAGTATCCCTTGAAGGAAGATATCGAGGCGACGAGAAATGCAAAGACCACTGACTTGATCAACGCAAAAGTTATGGTAAACTCGTTAAAGCTGTAACGCAGCCCGTAAGTGTAGTCGGTAGGAGTGATGACGCCTGTAATTGTGCCAACGAGGTATCCGCCGACAAGCGCGCACACGCCAGCTACAATCACAAGGAGGGGATACATCAGCATCGAAGCGATGATCTTCGGAAGCACGAGATACGAAACCGAGTTGATACCCATCACTTCAAGTGCATCGATCTGTTCGGTGATCCGCATGGTGCCCAATCCGCCGGCCATTGCCGACCCAACCTTGCCGGCGAAGATCACGGCGATGATGGTGGGTGCGAGTTCCAGCACGGTCATCTCGCGTACAACCTGTGAGATCACGAAATCGGGGATCAACGGACTCACCATGTTGAACGCAGTTTGCACGGTCGTCACGGCTCCCATAAAGGTCGATACCAGGGCAACGAGGAACAACGATCCGATACCGATGCTGACGGCTTCATCCAGCGTAAGCCTGTAATATGTCTTGAATGATTCCCGATTGGTAAACAGGTGGCCAATAAAGATAAAGTACCGTCCGATCTCGCTGATCATGTCGTGATAATCTCTGCTATTGTTAAATTGCTAAAGATACTTCAAAAAAAAGAACATCAGCAATGCGGAAATTAATAGTGGTAACGGGAGGCACAAAAGGCATCGGCAGGGCAATCATCGAACGATTTGCCAGGGAAAACTTTGACGTCGCCACCTGTGCCCGAAACAAAAAAGAGCTTGAAGAACTGAGTGCCCAACTTCAGAAATCCGGGGCCAGCACATTTTTCAGTGTGGCGGATATGTCGTCGAAGGAGGAGGCCCGAAAATTTGCCAGCTTCGTGCTGAGCCTGGAACGCCATGTGGACGTTCTGGTCAACAACGCTGGCTATTTTCTTCCCGGATCGATCACCACAGAAGAGGAGGGAACCCTCGAAAGTATGATCAACGCCAATCTGTACAGCGCCTATCACACCACCCGCGGCATTGCCGCCGTAATGAAACAAAAAAAAGACGGACATATTTTCAATATGTGCTCGATCGCCAGTATCAAGGCCTACGCAAATGGCGGATCCTATGCCATCTCGAAATTTGCCATGCTGGGATTTTCCAAATGCCTTCGCGAAGAGCTCATGCCATTCAATATTCGCGTCACCGCCGTTATGCCCGGAGCAACAAAGACCCGAAGCTGGGAAGGTGCCGATCTGCCCGATGAACGATTTATGACTGTAGAGGACGTGGCCGAATGTGTCTATAACGCCTTTTCGCTTTCCAAAAGAAGCGTCGTAGAGGAAATCATCATCCGGCCGCAGTTAGGGGATATTTAAGTAGCCAGGAAAATCGCCGGACGGGGAACAAAATCGCCGTTTTAAGGTTAATTTTGCGTAAAGATTTTTCTGTGAATTCTCAGATCCAGACCGTCAGACAATACTGTAACAGCCTCGTTCAATACAGCAGGAGAAAGACCATCGAAGTAAAGATCGGTGACGTTCCGATGGGCGGCAATAATCCCATCCGGATCCAGTCGATGACAACCGTCGATACCATGGACACCAAAGGCTCCGTCGAACAAATCATCAGGATGGTGGAAGCAGGGTGTGAATACGTGCGGATCACGGCCCCCAGTGTGAAGGAAGCGCAGAATCTTCAGGTTATCAAAGACCAACTCAGAAAACAAGGTTACAACGTTCCACTCGTAGCAGACATACATTTTACACCGAACGCTGCAGAGCTCGCCGCCCGAATCGTTGAGAAAGTTCGGATCAATCCGGGGAACTATGCCGATAAAAAGAGATTTGAAGAAATCGAATATACCGACGCAGCATACGAAGCAGAGCTGAACCGGATCCGTCAGAAGTTCACGCCATTGGTCAAGATCTGCAAGGAGCACGGCACCGCTATGCGTATCGGAACGAATCACGGCAGCCTTTCCGATCGTATCATGAGCCGTTATGGCGACACCCCGCTCGGTATGGTGGAAAGTGCACTTGAATTTCTCAGGATCTGCGAAGACCTTCAGTACTACGACATCGTGCTTTCGATGAAGTCGAGCAATCCTCAAGTGATGGTGCAGGCATATAGGCTACTGGTTCAGAAGCTTGACGAAGAAGGATTCAAACCCTATCCGTTGCACCTGGGAGTTACCGAAGCCGGAGACGGTGAAGATGGAAGGATCAAGTCATCGGTGGGAATCGGTACCCTGCTCGAAGATGGACTCGGCGATACGATACGTGTATCGTTGACAGAGGAACCCGAGGCTGAAGTGCCCGTCGCACAGATACTTGCTGACCGATATACGAACCGCAGTGGCCACAAGGCTATTCCTCCCATTGAAAGTTATCCGATCGATCCATTCGCCTATACGAGGCGGGTTACGAACGAAGTGCAGAACATCGGTGGCCATCAGGTGCCCAGAGTGATCGCTGACCTGTCGGGCAGGGATAAGATAACGCCGGCGTCCTTGTTTGCCGTCGGATACCATTACGCTGTCAACCTTGATAAATGGAATATCAGTGACCTTGCGTGCGACTATGTGCTTACTGGAGATCAGGTCGCGGACTTCGATATTCCGGGAACGTTGGGATTGATCTATAACTATCGCACATGGCTGGAGCACAGGCAAGCAGCCCGGGTATATCCCTTTTTGAAAGCGGATGAATACCTGCAGAACAGCGAGAGATCGGGTAGCCTGAATTTTATTTATTGTCTCATCGATGACCTGACCTCTGAGCTGATCGCGAAACTCAAGACCGACAAGACTGCGGTTTTGATCATGGACACCCACAATGAGCATGGAATGCCCGAGCAACGCAGAATGTTCGTCGAGTTGCTGAACCAGAACTGCCAGGTCCCGGTGGTCATCGGGCGTGCCTACAGGGACCTTTCGCCGGATCGTTTCCAATTATTCAGCGCCACCGACCTCGGCGGTCTGCTGGTAGATGGACTTGGTGACGGTGTCTTTCTCGCTGCGGAAAACTGCGGTGGCGACAAGCTTGTGAACGCCACGGCATTCAATATTCTTCAGGCCACGCGAACAAGGATCTCGAAGACGGAATACATTTCATGTCCATCATGCGGCCGAACATTGTTCGACTTGCAGGAAACGACGGCGAAGATCAGATCGAGAACCTACCACCTGAAGGGGGTGAAGATCGGGATCATGGGATGTATTGTGAATGGCCCTGGCGAAATGGCTGATGCCGATTATGGATATGTCGGTTCGGGCCCGGGACGGATCACATTGTACCGGGGAAAAGAAGTGGTAAAGCGAAACGTTCCGACGGCAAACGCTGTTGATGAACTAATAGGACTCATCCGGGAGGACGGGATCTGGATAGAACCGGTTAGTCAGTAGAAAGTAGTCAATAGTCAATAAATTCCGGTCAATGGCCAAATAGCTAGCAGTATGGAAAATCAAAATACGGGAGCGTCAAGGAAAAAAGGTATCCGGGAATTCTTTTCACTCGGTGAAGTGGGAGGATATTTTTTCAGGAGGAATGACGGATCGAGGCCGACCAACATCAACATCCGGATGATGCATGGTATAAACAAGATATCCATTATCATCTTCCTATTGGGGGTACTTTTTATCATTCTGAAGCGGTTTTTGTAGGGATCACAAATGGATTCCGCGAGGTTATGACTGCCTGTAACCAATTTGCCGAATTCTCCACAGCGCAAAATGCCAATACCCAACGGCCGGTAACGCCGCCGTCTCTCTACCCAATAAACCCCTTCCCAATACGTTAAAAGGGGTATAAATTCCAACATCCGGCAGCTCCAATTGCTGTTTAATATGTGAATTTGCCTATTTTTGCTTATTAACCCCCTTCATGACCAGGGCGATTTACGTTTTCGTAGGTTTTTTGGTACTTATGGCGAGCTGCACCCAGAGAATGGTGTGTCCTGCCTATCAGAGTGCCTTTATTTACGACCAGGAGGAGCTCAGGAAGAAGTTCAGCTATTTCGTGGGGGATTCTACTCCCAAGGTCTACACGGCCAGTAAAAACAAGTATTTGATTGCCGAGCACACGTCGTACCAAAAAAAGGTACGTAGCCTCCAGACCGTGCCCATGAAGAAGGTGATGGTTGCGGTGCCGGACTCGATATCCGGCAATAACCAGGACTCGGTTATTACGGCGGAGCTCGATGCCGCCGCCAGGTCCATTATCGACAGCACTTTTATACCCGACTTGCCGGAACCGGACACCCTGGCCGCCAAAGAAGGGGAGGATAGTACCTATGTGATCTCCAAAGACCGGGAAGTCCGGGTTTTGAAATACAACATGCCGGACAGCCTGGAATATGACTCGATCAACCAGCGGTATATAAGGCAGAAACCTGCCTATTATGTTGATGAGATCGGTTTCAACACCGAGCAGGATAATTACATGTGGTATCTGCGCAGAAATCTCGTGCTGCCGGATGTACGCCTTGCAAAAACACAGGGCAAAGCAGGCGGAGATGCCAGCACGGCACAAAAGAAGAAGCAGAAGAAAGGTTTCTTCGGATTCTTCAAGAGCCTCTTTAAAAAGGACAAGACAACGGACATCGATTCAGCAGAACTGGACGTACCTACCGGCGAAGAAGAATTTGATTTCATCGACACTACGGCGACCAATGAGCCGGAAAGAAGAGCCGATCTGCCTAAGGGAAAGAAGAAGGGCGGACTGTTCTCGAGAAACAAAACAGATGGAGAAACCCAGGAGGATGTAGCGGAAGAAACACCTGAGCAGACAGAAAAACCGGAAAAGAAAAAGAAGAAAAAGTCTGATGATATTCCGGCAGAAAAACCTAAGGAAGAGGAGAAAAAGCCCGAGGATGATGATGACGGTTTCTAATCGAACAACGTAAGGTTCCCGTGTTGATCTGCGGGAGGCGTGGGGATGATCATTGATGGCAGATCCTGAGTCGTGTTTGAAATGATCGGAGCTACAGGATAATAATTCATATCATTTTTAGCCGGTAATTTTAGCAGCGCGAGGAGCTCTTCCTCTGAGGCTTCCTTGTTGAGCCAGGCATGTTCCTGTTCGCGGTGCAGCACGACCGGCATCCTCTCCGTTATGTTTCCGATCATTTCATTTGCAGGGACCGTGATGATGGAAAAAGTGTGCATCTCGTTGCCGTCCGTATCTTCGAATTCTTCCCACAGGCCCGCAAAGGAAAAGATCTCGTTGGAGTTCATAATGAACCGGTACGGGATAGATGTTTTCTTTCCTACTTTTTTCCAGGCGTAGAAGCCATCTGCCGGAACGATGCAACGTGATTTCTTCAGCGCGCGTTTCAGCGCCGGCTTCTCATCGAAGTATTCATTTCTGAGATTGATGATCTTTTCGCTGAGCATCTTGTTTTTCGACCACTCCGGCGATGTACCCCAATAGAAATACGACAGTCCCTGTGGCGCTGAGCTTGTGATAACGGGAAGCAGTTGCGTTGGCGCCGCATTGTATCGCGCCGTGTAATGTTCAGGGTTGT
>CBHTUB010000404.1:0-5635 GCA_966095595.1 uncultured Chryseosolibacter sp. | reverse complement strand
GTTTGAAAATTCCGATCGCCTGGGTAGTGTCGGATTCATTTGTGAATACAACCTGGTATTTACCGGAAAAGTCAGGAACCGTTGAACCGTTCTGCGCCTGCTTGAATCTGAAATACTGACCGCTCGCCGCGCGAAACGGGATCCGGTAATCCTTCTCGTAATTTTTAACGAACACGCCTCTCAGACTGTCACCGATAATTTTGGCTTTGATGTTTGCATCGAATACATGCAGGGCGATATCGACCGAGTCGCCCGTGATCGACACCTCATCCAGTAGCAGACGCTCTTCGGCATTCCGGAGGTAGATGTCGTAATCATGCGCCGGTTTCATAGTCACCTCGAAATTGAATGGCAGCTCGGTGCCCTGGAGTTCCAGTACAGCGCGCCAGGTGCCGGGCCTCAGTGTGGCGTTCTCGGACTTGTCGGCAGAGCAACCGGCGGAGATCAGCACAACTACGATGAAGGATAAGCGGAAAATTCTCATTGCAACTTAAATAAACCTTTCACTATAAAAGTTCAGAAAAACCTTTACAATTGTGGCGCCTAAAATACAACATTAACGGCTACCCTGTTGACCGCTCTTAAAAACCTGAAAGTGCTTGAACTTGCCTCGGTGCTTGCCGGGCCGGGCGTAGGACAATTCTTCGCCGAGCTGGGAGCTGAAGTCATCAAGGTCGAGAATATCAATGGCGGCGACGTTACGAGAAGCTGGAAAATAGCAGGCGAAAAAACTGACGACAGGTCTGCCTACTTCTGTTCCATCAATTGGGGAAAACAATCCATCGCGATCGATCTGGCTTCACCGCAGGGTCAGAAAATAATACACGACCTCGTCTCAGGTACAGACATCGTTATTGCCAGTTATAAACCCGGAGATTCCGAAAAGCTGCATGTTGACTATGACACGTTATCAAGGATCAACCCGCGTCTTATTTACGGACAGATCACCGGTTACGGGCCCAACAATCCCAACGTCGGATATGATGCCATTATCCAGGCGGAGTCCGGTTTTATGTTCATGAATGGAGAGCCGGGCGGTAGATCACTAAAGATGCCGGTGGCGCTTATCGACGTGCTCGCCGGTCATCAGCTGAAAGAGGCAATACTCCTTGCGTTGATCGAACGATATGAGCACGGCAGGGGAAGCTTTGTCGACGTGTCGTTGATACAGGCTGCGATATCATCTCTCGTTAACCAGGCAACGAACTACCTCGTTG
Organism: uncultured Chryseosolibacter sp.; assembly: GCA_966095595.1. Classification (GTDB taxonomy): domain Bacteria; phylum Bacteroidota; class Bacteroidia; order Cytophagales; family Cyclobacteriaceae; genus Chryseosolibacter. The sequence continues at coordinate 4,418 of CBHTUB010000404.1, read as the reverse complement.
GAGGAATGGTTCCCGCGAAGCATGGATCTGCCCATCCCAATATTGCGCCCTATGGCGATGTGTTCCTCACAAAAGATAAAAAGGAGTTGCTACTGGCTGTAGGCAATGACAAGCAGTTCAGGGCTCTGTGTGAAATTCTTGGACTGGATGTTTGGAAGGATGATAAGTTTTCAACCAATGTTCAACGGGTCACAAACAGGGAGACCCTCAACGAAATACTTTCTGCTGCGATAAGCCTGCAACAATCTCAGGGGCTTGCCAAAGCGCTGAACGATCAGAAGATACCGGGAGGACTTATCCGGAATCTCGCTGATGTCTTTGATCAGCCCGAAGCAAAGGAGTTATTGCTCGCTGACGGTGCTTTAAGGGGTCTCAGAAACTTTGTCGGGTCTCCCAAAGTGCCAATTTCCTCCCACTTTCTACCACCGCCTTCACTGGGACAGCACACCGACAGGGTGTTGGCCGAACGTCTCAATTATTCCTCAAAAAACATTGAGGAGCTCCGTTCGAATAAAGTTATCCTCTAATCACTATTTCCGATTGATCTGCTATTTGAAGGCTTTTCGGGTCTTTTTGTGCCTTTTTGCTGAAAAATGCAAAAAAGTGGGTAAAAGTGGTTGGAAGTGGAACAAAATTGTTATGTTTGCTTAGGAGGAAAAGACAACCACTACGTCTATGACTTTCTTCACCAGTGAATATGAGTGTAAGCTTGACCCGAAGGGGAGACTCGTTCTTCCAGCGCGGATCAAGGCTCAGCTTCCGGAATCCGGGGGCGAAGAGCTTGTGATACGCCGGGGTTTCGAGCAATGCCTCATTGTTTACCCAATGGTGGAGTTCAAGAAAGTCTTCTCAAAAATTTCCGGATTAAACGAATTCAACGAAGAGTACAGAAAACTGCAGCGCAACTTTCTCTCGGGAGTTGTTACGGTCGAGTTGGACAACAACGGGCGATTTCTGATCCCCAAAAACATGTTGACCTATGCTCAGATCGAGAAGGACGCGATACTGGTAGGGACGGGCAATAAAGTTGAAATATGGAATCCAACCATCTATGAGAAGCATTTGATCCAGGATCCCGGTGAGTTGTCAAAGCTGGCGGAGAAGTATTTGAATGAGTAGGTGAGTTCGGGTGAGCGGTGTGGAGGTGAGTTAGACTGTGAATGAGCTTCAGGCTACAGGCTGCAAGCTTCAGGCATTTGGGTCTGATAAACTCTAAATAATAACTAAGACCATGAGAAACTTTAAGAAGTTGCTGATTTGGCAACTGGGTATGGATATCGTCGACAAAGTTTACGATATCGTAGCAATGCTTCCAGACGAGGAGAGATTTGGATTGAGGTCTCAGATGACACGAAGCGCTACTGCGATTCCATCCAACATCGCAGAGGGAAGCGCAAAAAGAAGTCAGAAGGATTATCTCCGGTTTGTTGAGATAGCGTTAGCATCCGCATTTGAATTGGAAACGCATGCTCTGGTTGTGCAGAGGCGGAGGTGGGTGAAGGAAGAAAAGATCATGGAACTAATTACGCTTGTTGAGCAAGAGCAGAAGATGATAACAAAGTTCATTGAAAAATTATGATGTTCCACATGCTTGCAGCCTAAAGCCTGCAGCTTGAAGCCAAAACAGATGTACCACCTTCCAGTGATGCTGCCCGAATGTATCGACGCCCTTGAAATAAACCCTCAGGGCATTTATGTCGATGCTACGTTTGGTGGGGGTGGCCATAGCCTGGCGATACTGGAACGGATAAGGGAAGGAAGATTGATCGCTTTTGACCAGGATGACGATGCCCGGAAGGAAGCAGAAAAAATACATAGTCGTTCTTTTACATTTTGTCACACCAACTTCATGTATCTGAAAAGGTATCTGAAGTTGAATGGAGTGAGTAAAGTCAATGGGATTCTCGCCGACCTCGGGATCTCTTCACACCAGATCGATTCACCGGAACGTGGTTTCTCGACACGGTTTGACGGTCCGCTCGATATGCGGATGGACAAATCATCGGGACAAACCGCGGCAGACCTGCTGAACGATTATTCAGAAGAAGAGCTGCACAAGATCTTCGGAATGTACGGTGAATTGAAGAATGCAAAGACGGTTGCTAAACTGATCGTGACGGCAAGGGTGAACAACAAGTTTGCACGGACCGAAGATCTGAAGAAGGTTTTGCAAAGCGTTGCCCCGAGAGGAAAGGAGAACAAATATTTCGCCCAGGTGTTTCAGGCGTTGCGCATCGAAGTAAATCAAGAGATGAAAGCGCTCGAAAATTTTTTGCACCAATGTGGCGAAGTCATGGTGGAAGGAGGGAGGCTGGTGATCATGTCGTATCACTCGCTCGAAGACAGGATGGTAAAGAACTACATCAACAAGGGGAAGGTGTTCGGTGAAGTTGAAAAGGATTTTTATGGGAACGAGATCAAGCCATTTGAGGCGGTGACTCGAAAACCGATAGAGCCAACGGAAGAAGAAATTGAAAGGAACAAAAGAGCACGAAGCGCGAAACTGAGAGTAGCGGTGCGATTAAAGGACAAGAACTGAAAGAGATATGAGCGAGAACAAATTCAAGGTAGGTACCCAGACGGCAAGAACCGCTCCATCGGGCGGGTCGAGTGTGTTTTCAGGGATCGAGAAGAAGCTGAAGCTCGAGAGTTATTTCGAAGCCGGTTTTCCCGTTCAATATGTTCCAAAAATTCTTTTCGTCATGATCCTCGGCCTGATCTACATTGGCAATACGCACTATTCGGAAAAGACGGTGAGAAAGATCAATAACATACAGGCTGAAGTCGAGGATCTCAGAGCCGACTATACGACATTGAAAGCGGACCTGATGTTCTCCAGTAAGCAGTCGGAAGTGGCAAGAAAAGTAAAAAGTTATGGATTGGAGGAAAGTTTAACCCCTCCATTTAAGATAGTAGTAGAAGAAGGTGAATATTAAGAAGTCGATATTATTAAGAGTTAGGGTAGCATTTTTATTTGTGCTGCTGTTCGCTGTAGCAGTTATAGTGAAGATCAGCCATATTCAGTTTGTTGAAGGAGAAAAGTGGGCGGCCATGGGCGAAAGAATTTCTTTCGATTACAAGCGGGTGAAAGCCACGCGTGGCAACGTCTATTCTGATAACGGAAGTCTGCTGGCAACCTCCCTGCCATTCTACAAGATCGCTTTCGATGCGACCATTCCGAAAGCGGAAGTATTCAAGGACGGTGTCGATTCGCTGGCGTGGCATCTGGCAACATTTTTTAAGGATAAATCCGTAAAGGACTACCGCCGGATGTTGATCGATGCGCGTGAAACGGGTAAGCAATATATCATTCTGAACAGAAAGCAGATCGATTACCAGGATAAGAAGAAAATGATGAACTGGCCGATCTTCAGGGAAGGAAGACTCCGTGGGGGCGCGATCTTCGAGAAGGTAGACATCCGCTACAGGCCATTCTCCAATCTCAGCAGACGTACCATTGGTTTTGTCAATGAAAACGATAAAGGCGTGGGCCTCGAGTATAGCTTTAACAAGGAGCTCGGCGGCCAGGACGGTTATGCCTATTATCAGAAAATTGCCGGTGGTTTCTGGAAACCGATCTTCGATGCCAACAATGTAAAGGCTGTCGACGGTCAGGATATTCAAACAACACTCGACATCAATTTACAGGATGTGGCGGAGACCGCCTTGCATAAAGCAATGTTAGCACACGACGCGGACGATGGTCTGGTGGTCGTGATGGAAGTTGAGACAGGCGAGGTAAAGGCAATATCCAATCTCGGGACAGATGGCAACGGTAACTTTTATGAAAAGTACAACTTCGCGGCTGCGGGCTTGTTCGAGCCAGGATCGACATTCAAGCTCGTCACCATGATCGCATTGCTTGAAGACACGAATGTTGAACTGACGGACAGCGTCGATACAGGTAATGGCGAGTACACGTTCTACAACAAGACCGTTCGTGATCACGAAAAAGGTGGTCTGGGCAGAGTAACCGTTCAAAAGGCATTCGAACATTCTTCGAACGTGGCGATGGCAAAACTTGTCGATAAGCACTTCGGTCTGAAACCTGAAAAGTTTGTCGACTATGTCGATAAGCTCAAGCTGTCGAAGCCGCTCGGTTTGCAGATTGTCGGAGAGCCGATGCCCAAGATCAAACGTCCTGGTGACAAGGGATGGAGTGGTATCTCGTTACCCTGGATGGCTTACGGATACGGCTTCGAGATCACGCCACTTCATACGCTGGCGTTGTACAACGCGGTGGCCAACAACGGAGAGATGATCAAACCGATCTTCGTGAAGGGTATAAAGCATGCCGACGAGGAGTTCGACTCTTTCGAGACCGAAGTTCTGAACAGCAAGATCTGCTCGGGCAAGACCCTGGACAAGCTCAAGCTTTTGCTCGAAGGTGTCGTTGAAAAGGGAACCGCTCAGAACAT
>CBHTUB010000403.1:0-5672 GCA_966095595.1 uncultured Chryseosolibacter sp. | reverse complement strand
AGGTAGTGAGGACAACAATCCTCGGGAAGAAAGTCGCAACTGAAAAAGATCTACAGGCGATTGACGATAAAATAAGCGCTATTGTTGAAGAGAGCGTGAAATTTGCGGAAGAGTCGAAATACCCGGATCCATCCGAAGCCCTGAAGGACATTTACGCGCAGCAGGATTATCCATATATCACTGATTAAGCGACATTAAAAACCCTCACATTCTGAGGGTTTTCTTTTCTTTGTTTACACCGATCAAATTTGTAGTTTTGCGCCCCACTCCATGTTATGGAGGATTCAATTTTTAATTTACCATGGCTAAGAAGGTTGAACCAAAAACAGAAATTTTAGAAAGTCCGGAAGCGCTCGCTGAGAAACTTCAAGGTGCTGAGACCTGGATGGAAAGACATCCCAAGACGATCCTCGGCGTTGCTGTTGTTATTGCGCTTGTTGTAGGTGGATATTTTGGCTACAGATACTACATCGACAATCAGAACACCGAAGCACAAACGGCTATGTTCCAGGCGGTATATTACTTCGAAGCCGACAGCCTGAACCTGGCTTTGGAAGGCGATGGCAATAACCTCGGTTTCAAACAAATTGTCGAGGACTACAAAATGACCGAAGCCGGAAATCTTGCCGCTTTCTATGCGGGAGCGAGCTATCTTAAACTTGGTCAATTCGAATTGGCAAGATTGTATCTCAAAGATTTCGATTCGAACGACTTGTTGGTCCAGGCGCGTGCGTATAGCCTGATCGGAGATAGCTACATGGAAGAGAACAATTTCGAAGATGCGGCAAAATACTATACCAAAGCGGCCGATTATAAGTCGAACAAATATTTTACGCCGTCCTACCTAATGAAAGCTGGGCTTGCTTTCGAAAAAAGTAATCAAAACGAAAAGGCTATTGAGGCTTACGACAGGATTGAAAAGGAATTCTCCGATGCTCCTGAGTACAACAACGCGAGAAAGTACAAGGCTAAGCTGCAGGGCAATTCCTAAAAGTATAAAGAATTTGAATAGAAGGGATAGATCGGTTCTATCCCTTTTTTATTAAACACACATCATATGGCTGGAATCCTTACCTCCGGAACAAGAAAGACGTCTATCAATCTAGGGTCTAAAAAATTCGCGATTGTAGTGGCTGACTGGAATGACGAAATAACAGGAGCACTTTACGATGGCGCTTATGAATCATTGAAGGCGCATGGCGTAAAACCGAAGAACATCATCCGAAAGAATGTTCCTGGCAGCTTCGAACTTACGCTGGGATCATTATGGATGGGCGAGAAAAAGGAAATTGATGCGGTGATTGCATTAGGCTGTGTGATCCAGGGTGACACCCCACACTTTGACTATATCTGCCAGGCCGTAGCGTATGGAATAACCGAGGTAGGTCTGCGGACTAAGAAGCCTATAGTTTTCGGCGTGCTTACCACGCTCAACAAAAAGCAAGCGCTGGAACGCGCGGGGGGCAAGCTTGGTAACAAGGGAGAAGAAGCCGCGATCACGGCAATCAGAATGCTCGAGTTCAAGGAATGATTTTCTTTCTGTAAACTACGCCTGCGACCTGTTATCTGTTAACACTCTCCTAAACATTTAAAAAAAAATAACCCCGAAAACAGGGGTTATTTTTTTGCGCCTCAATTCCAACACTTAGTCAATGATCACATGATGTGTCTTTTTCATTCTTCCGTTTTCGTATACATAGATCAGATATGATCCTGAGGCAACACTTTTCAAGTCAATTCGTGTAGTGCGGTCATGGGCGGCGGACTTGAGGGTTTGTTTTCCGTCCAGGGAATACATCATTACGGTCCGTGAAATATTTTCGGATGGGAATTTCATGATCAGGTATTCGCTTGCCGGATTCGGATAGGCTTCAACACCATAATTTTCAAGTGTCCCTGTTACGATCAATTTCCGCACGACGATCAATCCTCCTTCAACGGAAGCTCCGACGGTAATCTCGGACTCGAGACCGGTTCCCACCTGAATTTCTATGTCCGATGTTTCATCCATGGGATAACCAGGATACTGAATATTGAGCTTATACGTGGCCTCTCTTAGCTGCGTAAATTCAAACTCACCGTTCTCATTTGTAATGACATAATCAATCAATGTAAGTGTTTCCTTTCCGCGCCCTGAGCCCTCTTCGCGACGCAGTGCGACACCTGCATTGCCCACCCGTTTGGGTGCCTTGATCCGGCCACCGGAAGTGCCGTCATCCTCTTCCAGGAAGCCCCGGATTATACCATTTCCTTCCGGTACGGGAGCACTGAGAGACTCTACGTCGATATCAATGCTTTCTACGTCGTCATTCAATTCCACAATCGATGCTTCTTCCCAAAAGATCGTATTCGTGTAGTATGTTGGTAACGCTTCCGGGTATACATCAGCATTCGGTAAAACGTGCACCTGATAGTCGGCCAGGATCACATTTGAAAACTGATAACTTCCATCAACAAGGTCATATGTTGCCGTTGTATCATAACCTCCGACATTGGTGACTTTGAAAAGTGTGATTCTTCCGTCAGTCATGGCCTCCTGGCTGATCATCACCGAACCAGAAATTCCTGCTACAGCGTAAACTGTGTCTGCGTTGCTCACCAGTGTAAGACCTGGAACAAGCGGGTTGGTAATTGTACAGTCATATATACCCATGTTCGATCTGCCCAGCGGTGATATTGTGTGCGTGTCGTTAACCGCTTGTTCGACCGGCACGTCGTCCCGTCGCCACTGGTATTGATTTGCTGTACCCGCCACCGCGATGCCGACGGTATGCACGCCACTGGCATGAACTTCAGAATATGACCCTGATCCTACATTCTTTTGATTCGCATAATTGATACCTGTCACACCAACATTCATCTCGAGGGAGTTGAATTGAAGACTATTATCTGAGACATCGAATGTTTGCAGGGCGCCCAAACCTGTGAGGTCAGGCAATTCGGTTATTTTATTACCGGAGAGATCTACGTTTTGCAGGTTGCCGATGTCTTTTAAAGTCATTGCTGTACCATTGATGTTGTTATCCGGAAGGGCCAGACCTACAACGCGGCTATTTGCAATCACTACACCATTCCAATTTCCTGTTCTCAGAGGAGTATTGATCCAGTTAGCCGAGTTGATCCATGACGGGCCCTCCGTATCGATATAGAATTGCCGACGCGCAATTGAGTCTCTGGTCAACGACGACACCTTCAGAAGTATATCGCTACGCTCGAGTGTGAGGCCCGGCACTGTTGCACTTGTAACGGTGTAATGATACACCGCATCGTCTGCTATCTGGATATCCGACAATGTTATCGCGTTCGATAATGCCGTATCGATGGGCACATCGTTCTTATACCACTGGTAAGCGTCGCCCGCTACAGCTGCAGCAAAGGTTTGTTCCGTGCCAGTTTCTACAAGGATATCTATCACTTCCTCAACTTTATTTTGCGGGATATAACTAAATCCCGAAACGCCGAGCAACGGTTCGATGTCGTCGAATTGCAAATCATTGTTCGTGACGTTAAGTGATGTTATCGGGTTGGACAACAGATCAGGCAGCACTGCGATCCTGTTCGAAGAAACATCGATCACTGCAAGCTGCGACGGCGCGACTGTCCAGCTATTAAAATTATTGTCGGCAGCATGAAGTACGGTCAGCTGTGAAGGAAGTATAATATTCCCGGTGATCTCATTATTGGCGAGATTCAAATCGAGCAAGCCGCCAAGCTGGACCATCTCTGACGGAAGCATCCCGCTCAGGCTGTTCGCTGACAGGTCAAGCATCGTGACACGCATATTTCCAACCGTAACGCCGTGCCATGTATTCACTTTTCCGGTTAGCCAATTGTCTTGCTTGCTCCAGAATGCTCCGCGAGCCGATTGGTACAGCGCGACCAGCGCGAGTGAGTCCGCGGTAATAACAGTTGGAAGGTTCGGGTTGCCCAGAACGATGACATTTACCGCTTGCATCGCGCCGACGCATTGAGGGGTCGAGGGAATGATCTCGAATGTCACGGTCTTGTCATCAGCTGATGAGTTCGTAAGTATTTGAGTAATGCTGCTATTGGTTCCGCCTTTTGCGCCTATGATTTCCGGTGGCGCAACTGCCGAGAAGTTGAAAATCGTTCCTGGAATATTACCGGAAAGCAAGATGTTTGTCTCGCCACCGCTTGCGATCGAGAGTGTGAGATTATTGATGATCACATTTGGCAGGTCGTTGACTGAGATGGTAAATATCTCTGCTGTCCCGGCACAGCCCGAAAGGTCAGGTACAACTGTTATCGTTGCAACGCCTGACAGTGTTGTCGTGAATGATGCGATGTCTCCGCTGCCAGCAGCCGCCAGTCCGATGATTGGATTACTATTCGTCCAGGTATAGCTTGTGGCAGATCCCGTAAACGTGATCGCTGAGGTGTTCGAACCCTGGCAGACCTCCTGGTTCCCTGGATTCATAACTGCGCCTGAAGGATTCACCGTGATTGAAAAGATCTCGGACGTTCCAACGCAACCTGCAAAGTCAGGCGTAACAGTGATGTTGGCCACTCCCGTTGTTGTTGTGGTGAATTGTGCGATGTTTCCGCTGCCATTTGCTGCGAGCCCTATTGAAGGATTATCATTACTCCAGTTGTAGCTAGTCGCCGTACCTGTAAATGTGATCAAAGGGGTATCTGCCCCCTGACAAACGATCTGACTACCTGGATTCGCTACCGCGCCAGTAGGAGTTACCTCGATCGTAAACACCTCCGCGGTCCCGCTACAACCCGCGTTATCCGGCGTAACCGTGATGAGCGCTGTTCCCGATACACTTGTTACAAACGACGCGATGTCGCCACTACCACTGGCTGCAAGTCCGATTGCCAGGTTATCGTTCGTCCAGCTATAGGATGTCGCCGTACCGGTAAACGTTATCGTCGAAGTACTTGCACCCTGACAAATCGTTTGACTGCCCGGATTGACTACCGTAGGCGTTGCATTGTTGGTCAATAACACATCATCGAATGACAAGGGGCAAGTACCATTGGTAATAGTCCACCTTAGCGTCACAGACGTCCCTGCAGGAACGTCGGTCACTCCAGAGGTTGGCGATGACGGCGTGGTGATCGTTGCCGTGCCTGATACGATAGACCAGGTTCCAGTGCCAGGAGCAGGAGAATTGCCTGAGAGTACAAAATCACCGGTGTTGCATTGAGTTACATCAGCACCGGCATTCGACGTCACAGCATTTTGTTCGAAGACAATGGTCACATCATCAGTCGAAGAGGCACACAGACCGTTGGCGATGGTCCATTGCAACACATAAGTGTTTCCCTGAATACCGTTAAATGGCGATGTCGGGTCCGGAGCGTTAGCTACGTTTCCGCCCGTACCCGAAATAATCGACCACGTGCCCGTACCTACAGAAGGTGTATTACCCCCAAGCACAGTAGCCGCTCCGCAGATATTTTGATCCGGACCTGCATTCGCCGCGGTAGGAAGCGCGTCATTACTGAGAACAACATCATCTGAAGATGCAACGCACGCGCCATTCGTGATCGTCCATCTCAATGTCGCAGAGGTTCCGGCAGGGACACCGGTCACTCCTGATGTTGGTGATGTTGGCGTTGTGATGGTGACTGCGCCTGTGATAACACTCCACGCTCCGATCCCAGTTACGGGTGTATTACCTGCGAGCGTGAAGTTTCCATTG
>CBHTUB010000402.1:0-5705 GCA_966095595.1 uncultured Chryseosolibacter sp. | reverse complement strand
GACACATTATAAGAATACTGTAGGTGTCGATCTGCTTTTAGTGAGACAACTGATTCAAGCGAAACTGAACTAACCATTGAGGATGAAAAAAGTCCTACTATTCATAATAATCGCCCTCGGCCTGGTATCGTGCCAGGATGATGATGTCAACGTTTTTGACAAGACGGCGGACGAACGGGTCTCAGAGGCGATCAATAACCTGAAAGAAAAACTGACTGATCCCGAAGACGGATGGTTGGTGCGTTACAGCCCGGCGGGTGCCGACGCGGGTAGCTTTTACGTTGTCATGAAGTTCAATGAGGATAACACTGTAAATATTAAAAGCGACCTTGCGGCTGACGATGGAGACTATATCGATCAAACGATCACTTACCGGATTGACAACTCGCTCGGACTCGAACTGATCCTGGAAAGCTATTCATTCTTCGCCTACCTGTATGAGCTCGATCTCGCCACCTTCCCTGCCGAATACGAATTCATGTACGAAGAAGAGGCAGAAAACGGGAATCTGATCTTCAGAAGCAAATCTGACCTTGGTGAAGACAAGACTGAAATTACATTTATCGAGGCCAGCCCTTCAAGTACAGATCTGCTCGGCGTAGAACTGTCCAGCAATCTCAGCAACATGTCGCAGGAGATCGACAAGTTCACATCGTCACTCGCCATGAGTTATAACGACAAGGATCTTGTGCTTTACCTTTCGCTGGATGAGGCTCACCGGGTAATTACGATAACCTCGGCTTCGAAGATCAGCGACACCAACGTTACCACGGCGGTAGACCATACGACACCATATATCATTTCAGGCGATTCCATCGTACTTGACGTTCCCCTAACCGACAATATCCTCGGAAACAGCATCTCGATATCCAGTCTGCGTTTTACGTCAACATTCAGCGGAGCAATCAACACATGCGACGCCCCCATAAACATCACCGGACTGATCGGCAAGACATCGCAGGACCATAGCATTAAATTGCAAACCAGTCTTTTCGATGCCGGTGGAGCTTCGTTTATCAATTCGGATTTCTATGCCAGTCCGAACTACTACATCTTTGATCATGGTGAATCTGCTGAGGCCCAGATCCTGGCCGATCTGCAAGGTGCGATCGCAATGCAACTGTATTACAACTATGACCTCGGAAGCGAGTCGTTCTACGGAATAGGGTTTGTTCTATCGAATGCTGATGGAACCACAACGTTCGCGTTACGCGAGTTTACACCGGTGCTAACGAACAACAACCTTGTGTTTCAATTTGCGCCCGAGATCTCGGTGTTCGGCAATCCGAATCCCGATGCAGACATCAACAACGTAAATTACTATCTGGATCAGCTGACCAGTGGTGACGACACATACGTTTTCAAGATCGCCGATGGCGTTTATGAATTTTACAATCCATGCACGCAATGGAGCTTTGTCTTTCTCGACGCTAATAATTAACGCTTTTTGATTAAATTAGACAGACTTTCACATTATAACGAATCCGTCATGTTAAAACACATCACAAAACTCCTGGCATTGGGAACACTATCAGCGGTGGTGGCCCTTTCGTCGTGTAAGGACGACGAGGGAGACTCAGGTCCGAATCAACTTTCATTTTCTGAAACCGAAATGACCGTAGACGAATCCGGAACGGTTGAAGTTGAACTAGTCCTAAGCCGACCTGCGTCGCAGGACATCACCATCGAGTACGAGATCGCGGGAACTGCTACCGAAAGTGAAGTGGCAACCGCAGGCAACCCTGCAGACTACACGATTGACGGCGACGCTGGTGAGATCGTTATTGCCAAGGGACAGCAATCTGCTATCATCGAACTGGATATCACAGATGACGGAATATTTGAAAGTGATGAGACGATAGAATTGAGTGTAGATGATAGTGATATTAGCGATCCCAACGTGCTTTTGACCAGCGACGATGAGGTACAAATCACTATCCAAAATGACGATGAAGAAGTTGAGGTCTCCTTTGCAGCAGCAACAAGCTCAGTTATAGAATCTGAGGGAGGAATAGATGTGACCGTTCAGCTGGATCGGGCTGCTCCGCAGGATATGACGGTAGCGTTCTCGCTGGATGGAACGGCGCTTGACAGCTTAACCTCCTGGCTCATTCTCGAGCAGTCAGGTTTATATTATCTGTATGACTACTACATCGAGGATGTCGAAACCGATTATGTCGACAGCAAATTGGTTGGGCAAATCCAGGTGCCGGCCGGCGCTACAAGTGCGGTCATAAAGGTACGGACCACAAGAGACTTCGCCTATGATGACAATGATGTTGTCCTGATCACACTGGAGCCTTCAACCGGTGTTGTAGTCGGAACCCAGGATGAACACAGTCTCCGGATAGACCAGGAAGATGGCAAGGCGATCAAGCTAAACTGGGCTGCAAGTAATGTCGATATGGATCTGATCCTATGGATTAATGACGCCGGCGATTATGGATATATCAATCTTTCAACGGCGCCAAGTACGGATGGAACAAAGGGTGAATCTGCCTTTATTCCGGAGGGCGCCGAAGACGTCATTGGCAACCAATTCGGCCTTACCTATAACTACTATGAAGGAACTGTTGATCCTCTTGATTTCACGGCAACATTTGTCAATTACGTAAGCGACGCTGAAGTAGGTGCTTCGGCGCAAGTTTTCAATGCAACGTACAACGCGGACAACGTCGATCCATGGACCGGAAATGGATGGTCACCGACAATCGTTCAGGAATTTAGCATAGCTGATGGCGTCTACACGATCGGCGACATCATGGTACCAGCGACGGGAAGCAGAATGCCAGCCAGTATACAATTCGAAAAAATTGATCCAAGATTGAAAGGGAAGTCAACACAATCAGGATCTCCGAAGCTGATGAAGCTTCTTAATAATCTGTAGTGATAATCTGAATATTATATAAAGAGGCGTCGTGAGAACGATGCCTTTTTTTATTGAACCATCAACTTGTCAGTATGGATTGTCAGGCCATTCACCGTTACTTTCAAATGATAAATACCCGGCGAATTCAATTCCGATAGTTGTATATCCGAAGAACCGCTTTCAACCATCAGCTTTTGCCTTGAGATCACTTTTCCGACGGCGTCTATAATCATTACATCAGCAGTGAAAGGTCTCAGAGTTTCAAACCGAAGCTTTAGAGCTCCGCGCAAGGGGTTAGGGGCCACGATAACCTTCATATCCGGTCGATCGTTCTCAACATCCGTAACATACTGCCTCAGATCATTGTCGAGCCAACTCATCCGGTCATCTATCCATTTTTTTAACCAATCCACCTCTGCATCATAACTATCTCCAACATAGAAGTTCGGCCAGACGTACGTGCCAATAACGTCCCAGCGCTGAAAATTCCTTGTGATCGCATCCGACCCGATTACCTGAGTCAGGGAGTCGATCGTCGCGACGATCTCGGTGTCACTAAATACCGTTTCACGAAGCTCAAACCATCGCCAGCTTAACCGGCGTTTGAAACTAATGTCCAGCATCAGTCGCTCCCACCAGAAAGGCACGAGCCACCAATCCCAGGGACATACCTCATTGAACTCGTAGGCATAGCCGGTTTTCGAATGTCCCTCACAATAGTTTGCGTTGCCAAATCCGAGATTAAAATCCCAGATGGGGCCCATCACAAGCTTCCCCCCTTTGGAATCCTTTTGCTTGTGAAAGAATGTGCTGATACGGTAGCCATCCACGTTACGCGTGAGCTCGTTCATGATCAGGTAGTCGATAAACGAATCGACGTCGATATATTTGGCATAACCGTTCACGCGATCATTATATTTTGAACCGTTCAACGTTGTCTCGAGTTGGCTCATGAACTGCTGAATGTAGGTCCTTTGAGCAGACGTGATGTCCTCAGCCGAGGGATACTCACAAAGAAAAGAAATGTATTGTGCACCATCACGATGCTTCGGACTAAATGCCGAGCTCCATCCGGCATTACTGTTCCCCGTTGTTTTGTCGATCTTTAATATATATCCTCCAGTCACATCGTCTCCGGAGTTTTCATCCGGGTTGAGATCGCTGATGTCGACGCGCTGACCGCCGCGCTTGATCTTTTCCAGAAGCAGATAGACACCTTCATATTGTCCATTGAGCACCAGCTCGCAGAAACGTGAACGGGAGGCGTAGTGGCCCATCTTCCTTCCCAGATTGTATGCCAGCGCATCGCGGATCAGCGACTTGTCGTTGTAGGGCGCAAATAAGATCCAATCTTCTTCAGGCGGAAGACCGAGCAATGGGGTTTTAAGATCGTTTCCATTTACGTCCCGGAGCTCTATGCCATATTGCTTCTTCGGAAACATCTGAGATGATGAGCCCCTGATCTCTATTCCGATTTTGCCGGCGTATCCGTTCCATTCGTCGGTGATGCTATTTATTCCTGAGAGATTATCTATTATTCCCATGTCGGCCGAAATCTTCGGTTCGTCAGGGATCTCGGCTCCGTTCGTATTAATGATAACTATTGGAAGGCTCGATTGTGTAAATGTCTGACCGAAACCAAAACAGGGAATAGCTAAGAGTAAGGCACAGATCAAAAGGCAACGTCGCATCGTCAGATAAGCGGGGTTCAGCCAATAAATGTAGCGTGAACAAGCGACAATTAAAAGTCGTCGTTGGATCAGATTGTCAGCGAAGCTCGGGGATATCTCTCCAAAGGCCTGTTCTTGTTTCCTTCATATATCGAAGTATTGTCCAGCCATTGTTTGTAATTGTAAAGATTCTTTTCCTTCTCCCTCCTCTTTCCGGTGAAGGTTTTCCCACGTGGGATCGGAGAAAGCCTTTGTCTTCCAGCCGGTATAGTGTAATGTGAACTGCGCTCAACGCAACATCCTGGTCGAGGCGGTCTTTGATCTCGTTTACAATCGAGTTTCCATATGTGCCGTCCTTCAATATAGCGGCAATGGTGAGTACCAATTCCTCGAATTCTCCAAGAAATTCTTTTTTCATAACACGCTTCGTCTTCGAACCGGCATTTCCATTAGTATATATTTTGTAAAACTAATGCGCCAGAGACAGCTTTATCTTTCCCAACGGGCATTCATCGTTTCTGAAATAAATGGAATAACAACTTTTTTTTACTTGCCGCCCAATATTACATCAGGAGCAATGAGCTTTGTCTCCCCGAAAAGAAAGTCAGGAAGATTGTTTCTTTGTAATGTGAATGAAATGATTGTTGTGAGGTTTAACCTTGATCAGAAGAATGATTTGAAAAAGCTTATCTCTCCCAAGGTCTACAGTCGCTTTAATTAATTTATTTTTAACCCAACACTGTTACTGGCTTGTAACAATGTTTAAAAAAGTATGCCAAGCATGATTGTTAAACAAAAATTCATCCCTGCCCTTAAGAAGATGGCACTGGCCGCTTCTGCCGTAATCGCATTTGCTCAATGTTCAGAAGATGAGATCGCACCTGTTGCCTCATCTGCCCCGGCAACGGAAAGCGCTGTGAGCACTGCTGCCAGCGTGAATGCCTCCAGCTTCACGGTTACCGGTATCAATACAGTTTACAATACAGCGAAAGATTGCAGCACATGCACTTATATCATAGCTGAAGACTCGCATGTTGTTGACGCGAAAGCATTGGGGATCAAACCCGGCGACATAGTTTGCCTCAATTCGCTCTATAACTATGGAGACCTCGAGCTCATCAACATCGAAGGAACAAGCGATGCACCCGTTGTCATCACAACCGTCG
>CBHTUB010000401.1:0-5713 GCA_966095595.1 uncultured Chryseosolibacter sp. | reverse complement strand
AGTGGATCGTCCAGGGATTGTGGTCCGCCATCCTGTTTCAAAAAAATACTTTCGACCTTTCGTCTTTTACTGCGGATTTCCATGATGACGTCGACTGGCTCATCTATTTTGATGCTGATCCGTATACCGCTGCCGACCGCATAGCCGCAAGGAGCACGACGTCGAGCCGGCTAGACAAAAATGACCTCAGTACCAATATCAGACATCTCGATCGTTTTTCCGGTGCGCTACACCGATTATTTACAAGCTCGTTCTGCAAACGAAAGGTCAGCTTCACGACCGAGGTGCCACCTGTTCTCAATGCTCAGGAATTCCTCAATCTATTGGTCGAAGATTCATCCAAAGCCACCCGCAGATGATCCTTCTGTTGCTATCGGGTTCATTGCTCGCGAGCTTCCTGCTCGACTCCAGGCGATTGCCTTTTTATGTGGTGGTTTACTTCGTCCTTTTTGACATGTTCGATGGGTTCTATGAGGATGAGAAGATCTTCGCAGCCATCAAATATCTGTTGCCTCTGGGATTGCTTACCCTATCCTTCATCAAGACCTCTGCCATCAGGAATGCAGATCAAATGCTACTGATGCTGATCGCATTCCTTTTTGCGCTGCTGCTGTATTCTCCGGGAGATATTGTTGTATCCGTTAGAAATGTCTTCGCGGTGATGCTGACGGTCCTTATGATCCCTGCCGGCCGGCAACTTGCAAGAAATGGAAATTTCCTGAGCGAGTTTCAGCCGTTCAACAGATTCCTGCTGATGGCCATTCCGCTGTACATCGTTGCAGCAAATATTTTCCACTTCGGCGAATCATATTCCGATGAGTTCACGACCGGGTTTCTTATCACCTCGCGCATGTATGTACTGCCGATCGTCGTATTTATGGCGACACACTACCTTCTTGCAAGGAAAGTAAATGGGGTGCTGTTTACCGTCACGGATGTTCTCTTCACGCTGTTAAGCCTCGCGATCCTGATCATAAACACCCGGAGGACTGCATTGGGAATGGTAGCGTTTTCCTTCCTGATCTATCCATTCTATAACCGCCGCGTCGCGGGCAAGATGATCTTGTTCCTCGTTGTCGTTATCGGCGGACTGATCGTATCCTACCCCTTTTACGAGAAACAGCTGACGGCACAATTGGAAAAACGTGACCGGATACAAGACCTTGAAACGTATGAAGAGGAAGGGCGATATCTTGAAACACTCTACATCCTCGATTACCACGGGCGACATCAACGCATATCCGAGGTCCTTCTGGGGATTAAATTGTTCGACACATACGACTTTGGCGTGCGCTACTTCGGGCGAGACAGGCCCATCCACAGTGACATCAACATGTTGTTCTTTTCTACCGGGCTAATAGGGCTGGTCGTATTCGGGATTTTTTTTCTCAGGTACTTTTTCATCGGTAATGGTCGCATCGACAGGACGAACAGGATGGTATACTATCCTCTTCTTCTCATGCTGGTGATGGTGCTCATTCCGGGGCGGTTTATCGGAACCATGACGTTTGCGCCTTTATTGATCTTATTGCTTGCCGGCAGCAAGTATGAGCAAAGTTCGCCATTATTAATAACTGAACGTGAAAATCAGGCATCTCTGAATGCCGAACCAATTTTATTATGAATGTCTTGTTTGTTTGCAGTGGTAATGTGAGTTCGTTTGATGTGGTCCCTTTTATCAGGGAGCAGGGCGAGGCGATACGATCGCTCGGATGTAATGTCGACTATTTTACCGTGAAGGGTAAAGGGATCAGCGGATACCTTAAAGCGGGCCTGAGTCTGTTCAGAAAGCTGAGCACCAACCGATATGACATCATTCACGCGCACTTCACGTTGTCCGGCTATACTGCATTGATCGGCAGTGCCTTTCGGATCCCGGTGGTCCTTTCGTTGATGGGCAGTGATGCGTATGGCCAGTACGTCGGTGACCGCAAGGTTATTCCAACAAGCCGGTACACAACCCTTATGACCTGGCTGATCCAACCTTTTATGAAGGCGATCATTTCAAAATCCGGGAACATCGACAAATATGTCTACGCCAGACGAAAATCATTCGTGATCCCCAATGGAATCGACAGGAACAAATTCTTTTCGGATCGGTCCTATAAAACGGAGCTTGGCCTTTCGGCAACAAAAAAAACGATCCTGTTCCTGGGAAGCCGAAAGAACATACGGAAGAACCTCGACCTCGTGACGAAAGCATTGCCGTACATGAAGACGACAGATGTGCAGTTGGTCAACCCCTATCCGGTACCGCATGATGCCATTCCAAAGTATCTCAATTCTGTAGATGTGCTTGCCGTGCCTTCATTCATGGAAGGGTCCGCAAACGTGATCAAGGAGGCAATGGCGTGCAACTGTCCGGTGGTAGCAACCGACGTGGGCGATGCGCGGTGGGTGTTCGGAGATA
This sequence comes from uncultured Chryseosolibacter sp., assembly GCA_966095595.1. GTDB lineage: Bacteria > Bacteroidota > Bacteroidia > Cytophagales > Cyclobacteriaceae > Chryseosolibacter. Next base: position 3,303 of record CBHTUB010000401.1, on the reverse strand, counting down.
CGGAGGGATACTATCTGTCGTCGTTCGATCCGAAAGAATACGCAGGGCGCCTGGACGATGCATTGGCGTTTTCGGAATCCAGGGGACGAACAAAAGGCGAAGATAGGATCGAAGAGCTCCGTCTCGATGCGGGTTCTGTAGCCCAACGTGTGGTCGACGTTTATCAAAAAGTATTACATAGAAGCTTATGAGGATCATTATCGATATCAATCATCCTGCGCATGTTCATTACTTCAGGAATTTTTACAGGATCATGAGCGAAAAAGGCCACCAGCTCCTGGTGATCTCACGGAACAAGGAGATCGAGCACAGGTTGTTGTCATCCTACAACATTCCTTTTGTAAACAGGGGTGCGGGACGTACGGGCAAGATCAGCAAGTTCCTCTACATGCTGTATGCGGATATCCGGATCTGGTTACTCGCAAAAAAATTCCGTCCCGATGTGTTCCTGAATTTCCTCCACCCCTATCCATCACACGTTGCGAGACTGCTCGGAAAGGCGTCCCTGGTTTTCAGCGATACGGAGCACGCAAAACTGCACCATCAGCTCACCGTTCCGTTTGCAACAAAAATATTCACACCGTCATGCTACCGGACAGACCTTGGACACAAGCACGTTCGCTTCAATGGCTACATGGAATTGTCGTACCTCCATCCGGATCTCTTTCAGCCCGACCAGTCTATCCTTCAGTTGCTTGGAGTAAGCGAGGGTGAAAAGTTTGTCATCTTCAGATTTGTATCGTGGAATGCAGCGCACGACTTCGGTCATACGGGAATGAGCCTGGCGAATAAAAGAAAGGCCGTTGAACTGCTATCGAAAACAGCGCGGGTCTTTATCTCCGCGGAAGGATCACTGCCAGAAGATCTTGAACAGTACCGCATCAACATTCCGATCCACCGCATGCACCACGCCCTGTTCTTTGCGTCGCTGTTATTTGGAGAAAGTGCAACCATGGCGTCCGAGGCGGCGGTGTTGGGTACACCATCGGTTTTTATAGACAACGATGGCAGGGGATATACTGATGAGGAGGAACGCAAATACCATCTTGTGAACAACTTTACCGAAAGCGAAGCAGATCAACAGGCCGCGATCCATCGCGCGGCAGAGATCCTCTCGGATCCGCATGGCAAAGAAAAATATTCGCATGCACGGAAGAGCCTGTTGGCAGATTCTATCAATACCACTGATTTTATGATCCGGGAGGTGCTGAAGTTCGAGAAGGCTGTCTAGATCAGGCAGCCTTTTTCAAAGAATTTGGATTGGTCAAATGTTTAATTCCTACCCGTTCCATTTTACCCCAACCGGTCTTCCTCAAAAAAATCAAGCGGAGATTACCAAGAACGTAAAGTATGCTATTGACCCAATGATAGAACAAAGGCTCGAGCACGGCATAGAAATATAATTTAGCAAGGGTCCTGGGGTTTTTGTAGTGGCCTCTTGTTATGTGCTCGACCGTTATTGCAAAGACATTTAGCGCCAGGCCGACTGCCCAATATATCAGGAAGATCATCGGCAAATAACTGAGTGAAATATATCCGAACCCGGCGGCAAAAATAAAATAGAGCAACCCGGCGATTTCGATAAAGGGTGTAAGCCATTCAAAGACGACGTAGTAAGGATAGGAAAAGAGTCCAAGGGTTTTGTACCTGGGATTGAAGAAAAGATCACGATTCTTCCAGATCGTCTCTGTCATTCCACGCGCCCAGCGGTCCCTTTGCGATCTTAAGGATTTAAAGGTATTCGGTACTTCGCTCCAGCAGAATGCCTCAGGGATGTATCGGATACGGCTCGACAATTTGTTCCGGTCGATAAAGCGCCAGATCTTTCCATCGACGTCCATGTCCTCCGCCAGTGACCCTGTACTATATCCGCCAACGACTTCTATGATCCACTTCTTGTAGACGCCGAAAGCGCCCGATACGATCTGAAGGCCACGGTATCGTTGAGCGAACATCCTTCCCAACATGAACGAACGCAAATATTCTATCACCTGAATCTTTGCCCAGAAACTTTTAGGCACCGATGCGTCATCGACCCCGTCAGGCCCGACGTTACAATCATTCACAACACCGATGGGCGTGCCGATGCCGACAGTCCTGGGCTCACGCTCGAATATATCCGCAAGGTGAATCAGGGCATATTTTTCAAGGATCGAATCCGCATCTATGATCGTGACAATCTCCCCGCGGGCGATGGCAACGCCGGCATTCTGGGCGTCGGCTTTTCCGCCATTTTCCTTGTCAATGACGATGAGCTCGTGGAATGCAGGGTCGGTAGACCGCAGATATCTTTTTATTTTTTTGTGTTTGATATAGGCGCTGTGCTGAAAGGTGTCCGGAACCTCGACGAGCTTGAAATGGTCGATAAGTTTCTTCAAAGTACCATCAGTGCCGCCATCCGAGCAAATGATCACTTCCTTGTTCCTATAGGACTGGCTAAGGAACGAGCTTACTGTTTCTATGATAAATACGCTCTCGTTATACGCGGGTGAAATGATCGAGACGAGGGGCATTTCGTGGTGATTCTTCTCCAGATGTGTTTTCAATTCGTGTTCGTCGATGATATGATCATATTTCCTGAAATACATTCTGATCTCGAGCAGTGAAAGAAATGAAAAAATGAGCTTGGATAAAGTGTAAAGGATCGCGTATGCGAGACCGAGATATCCGAAAATGTATAACGCCTCCATTTAAAATGTGTAGTTAAGAGTAATGTCCGTCCCGATGAAACGCATATAATCTCCCCGTTCGCGGACATAAATGCCGCCATGATCAAAGCCTGCCCCGAACTTCCAACGCCTCGTTTTCTTCTGGAACTGCACTCGCATCAGCCAGGTGTCCGACCCGAATGTATTTGCGATCGCATTGGCAGCCCTGCTTGTTCCTACATCGACCCCTTTGAGAAGGCTCACGGCGACAAAGTCTGATTTGTTAAAATATCTTCTCGTGTGCAGGAAGATACTTTTGGTAACACCGTCGACATACGAGAACGTAGGACGAACGTAGATATAATAATCGCCCACATAGTATCCGAAGGTACCTGTCACCAACGGGATCTCCCGAAACGTGTGTGGCTTTACCATCCCGAGCCCCCCGGAGAGCTCCAAACGTCGAATGTTGCGAAAGTACTCTGCGCGAAACCGATAATTCGAGAATAGTGTCGCGCGTGAGCAGGCGGCATCCACATACATGTACGACTTTGCCGACAATTGCTGATACAACTCACTTTCAAACTGGTATGCCGCGAGGGACCGCACCGAATAACGCAATGTCTTTACAAACAAATTGGTCCCCCTGACCTTT
>CBHTUB010000400.1:0-5733 GCA_966095595.1 uncultured Chryseosolibacter sp. | reverse complement strand
GAGGTCGCAGGTCATCTTGTTTTGCAACCAGCCTTCGCCATTGATCATATTGGCGAGCTCGCCCACGGTGAGGCCATGCACGAGTGGAATGGGATGCATCCCCAGGAATGATCTGAACTGCGGTTCGAGAACCGGGCCGTCGACATAACTCCCGTTTGGGTTCGGTCTGTCGAGGATAATAAGTTTTTTCTTTTGCTCCGCACATGCTTCCATGATGTAGTGCATGGTACTGATATAGGTGTAGAACCTGACGCCAACGTCCTGTATGTCGAAGATCAAAATGTCCACATCCGTCAGTTGGTCACCCGTTGGCTTTTTGTTGCTGCCATACAGTGACACCAGAGGCAGACCGGTTTTGATATCAACACCATCCTTCACATGCTCGCCTGCATCTGCCGTCCCGCGAAACCCGTGCTCGGGAGCAAATATTTTTTTGATCTGCACACCGGAGGCGATCAACGTATCCGTCAGGTGCGTTCGGCCAACCACCGACGTATTATTGACCACGAGCGCGACCTTTTTCCCGGACAGCTTTGGCAACAATACGTCGAGCTGGCGGGCGCCTGTGAGCACGTCGGATGTACCTGTTTCTGCAGATCTTTCGACAGGTTGTTTCGAGCCCGACACTTGCGCCTTTCCGTTGCAGGACAAGATCAAAAAGGCCGGGAGCACAAAAACGAAGGTCCTTACTTTCATATTCAGGGCTTGATATTTGATTGTTGGGTAATATTGATAATTTGCAACAATACTCCTGACGGAAAAGTTAATAATTAATTGAACCTTTCGTACTTCATATCGAAAAAGATCACGAGCGGCCATAAGGAAGGTTTTGCCTCTACCATCAACACCATCGCGATCGTCAGCATTGCTGTAGGCCTCGCTTTTTCGATCATCGCTTTTTTGATCATGAAGGGCTTTCAGCAAACCGTCAAGAACAAAATATATAACTTCAGTGGCCATATCGTTGTGACGCAGTTTTCGATGAATAATTCACCGGAAGAGATCCCGATGAATTTCAAGATAGACCTGTACAACAATCAAAAGCAGTATGATTTTATCGATCACGTGCAGGAGTATGCGCACAAGGCGGGGCTGGTGAAGACCGAGAAAGAAGTAATGGGGGTGGTGATAAAAGGCGTGGGCAAAAGTTTCGATCAGCAGGCCTTTGCCGAGAACATTGTAGAGGGCAGGTTCATCAGGTTCCCGGACTCCACCTATAGCAATGAAATTGTTCTGAGCAGCACGATCAGGCAGATGCTGAACGCTTCCGTCGGTGACGACATCATCGTACACTTCTTCCAGAATCCGCCGCGTTTCAGAAAGCTGAAGGTAGTAGGTGTCTATGAAACCAATCTGTCCGAATATTTCGACAGCAAAGTAATTCTCGGTGATATCCGTCTCATACAACGGCTCAATGACTGGCCCGACAGCATCGCCGGTGGATTGGAAGTATTCGTGAAAGACCCTGCCCAGGTCGACGAAGCGGGAGCTGAGATCGGTCAAATGATGGATTACGACCTGAATATTGAAAAGGTGAGCGATAAGTACATTCAGGTTTTTGAATGGCTCAACCTCCTTAGCCGACAGGTAAACATCCTGCTGGGAATTATTCTCTTTGTGGTTTCAGTGAACATGATATCCATCGTGTTGATCCTTGTGATGGAGCGAACGCAAATGATAGGAATGTTAAAGGCATTGGGAGCAAAGGACAGTTTTATCCGATCTATCTTTTTTTATAATGGCATTCAACTGATCATGAAGGGCCTTTTGCTGGGAAATATTTTTGCGCTGGGGGCCTGCTATATTCAGCACAGATTTCACATCGTAAAGCTGAACCCAAAAGATTATTACATGAGCTTTGTCCCGATAAGCTGGGAATGGGATATCGTACTTGGATTGAATATCCTGACCTTCGTGATCGTCGCCCTGGTGTTGCTGCTTCCTACCATGGTGATCTCGCGGATCAGCCCAATCAAGGCTATACGTTTCGATTAGGTGCTGGGGATGTACTTCTTAAACCAGCTTTGGATCGTCATCTGCAATACGCCGAAGAAAGCTTCCTTGAAAATACCTGCCGACATTTTTGACTCCCCCCTCGTGCGATCCGTAAAAATGATCGGAACCTCCGAGAGCTTGTACCCGAACTTCCAGGTGATGAATTTCATCTCGATCTGAAAGGCATAACCTACGAATTTGACTTGCTCAAGCGGTATGGTCGACAGGACCTTCCGCCGGTAGCAGACAAAACCAGCCGTTGTGTCGCGGATCGGCATGCCGGTAATGATCCTCACATAGCTGCTCGCAAAGTAGGAAAGCAATACACGGCCAATGGGCCAGTTCACAACGTTCACACCGGTTGCATATCTGGAGCCTATGGACAAGTCTGCACCCTTTTCTGCGCACTCATTGTAGAGGTTGACGAGGTCTTTCGGGTCGTGTGAAAAATCCGCATCCATTTCCAGAATGTAATCGTAGTTCTTTTCGATTGAAAATTTGAACCCTGCGATGTATGCTGTTCCCAGGCCGAGTTTACCCGCGCGTTTCATCAGGTGGATGCGCGTTTCTTCCGGAGTATTGTGGATCTTCTGAAGCTCTTCTACGATCTCAGCTGTCCCGTCAGGCGAATTGTCGTCGACGATCAGCAGATCGAATTTTTTTGGCAGCGCCAGCACAGCCTCGACGATCTGCCGAATGTTCTCCCGTTCCTTATAGGTGGGAATGATCACGATGGCGTTGCTTAGTACTGGCATTTGGCAAAACAACAAAGTTAAAAAAAGGTGCCTTGTCCACAATCCATTTTCGATTGAAAGACGGCTATTTTCTGTAGACTGACTGTCAAAAAAAAGAGGCCGGGGATCCAGCCTCTTTTTAAGTTTTGTTAAAACAGTGTTAAACCAATTCCGTGACTTTGGCGTTCTGTGCCACCTTTGTCTGCACTTCGTAGGGAACAGCGACGAATTCGGCGAACTGCTGCGTAAAATTGGCGCGGCCCTGTGTAAGCGATCGCAACGTGGTCGAATAACGGTCGAGCTCGGCCAACGGCGTTCTGGCCTTGATCACCTGGTAGCTGCCCTTATTGTCGATGCCCATGATCAGTGAGCGCCGCGTTTGCAGATCACCCATCACCTCACCCATTACTTCTTCGGGTAATGATATCTCCAGGTCATAGATCGGCTCCAGGAGCTGCGGTTCCGCTTTCATGAATGCTTCCTTGAAGGCCATCATGCCCGCGATCTTGAACGAAATGTCATTGGAGTCCACCGGGTGCATCTTGCCATCGAAAACACAAACCCTGATGTCGCGAACACGTGAACCGGAGATCGGACCCTCTTCCATTTTCTCCATGATGCCCTTTAAAATTGACGGAATGAATCGCGCGTCGATCACACCACCGACGATGCAATTGTAAAATGCCAATGTTCCTCCCCATGGGAGATCGATGAATTCCTTGCCGCGCACGTTGTAGTCTGTTGGCTCCGGCATTCCGGGGTAAAAAGGTTCGATCTTCAAATGAACCTCGGCAAATTGACCCGCACCGCCGGATTGCTTTTTATGACGGTAGCTGGAGATTGAAGGTTTCCTGATCGTTTCCCTGTAGGAGATCTTCGGTGTAACAAAATCCACTTTTAATTTATAGACGTTTTCGAGATACCATCTGCAAACCGCCAGGTGAAGCTCGCCCTGTGCGGCAAGGATGAGCTGTTTTACCTCCTGATCGTATTGCACTTCGAGTGTGGGATCCTCCTGATGGATCTTGCTCAACACTTCACCAAGCTTTTCATCGTCGTTTTTGCTCAATGCTACGAGCGCAGTTCGTATGCGGGGTGCCGGATAAGTGATCGGTGAAACTGTCACCTCGAAACCCTTGGCACGCAGTGTTTGATTGGTGTACGTGTCTTTTAGTTTCAACGTGGCGCCTATGTCTCCGGCAACAAGCTTATCGATAGGCGTGCGGTTCTTTCCATCCATGATAAAGACCTGATGAAGCTTTTCAACTGCGCCGGTCTGACTGTTGATCAACTCGGAATTGCTGTTGATTTCTCCCGAGATCACCTTGAAAAAAGACAGCTTGCCGAGGTTGGGCTCAAGGTGCGACTTGAATACGAATAAGACGGTGGGCTTTGTGTTATCGAAAGGTATTTCTTTGCCATCGATGGTATGTTCGGGTATCGCCTCGGTAGGAGAGGGGGCGACGTTGTCGATGAAGCCCATCATACGCCCGCTTCCCATGTTTTTTCTGGCGGACATACAGAAGACAGGAAACACGTCGTGGTGTATCATCCCTGCCTTCAATCCTTCGCGCATCTCATCCTCGTCCAGTGTTCCCTTTTCGAAATATTTCTCCATCAGCTTCTCATCGTTCTCTGCAGCCTTTTCCACCAATGTGTTATGCAGTTCATTCGCGCGCCCGCGTTCGCTTTCCGGTATCGGAAGTTTTTCTGGCTTGCCTCCATCTGCAGGAAATTTGTACATCACCATTTTCAGAAGATCTATGATGCAGTTGAAGTTCTCGCCTTCGTTTACAGGGTATTGCATTTGCGTGACGGCGCTCCCGAATCGCTGCTGTAACGCGGCTAACGACGAATCGAAACTTGCCTTGGGGTGATCGAGCTGGTTGATCGCGAAAATGGTCGGCTTCCGGAACTGATCGACATAGTTCCATATAAGCTCTGTTCCAACTTCCACGCCATGTTGTGCGTTGATGACCATCACACAAGTATCTGCCACGCGTACCGATGAGGCTATTTCGCCTATGAAGTCGTCGAAGCCCGGGGTATCGATGATATTGATCTTGTAGTCGCGCCATTCCGTGTGCATGATGGATGCAAAAACCGAATTTCCGCGTTCGTGCTCGATCTCGTGGAAATCCGATATCGTGTTTTTGCCTTCAATGGTTCCTCTCCGGTGAATGATGCCGGCTTCGTAGATCATGTCTTCGGCCAGCAAAGTTTTGCCGGCCTTGGGCGCACCCAACAGAACAACGTTCTTGATGTGCTTTTCATCATAGATCTTCATAGTGTAATGGTGTTAAAGATGAGGCTGCATGAATACCCGCAGGCGTGAGTTGGTTTCTTTCGCATGAGATACCCGGACAAGCATTCATAGGCGAGCGATTGTTTAGTTACTTACCAACAGGAAGGAAAAGTGTAGATGAATGTAAGAAAATTCTTACGAAGGTCGAAGCACTTCTGCGGTTCTTTTCCGTGCCGTGTTACGGCCGGTTTGACGTCATAAAATCAGCGTATATGTGCCACATTCCGCGAAAATATAGATCCCCAGTGCTGCAAGCATGAGCGGAAACAGGACGTGGTTGAACCTCCGCAACGTATTCGTCACGACAGCATGACCAGCCAGGTAGTCGCTCAGCCTTAGCCAGACAAAGGTCATTGTTAAAAATATGGTGATCATCAGTGAAAGCGAGCCGGCATCCTGAGTGGAAAAAAGCGGGATGTAAACGCCAATGTTGTCTCCGCCGTTCGCAATGGTGATCAAAGCTACAGATAACACGCCCGTGGTAATGAACGGTATGCGGCTTTGCCGGACAGGAGTTTCCTTCGCACTTACGATTTCGTCGTCTTTGTCAAATAAGCTTTTTATGGCAAGAAAGATCGGGAAAAATCCCATCAGGCCGATGTAGGGCAATGGAACGATAAGCGCGAAAACCACACCTGAAAGGCTAAGCAGGATGAGGGCCGACATTCCGAGGAATTGTCCCGTGTATACTGCTTTTCT
>CBHTUB010000399.1:0-5787 GCA_966095595.1 uncultured Chryseosolibacter sp. | reverse complement strand
CCGAAACTTGTTCACTTCTATAACAACAATAAAAAGAAGTTCGACTATGAGGTCTATGCGGTAAGCGCGGACTCATCCATGGCAAAAATGAAGGACTACATTGCAAACATGAGAATGCCCTGGATAACCGTGAACGGACCCCGTTCCTTTGTCGGTTCGTACCAGGATCTCTACGACGCCAACACAACGCCTACGCTATACATCCTCGACCAAAAGAAGAAGATCATCGCCAAAAAGCTGCCGGTAGACAAGATCGAAGAGTTCCTGACGCATTACGAAAAGCGCATGCAAGGCGTCAAACTGGATAAGTTATAATAATCCGAAAACGGACATTAGTAGTTCAGTACTGTACAAAAACCAGTAATCGAACATGGAAGAGACCAGCAATTGAGCTGGTCTTTTTTTGTTAAAAACCCGTTAAAAAGACCATTCCTGTAACATTTCAACATTTTTTGAGTCTAATATGCAACTATTCGAACATTACGGAGTATCTATTGATGTGTGTCTGATACCAAAAACCTTAACGAATTATATATGGCTTTTTTAGAAAAACTGTTAGGAAAGAAGAAACCGGAATTGAAAGCCCGTTGCCCGATCACTAAGGAGCAAATTGAAAGCGGCTTCGGATACTTGCTTACAACAGCACAGGTGGTTGCTTCGAAGAAGTATTGGGATATGGTAATGACTGAACCGGAAACAATTTCGTATTCAGTATCACACTTCAAAAATCAGCAGAGCGGAACGCAGATGAGAAATCTGATCTTTGAAAAATACAGCCAGATTGAAAAGCCGTGGATGATCTCCGACTCATGCATCAATCTCTTCGACAATATCGACAGGAAGTCGGCTAAAGAAATGGCCAGAAAGTGGTGGGAGTCTGCCGGCAGCTTCACGCCTGACAATTCAGGGCCCGCAGCCGCAGCACTCGATGATCTCGCGTTCCAGCAACTTAAGGACTATGCAGTCCTCGAAGCTGGCCGCTCCAGAGTAGCACTCAGTTAAGTATTTCATAGATTTAGGTTAGGTTAAACCGCTTCCGGACGCGAAGCGGTTTTTCTTTTTTTAATTAGTCCGATCGATCGTGAACTGGACCAATTGCTCCAATGCCTTTCTGTAGGGAGAATCCGGAAATGTTCGCAGAATATCGATAGCCTCCTTGTGGTGCTCATTCATTTTATTCACTGCATACTCTATCCCACCCGATCCCTTTACGTATTGAATCACTTCCTTGACCTTTTTCGGCTTGTTACTCTCATTTTTTACGATACCGATGATCCGTCTTTTCTCAAGCCAGGAAGATCTTGACAACGCATAGATCAACGGCAATGTCATTTTCTTTTCCTTGATGTCGATGCCAAGCGGTTTGCCGATTTCCATTTCACCGTAGTCGAACAAGTCGTCCTTGATCTGAAAGGCCATACCTATTTTTTCACCGAACAACCTCATCTTTTCGACTGTTTCGGGGTCGGACCCGGCTGAACTTGCACCAACTGCGCAACACGATGCGATCAGCGATGCAGTTTTCTGGCGGATGATCTCATAGTACACATCTTCGGTGATGTCGAGGCGTCGAGATTTTTCGATTTGCAACAACTCGCCTTCACTCATTTCGCGAACGGCGTGTGTTACAATACTTAACAGCTCGAAGTCCTTATTTTCTATCGAGAGGATCAATCCGCGACTGAGCAGGAAATCCCCGACCAATACGGCGATCTTGTTTTTCCATAAAGCATTGACAGAAAAAAAACCACGGCGGTAATTGGCCTCATCAACTACGTCATCGTGGACCAGGGTGGCGGTGTGCAGCAGCTCGATCAATGACGCTCCCCTGAATGTGGCTTCGCTGATCTTGCCGCAGGTTCCCGCGCTCAGAAAGACAAACATCGGCCTCATCTGCTTTCCCTTCCGCTTAACAATGTAGCTCATGATCTTGTCGAGCAGGAGCACCTTCGTTTTCATGGATGCCCTGAACTTCGGTTCGAACTCCTCCATTTCCCGGGCTATAGGGGCCTTGATATCTTCCAGACGCAATGACATTGCCACAATAATACGGAAAGGTTCGATTGATTTGAGATTTCTGATTGCTGATTTTTGATTTTTGACAGGCCAGACCTGCAGCCATTACATCCACACACAACTAATTTGTTATTTTCGGGTTATGAAGGTATGGGGTAACTATTGGGACCATGTGTTATTCGGGGTCATCGTGTTTTTGGTGGCTTTCGCTGTCGGACGAATCCTGCGTTTCGTCATTGGACTTGGCGTTCGGGCGGCAAGCCGAAAGCTGAAAATAGTCGACCCCACGCAGTTCAATTTTCTTAAAAACTCGGTAGAGTTCATTATCTACGTCGTTGCGACCATCGTATTCTTCAACTCGATACCGGAGCTGCGCATGTACGGGACGGCATTGTTCGCAGGTGCGGGTGTCCTCGCTGCCATTGTCGGTTTTGCCTCACAGTCTGCCTTTTCAAATATTGTAAGCGGGATCTTCATCGTGATCTTCAAACCCTTTAGTGTAGGGGACCGCGTGCGAATCGGACAGATTTACACCGGAGACGTTGAAGACATCACGCTTCGTCATACCGTCATCAAGGATTTCGAAAATCGCCGGATCGTGATCCCGAATAGCGTTATCAATAATGAGACGATCATCAACTCTACGCTCACCGACGAAAAGGTTTGCATGTTCATCGAGCTGAGCATCAGCTATAGCAGCAATGTCGATAAGGCCATGTCGATCATGGTCGACGAAGTATTGAAACACCCCCACTGGATCGATAACCGCACCCCGGACGAAAAAAGCAGTAACGTACCTGCCGTCGAGATGAGGCTGATCGGTTTTGCCGATTATAGTCAACAACTCCGCGCATATGCCTGGACGGAAAATCCGACAAAAGGATTCGAACTGAAGTGCGACGTGTTGAAATCGATCAAGGAAAGATTCGACCGGGAGGGAATAGAACTTGCAGTTCCGTACCGAAAGATCTCCGTGATAGGCGACGCTCGAAATAAAGAAACAGACCCCATCCTCAAAAGCATATGACAAAACACCATGGTCTTCCCCACGTCGAAACGGGGGAAACGGAAAAAATGATCCTGGAGCTGATCAGCTACAATCGTCAGCAATACGACAAGTACGCAGACTTGCCGGTAGACCAGCTCATTGATAAAATAGGGGCCGACAAGGTCAACTGGGTCAACGTCGATGGACTCTCCAATGTCCAGATCATCGAAAAGCTTCAATCTTACTTCTGTTTGCATTCCCTTCTGATCGATGACGTTCTCACCGATCAACGTCCCAAAACCGAAGAATACGAGGACCATCTTTTCTTTACACTCAAAATGTTGTACAAGATCGATGGGCCTGAAGTCGAATATGAGCAGATCAGCTTTGTGCTCGGCAAGAATTTTCTCGTATCCTTTCAGGAGAAAGAAGGCGACCTCTTCGACGGATTCAGGGAACGCATCCGGCTGGACCAGGGCAAGGTGAGAAAAAAGGGAGCCGATTACCTGCTCTACCGATTGATCGATATTATCGTGGAGAATTATTACAACGTGCTCGACAATATCGGAGAGCAGATCGAAGGAATTGAGGAGGAGATCGGAGAAGATCCTTCGGAAACGTCTTTCAGAAAAATACAGGTATTAAAAAAAGAACTGGTATTCCTCCATAAAGCCCTTTATCCGCTGAGAGAAGCCATGAACAAGCTCACGAAAGACGAAAGCAGTTTCATCGACGAAGAAAATCTCAAATATTTTTCGGATACCAACGATCACGTTATTCACCTTATCGATCTTCTGGATACCTACCGTGATCTCACGGCCGGTCTTACCGATTACTACATCAACAAGCAAAACACCAGGCTGAACGAAGTTATTCGCGTATTGACCATTATTTCGACCATCTTCATGCCGTTGACTTTCATTGTAGGTGTCTACGGAATGAATTTCGAGTATTTTCCGGAGATCACATGGAAATACGGATATGCCGGCGTTTGGACAGTGATGATCCTGATCACCGTGACCATGGTAGTCTATTTCAAGCACAAGAAATGGCTATGATCAGTCCTCCGCAACCTCGACGAAATGATCTACAATATCCACAAGGATGATCTGATTCTTAATACGCTTCACCACGGTGAAAGTGTAGTCATCGTAATTGATCGTCTCCCCTACGTTCGGAATTCGGCCGACAATATCGATCAGCATGCCGGCGAGTGTAACGTAGATCTCGTTCTCGGGTAATGGACGGGGAAGCACCTCGTTCAAGGTAACAAGCGCAACCGATCCCTGCACCCGGAATTTCTTCTCATCCGTTTTTTCGATCAGCGGGGTCTCCGAGTCGTATTCATCCTGTATCTCACCTACCAGCTCCTCGAGAATATCTTCCATGGTGATCACACCTTCGGTACCTCCAAATTCGTCCACCACGATTGCAAACTGAACCCGATGCTTTTGAAAATCGCGCATGATGTCGATGAGCTTTTTGTTCGCAGCGATGTAGTGCGCCTGGCGCATGATGTCTTCGATCTTTACATCACCTCCTACACGAAGCTTCGGCAACAGGTCTTTTGTGAATATGATGCCGACAATGTGGTCGATCGTTCCCTCGTAAACGGGTACGCGCGAATATCCATTCTCGAGGATCTTATCGATGTTTTGCGAGATAGGCTGAGCCTTGTTGATCCCAAATACATGCGTTCTCGGTACCATCGCCTGACGAGCCGTTCTTTCTGCAAAGTCGAATGCGTTCCTGATGATCTCGTATTTGCGCTGCTCGATGATGCCACTCTTCTTTCCCTCTTCCACCATCATCCTGAGTTCTTCGGGTGTATGAACTTCCGCGCCGTGAACCGGTGTGATCCCCAGCAGCTTGAGAATAAAATTTGAAAGTCCGTTAAGGATAAATATGAATGGACGCAACAACCAATAAAAGACATTCAATGGACCGGCGAGCCACAACGTTGTGCCTTCAGGCCGCTGTATCGCGATCGTCTTTGGCGCCTGCTCGCCTATGACAATGTGAAGGATCGTGATTGTGGCAAACGCGACAGGCAGGGCTATACTGTGTGCCGTCTCCGGGCTCATCTCCAGATGCAGCATGTTGATCAGGCTAAGAATGATCTTTGTCACCACATCTTCGCCAATCCAACCCAACGCAAGGCTCGCGATGGTGATACCCAGCTGACACGCGCTGAGGTACGCGTTGAGGTTGTTGATAATATTTTTTGAAAGCGCGGCCATGCGATGACCTTCCTTCGCCTTGAGATCGAGCTGCGAGGCCCGGACTTTGACAATGGCAAACTCCGCTGCAACAAAAAATCCGTTGAGAAATACAAGAAGGATGGTAAAAAAAATATCAAGCAACATATACCTAAAACAAAAAGGGCTGCCCGATCACAGCCCATTGAAATGTCTTTTTTATCTAAGAATTATAATCGTTTTTCGAGCTCATCGATCTTTTCCTGGGCTTCCGTTTTACCCAGCGACAACGCCTTCTTATACAGCTCTATCGCCTCGCGATAGGTTTCTTTCTTCTTTCTCGGTGCCAGCTTCGTGCGGTTGGCAGCTTCTTCGACAGCCTGGCCCCTTGTGAAATACGCGTCAGCCTCAGATACTTTCGACTGCAACATCAGTTCCTGGACACGTGTTTCGATGAGCGCCAGCTCCTGGATCTTCGCGTCGATCTGAGCCTGTTTATCCGCTATCTCCGCCTCCTGAAGACCGACAGTATTGATGAGGTTTTCGTTTTCGCTTCTGTACTTCTCGACCTGTTCCTGCAGTGCT
>CBHTUB010000398.1:0-5814 GCA_966095595.1 uncultured Chryseosolibacter sp. | reverse complement strand
TCTTTTTTGTTATTGCGTTGATGATCATGCGCACCGGACGTGCGGCGTTTACCTCTATTGGCAGTTGCCCGGCTTTCTCCCAGCCCATCTTAAGATAACCGGGCATACTCTTCTCATTGGGTGTATTGAAGACAAGGTCGAACTTTCGGTTCTCACTTTCTTTGATCAGGGACATCGTGAGCTTTGTAAAGATGCCCTTTCCCTGGGCTGAGGGATGGGTTGCGGTATCAACAGCCCTTACCGCCTCGCGGGTTTCTTTCCCGTTTGTCCACTTCCATCTCATGAAAGCGCGGACACCAATGATCCGATCACCTTCGACGGCAACCAGAACGGGAGATTCACCGAACGGATTTTCAACATGCTTCCAGCGCCAGTAGCGTTCGGATTTTGGCAGAAACGTCTCGCCGAGGCTTGCTTTGAGTAACGAAACGATCTCTGGAATATCTGATGATGTGCCGGGACGAATTTGCATCTTAGTCGGTATGATTGGCAAAGGTATGATAAAGGTGCTGAAGTTCTGAGACCATTTTTTCCATGCTAAAGTCGCTGACGATCCGCCGGCGGGCAGCCTCGCCCATAGATTTCAGGCATAGTGGATCGCGAATAAGAGTCAGCGCGAAGTCAACCAGGTTGTCCGGCTCATCAACGGCTGTGAGTAAGCCTTCACGTTGGTGCCGGATCACCTCCCTGATCCCGCCGGCATCCGTGGTGACAACCGGCAGACCGAACGACATGGCTTCCAGCAACGCTATAGGAAGGCCTTCGAACACAGAGCTCATCATGTAAATGTCCGATGCAGCAAGATATGGGCGAACTTCGGTTTGCAACCCAACAAGGTGAACGTTGGCGGCAAGCTTTAAGCTGTCGCGCTTCTCCACGACTTGCTGTTTCAATGGACCGTCTCCTACTATGATGAAATGTGTGTTTGGGTCCTTATCGAGAATTTTCCTTGCAAGCTCAAGCCAGAGATCCAATCTCTTCTGGAAACGAAAGACTGCTATGGTCAGAATTACGCTGGCATCGGGTGGTATTCCAAGGCTGGCACGCGTTGCAGCACACGCCGACCGGTCCGGTCGAAAATGGTCGATATTGACCCCGTTAAGAATTGTGATCAGTCTTGCCTTTAATCCTGGTTTATATTTCCGGACGTATTGCTCTAAAGCTCGTTAGACCTCAACGACAGTAGACAGGAGATTCATGGAGGTCAGGTTGAGCAGACGCGTTGCAAAATGATAACGTTCCTGTTTATTATGCTCAGTGTAGATCACGGGGATTCCGGTCATCTTTCCTGCCAGTCGTGCAACCACCCCGGCCCAGGGCAGGTGAGCGTGAATGAGATCGATCTCATTTTCCCGGATGTATCGAACCAGTTTTCGAACCTTCAGCAACAACTGAATATTGTTATTGGCCGGAAAACAGGAAACTTTTCCTCCATTCGCAATCAACCCATCCACGAGCTGATTTTTCCATGGCAAGAAATATATGTAGTGAAAGTCAAACTTGTCCCTATCATGAAGCTTTAAGGTCTCCACCAGAAGCGTCTCTGCCCCTCCCCTCCCAAGGGACTTGATAACCTGTAATACACGAATGCGCCGATCATTCATCGTTTTGCCTTTGCAATAAGTTCTGAATATAGCTGAATGAATGACTCTACGTTTTTTTCAGCATTAAAATTTGTCTCAACAAAATGGCGGGCGCGCTTGCCCATCTCAACCAGAGCCGATCGATCGTCCAGCAACGACAGTATAGCGTCCGCATATTTCGCAGGATCAAAATCACGAATCGTCAGGCCCGTCTCATTGTTTCGAATCACTTCGCGGACACCACCGACGTCAGATGAGATCGATGGCACGCCCTGTGCTCCAGCCTCGAGGATAACTCCAGGAACACCTTCTATCTTGCTGCATAGGACAAACAGATCGGCAGCCGCAAGGTAGCGCGCAACGTCGGACTGAAAGCCAAGCTGGATCACCGTATCCCCGAGATGTTGGTCGCGGATCTTGTTGGAGATGTGTTGATAGAGATCGCCATCTCCAAGTAACAACAGTTTAACATCGGTATTGCGCTCTTTGATCAGCTTAAAAACATCCAGCAGGAATTCATGGTTTTTTTCCTTGCTATAGTTTCCGGCGTGTATAACGATTCGGTCCGTCTCTTGAAGGTTCAGCTTAGACAAGATATCGGCACGTGCCTCGGTACGATTGTACATCTCTAACGGTATTCCCCTTCGGATCACACGGGTCTTGCTTTCCGGGTATCCGAAAAAAGACCTCAGATCGCTGATCGATTCATTGCCTACGGATGTCACAAAATCTACCCTTGAAAACAATTGCTGATAGAAGAATTTTTTAATAGGATTGCTTCCTACCCACGTGCTCACCACACTTATATTCCGGTAGATCACCGGAGGTTTTCTCCGGCAGAACATCCTGGCGATCACAGCATATTTAAGCGTGTCCGAACCGTTTGCCTGGATAATGTCCGGTTGATGTTCCTGAATGCAGGCGATCACTTTTTTGAGAAGCGAGCGCGATAGAAATCCCTTTGAACCGTTCAAATCGATATTCAGCGCTCCATTGACCGACAGCGCCTTTTGGGGTGGAGAATACAGTCCTGCAAAAACAATGGAAAGGCCCTTGCGGATCAGCCCGTCGCTCAGTGTTGCGGCAAAAACCTCAGCGCCCCGGTATTGCCTTTTTGTAACGAGCTGAAGGATCTTCATTCAATAATTGTTTATATAGTTCAACGGTCTGCCTATTGACGCCGTCAAGCGAAAACTTAGCCCGGAAGGATTTCATATTGCATTGTCCCATGCTGGCGCGAAGGTCACCATCCGCCATAAGCCGACGCATCTTTTCGATCCATTGCTCCCTGTTTTCGGTGCTAACGAAAAACGCCTCATGATTCGGGTCGAGCATCTCACGAAAAACATCAAGGTCGGATACGACCATTGGAAGGCCCGCAGCCTTTGCCTCTATGACTGCTCCGCCCAGCCCCTCGAAGCGTGAGGGAAATATAAAAATATCACTTTGAGCCAGTATCTGCTCAACATCTGGTCTGTGTCCAACAAAATATATATTCTGACTACCGGGACGGCTCTCCAACGCTTTCTTTATTTCAGGAGTCATTTCTCCTTCACGCCCCATGCAAAGTAAAACTGCGGGTTTGGGGTCGGGATACCTGCTCTGCATCTCTAAAAAAGTCTCGACCAGAAACTTGTGGTTCTTCGGGAAATCCTGTCGCCCGATATGTGCGAACACGATGCTGGCAGGGTCAAATCCGATTGCATCCGCGAGTTCTCCCCGCAAAGCAGCTCTTTTTGAAATGTAGTTATTCTCTTTCCTTCCGCGATAGATCACCACGAAGCGCGCCTCTCTCTGGAAATAAAGCTCCTCCATGGCATGACGTTTCACTTCGTTCGAGATAGCAATGAAGCGATCCACGGAGAGCGCTCCAAGGATGGAATCCATTAACTTATGAAGAAACACCCTTATAGCGCCCTGCTTTCGTTCAGAAATTCTGGCTTCCGCAAATGGTAACGTAACGAGACTCTCACACAAGACGAACTGCCGCCGATAGAAAAGCTTCAGTAGCCGCGCTCGCAACCTGGATTTAAATAAGGTGGCATGAACGACGTCTGGTCTAAACGTTTTATATATCCTGTCAAGCTCACTTACATTTGAACGAAGTCCGGGATTGGTAAAAAAATGAACATCTGTTCCCGTCTCGAACGCTTCACTTTGTACTCCGGTCTCCTTTCGCCTCAAACAAACGATCTTTACTTCATGATTTTCCCGGCGAAGATAATGACACAGATCAAGTGTGGAACGCTCCGCTCCACCTGCACCCAACGAATCGATTAGTAAGAGGATTCTCATGCTGTCACTTTGTTTAGCAGGAAAGCTGAGATACCTGAAATCCGCAACCTGAACTCCTCCAGTGTGTCGTGGGAATTTGCGCGCACGCGGCTGATCGCATAACGATCTATTTTTTTTCCGTTGACCTTGTGATCGAAAGTAAAGGCGAGACTGACTTCATAACGTTTGAGAAACGGAATGACATCCGGACTATAGTCGCCGTTCGGGTAGGCGAAATAACGAAACGTTTCGATTGCTTTCGACCGAAAAAAATCCCGTGATGACAAGAATTCTGCATCAAGTTCATCGGATGAGCATTGATTCAAGATCGGGTGCGTCGCGGTGTGAGAACCAATAGTTATCCCGTTATCGCGCATTTCACACAGGTCGGCGAAGGAGAGCGCTGCAGGGTCTCTGAATATCCCCGGAATCCGTGATTCGATGTTCCTCAATACCTGCACTCTTTCACCATTTGGCACTTTTTTTAACCTCCCGACTTCTCTCCGCGCTTCGGCATAACTTCGTTTACTGTCTGCAAACGACTCTTCAATTATCTTCCACCAATATTTCTGCTGCGAGCGAATATTTTCAGACACTACAAACGCTACTGCTGGAATATGATATTTTTTCAGCAACGGCATCCCGGAATATTTTACGCTCGGTTCACCGTCATCGAACGTAACAAGGACAGCATACGGCGGCAAGGGAAGCTTTCGCACAACGTAGTCTTCAACCTGTTGCACGGTAACAGGGTTGTAGTATTCACTGATCAGCTTCAAATGCGACTCGAAGCGCTCGGGATCCCGCACGTCGTGATAGGCCAGTACGATGAGCCTACGTCGATGCAGAAATCGTCCGACATGAAAAAGCTGTGCGAGTATTTTCTTGATCAGCGTCTTCATTCCTAAATTCTTTTCCCCATTTTTTTTGTCAGCCCATGATACGCTGCTTTCAGAAGCAGGGATGCATTTCTCCATCCATACTTCGGACCCTTTACAAAGCCGAGGACCACTTTGCCTGCAATACGCATCAGGTACCTTAGTACAAGCGCAGGCTTTCTATAAGTGTACGCCATAAGATATATGGCATTCCTGTAACTGTAGTATTCGCGATGAAGGTGTTTCAGATCACGTCTGGGAATCAGTGATGGCTTTTTTTCTACGCCCAGCTTATTGTTCAGCTGACGATATCGGTACATCAGATCGCCGGAAACGCAAACCTGAAAACCTGAACGCTTGACCCTCTGACAAAAATCGAATTCCTCCATTCCAAAGAACAGCTCTTCATCTGGCAGTGTCGAGGAATTGACCGCTTTTGCGTTGACGATCATGCAGTATCCTCCGCCGATCGAGTCCGCTAGCAAAATTCCATTGAGTTGATCGTCCGGATAACGCCTTTTCAACCCCGTGCGCCAATCGAAGAGCGAACCGACTGCGCCAATCACCCCTATTTGAGGAGTGACCGACTTTAGTAATATTTCAAAGGCATCCGGAAACCGGGCAGGGTCATCATCGTCGGCCCAGTGGATCCATTCGAAGCCATCTTCAACAAGTCGCAACAGACCTCTTTTGGCCGCGCCAGCAGGTCCCGAATTGTATCCTACACGGAGATATTCAACTGCGGGGTTGTTCAGATGCTCTACGAGCGTTTTGGTATCGGAAGAACTACTATTATCAACGACAAGTATCTTCTGCGGAGGACACGTCTGGCTCAGCAACGAGCCAATTGTCCCTTCCAGCACAGAAGGTCTTTCATAGGTCATGATAAAAGCGGCAAACTTCATGGATTATTTTATTCGAAAGAGGTACCGCACCAGTCGTTTTTATCCAGTACCCCAGGGCGTGTTTACGAAAAAAATACACCCAAAATACAGGGCAGTGGCAAACATGTTAATAATAAAATCAATGTATGCAAAAATTATTTACCCTGACAGCGATTAGCTTGCTATTTCTTTTAA
>CBHTUB010000397.1:0-5823 GCA_966095595.1 uncultured Chryseosolibacter sp. | reverse complement strand
TCCCATTGACTATTGCCCATTGACTTCTACTACCTCCCAAACACCGCATTTGGGTATTGGCTGTTGGGTATTGGCTAAATGCCAAATGCCAAACGCCAAATGCTAAATGCCAACTGCAACCTGCATTCCCATTGACTATTGCCCATTGACTTCTACTACCTCCCAAACACCGCATTTGGGTTTTGGCTGTTGGGTATTGGCTAAATGCTAAATGCCAAATGCCAAACGCCAAATGCTAAACGCCAACTACAGCCTGCATTCCCATTGACTATTGCCCATTGACTTCCACTATCTCCCAAACACCATGTCATTCGCCTCCCTGATCTCGTCCTCGATGATGGTGTGCCCCATGCTCGGGTAGATCTTTTCCTTCACGTCAGCGTGCATTCCTTTCAGCACGCGCACTGTTTCGCGGACGCGGTCCACCGGTACGTGGGGGTCCGGATCGCTTGTTCCGATGAACACCGGAGTCCCTGTGAAGTCCCCCTTGTAATTTTCCGTGTAAACCTTGTCTCCTATCAGGCCGCCGGTAAAGGCGGCGACACCTCCCCATCTTCTGGCATTACGGGTTACGTATTCCAGTGTGAGGCATGCTCCCTGGGAAAAACCTGCGAAGTAGATGTTCTCATCCTTGATGCCGGCTTCGTTCAAATCGAACACAACTGCGTCGAGCAGGGAAAGCGCAGACGACAGCCATGGTTCATTCTCGGCCGGCTTTGACAGGAATGAATAGGGATACCAGGTATTACGGGTTGCCTCGGGGGCGATCAAAGCGTAGTCTTCAACGTTCAGGCTATAGGCCAGTCCGAGGATGTCGCTTGCAGAAGCGCCTCTCCCATGTAGAAGGATCAGCGCCTTGTCGGCCTCGTTGATGTCGCGGCCGCCTGTATAAATTCTTTTCTGATGCATGTTATTAATCTTTTGACCATATATCCGCATACTCTGCGGGTTGACGTTTGAACCGCGCTTCGACGTATGCACACCTGGGAATCACTTTTAAGTGATGTTCCCTCGCATGGTTTACCATGGCGTGGAATAATTTGTCTGCGTACCCTTGTCCCTTCATACGCTCTACAACGCCCGTGTGATGGGCGATGAGGTTCGAATGTCGCACACTAACGACCATCTCGCCGATCACCTCGTCGCCCTCACGGATCTCGAAAGCACCACGTCCATCATCGTCCAATCTCAGTTGTACCTCTCCCATTCCTATTGTGCGTGAAGGGCCGGAAGTACCTTTTCTATCTGCGACCTTCTTGCCTCGTATTGAGCAGGAAGCTTTAGACCTTTTCCGAGATCGGCCACCGATTCATCCACTGCAAAACCTGGGTTGTCGGTTGCAATCTCGAACAATACACCCCCGGGTTCGCGGAAGTATAGTGAGAAGAAATAATTCCTGTCGACCTTCGGCGTGATATGCAATCCATGCCGGATAACTTTTTCGCGATACTTCATTAAAGTGTCTTCATCCTTCACGCGAAACGCAATGTGGTGAATGGTTCCACCTGCATTGATGGCAGCGGATTCGTTCGGCGCTTCAATGAGGTCCACGATAGCCGCGCTGCTTACGGTCTCGCTTTGGTAGCGATGGCGGTTTCCTTCCTTTCCCACAAATTTGTAATCGAGTACCTGTGTCAGCACGTTGGCCGTTTCGGTTACGCTTGCCAGCATAAGGGATGTGCCGTGAAAGCCTTTCAGGGCGACGTTGCGTTTTACTTCTTCCGTTTCCCATCCAGTCCTGTTGTCTTCGGAATAGATGAGGGATAATTTCAAGCCGTCGGGATCCTCAAAAACCATTACCTGTTCTCCGAAGCGTGTGGTCTCATTGTCGAAAGCCACGTTATTGTCGCGGAAGCGTTTTCTCCAGAAATCAAAGCTCCCCTTCGGCACGGTGTAGGCCACCTCATTCGCCATTCCTGTTCCCAACCTTCCCTGTTTCACACGGTCCCACGGAAAGAATGTGAGTATTGTCCCTGGCGTTCCCACCTCATCACCGAAATAAAAGTGGTAGGTGCCCGGATCATCGAAGTTAACGGTCTTTTTTACCATGCGGAGGCCGAGAACGCGGGTGTAAAAATCATAGTTGCGTTGTGCGTTGCCGGCTATGGCTGTGATATGGTGAATTCCTAAAATCCTGTTTTCCATAATTGTTGTGTTGAATGATGTTGTAAAACTACAGCACGCCTGACCCAATTTTCATTGAACCAGGTTAAGAAAACAAATACAAACCGGCATATTTCAGTGTTTTTTGAGCTGTCTGGCGCGGATCTTACTGAGAAACTCCGGCGTAATACCAAGGTAGGAGGCAATGGTGTGTTGCGGGGCGCATTCCACGATAGTCGGATATTTTACCAGAAAGTCGGCATATCGCTCGCCGGCGGTAAGGCTTAGGTTGTTGATCAGCCGTTGCTGGCTGGCGACGAGCGAGTTTTCGGTGAGGATCCTGAAGAACCGCTCAAACTTCGGAATGTCCCTGTAGAGATCGTGCTGGTGGTCCCGTGAAAGGAGGAGCACCTGAGTGTCGACAAGAGCCTCGATATTTAGAATACCCGGTTTCTGGCTGATGAGGCTATACATATCCGCAATCCACCAGTCGGGCATGGCAAAGTGAATAACGTGCTCGCGCCCTTCCTTATCGACGGTATATCCCTTCAAGGCTCCCCCGGTTACAAATGCCGAATGCTTACAGACATCACCCTCCGAAAGAAAGATCTGCTTTCGTTTGATCACGTGTGATTCGAGAAGCGAGGTAAAATGATCTTTTTCCTTTTGGGTCAGATCGATATGTTTGCAGACGTTTTTTAAGATCAGGTCGAAGGACATGGGGTTCAAGTTATTAAAAATATCGTAGCAGAACGGCTGCACGCTGCCCGCCTCATGCCATAATGCAGACTGCGAGTCAGTGTCTGCCGGTCGATGATTCAACAGCTGAATTGAAGGTGAAAGAATCTTCAAGAATCCTCTCGTGGCTAGCAGCTCGTGGCTCACCGCTTAAAAGTACGGGAACATTTATAACCTCGCCCGTGTAGTGAACATGTACATGAAAAAAGATATTCAAAACCGCGGGGATATCGAATTGTTGATCACGTCGTTTTACGCGAAAGTCCGAACCAACGAGATATTGGCGCCGCATTTCCTGCATGTGGACTGGGAACATCACACACCGATCATTGTCGATTTCTGGGCGATGGTTTTACTGGGAGACCAGACCTATAAGGGAAACCCGTTCGCCAAACATATCGACCTGAAAGTAAAAGCAAATGATTTTCAGCAATGGTTGAAGCTCTTTCACGAAACTGTGGACGAATATTTCTCCGGGCCGGTTGCCGATGAAGCCAGGAACCGTGCGGATAACATCGCGAATATTTTTCAATACAAGCTGGGAATACGTGAGTAGGTTTGCCATTGGCCAGACGTAGACAAGCCAATAGCCAAATACCACACCAAATGCCCAATTGCCATCGATTGCAGAAAACTCCCTCCGAATGCGTTGCATAAAGGCATTGTGACGATTTAGTTACATCAGGCGTCCCTTGTAGATCCTTTGCCGTTACTTGCATCATGAAGCCGATAGGTTTCAAAAAAAATGTAACACGTAAAAAGCTTGATATGACAACTACAAAGGATGTGATCAGACAAGCGTCGCTTTTTACCATGAATGGGTTAATTGATCCCAGGCTGATGCCTGAAAATATAAAGGCGGCGAAGAAGGCAAACAATATCGAGGGTTTGTCATTCCGAAAAAATCTCGAGCGGGTTCTGTTTCAACTCTTCTCCTCCAGGGGGTGGCAGTAAATCATGTGGCCGATTCGTGTCGATGAAATCCGTGACACAAAGATCACGCAGAAAGGCACAAAGGCCACGATGCACGCGGTTACTCCAGGACGAGGATCTTTACGTCGGGTTTGTGGAGGTTGAAGAAGCCTCTGCCTCCCACGACGTTGGTTGGGTAGTTGATCGGCTCGCTCAGGTATTCAACCAGTCCAAGCCTGTTGGTTATTCTAAGCTTTAAAAAATCATAGTAATCCTTGCTGATGTTGGTAAGCGTGACAGCAATGCTGTCGCCCTGGACGAAACGCTCGGGAGCAGAGATCACGACCTCGGAGAAATAGGTTCCATTGAAACTCTTGTCGTCCAGTAGCTTCAGATACGCCTCGGGGTTCAAGGCATTGTCGATCATCACTTCGCGTTTAGCATTGTTAACATTCAGGATGTAGTAGTTCGTTACCTCCGGATCCTGGAGCGCATAGGTCACGCGTGCATAGGTCATGTAATCTTTGTGAACGTAATACTCCGCCTGTACGGTATCAAAAAGTACGGGGTCTTGTACGACGGTGGTTGCACTTACTTCTCCCATCGTGGGGCTCACCACGTGAAGATGGCATACATCACCCGGGTTCAGGGGAATGTGATAACCTTCATACCCGCCATCCTGCAGATGCGGCAATGTGTAGGTTTGGCCCTTCACCGTGAGCGTAACGGTAGCATCCTTGATCGCAACCTGTTCCTTCAATATGTATGGGTCGGTCTCCTTGCTCGCATCCAACGCCCCGATGGTCCTCGTCAATCCCACAACAACCAGTGTGTCTGAAATGATCTGGGACGACACAACGATCTGTGGCTCCGCCCCGGGCACCTGACCGACCTCGAGGGGCTCCGGTATACAGGCAACGACCAGTATCGATAACAAGCCTGGTGCTATGATCTGAAAGGATCTTCGGGAAGCCGATGTAATGATGTTCATACCTCAGAATTTAAATCCGTACGAGATGAATGGCAGCAAGCCGAATAAGCCAGGCTGGGCATATTTAAGGTTGCCATTCTTTTCTTTTTCAATGACAATGCCGATCGGACTCGAGCGATTGTATGCGTTATATACGCCTGCAAAACAATGCCACTTGAAATTGCGACCGGGCTTGCTGAGAAACTTGATGCCGAGATCGAGCCTGTGAGCATCCGAAAGCTTGACGGCATTGATCTTCGAAAAGACGGGAACGAGATCTACTCCGGCCAGATTCGGCGCGCCCACGACGTATTGCCCAACGACGGGGGTAAACCTTGCTCCGGATATATACTCCCAGACCATGGACGCCGCCCATCGTTTTGCAAATGAATACTGGGCGATGATCGCGCCATTGTGCCTGCGATCGTAGCGCGCCCGGAACCATTCCCCGTCATTCACTTCGGCGTACTTCCGCCATGTCCATGACAACGTATAGGATATCCAGCCCGTGAACTTGCCTGCGTCTTTTCTCAGCAACACTTCAACTCCATACGACTTGCCTTTCCCCTGTATGAGCTTTGAAGCAAAGTCGGTATTCAACAAAAGGTTCGTCCCTTCCTGATAAGCGATGAGATCGTTCATCGACTTGTAGTAAGTCTCCAGGTTCAGAAATAATTTTTTCGAATTCAGGAAACGCTGCCAGCCTATTGCGAACTGGTGCGATGTCTGGGGACGGATGCTGTCGGTGACCGGGTACCACACATCTGTGGGCGTAGAGATCCCCGTGTTGGAAATCCTGTGCATGTATTGCACCATGCGCGAATAGTTGAACTTGAAGGCGCGATCCTTTCCGAGGTTGTAGCGCGCTGAAATACGGGGCTCGGGAAAAATGTACTGTCGGTTGTCGACGAATGTGACAGAAGTTCGCAGGCCCGCGTTAACGATAACATTTTTGTGCAGGGGCCATTCGTGCTGAACAAATGCCGCAAACTCGTTCGCCACTTTACCATCGGTCGATCCGCTTTTTACTGATTCAGCTATTGATCCACGGGAGTTGATGACATTGGGACTGATCTCATGACGTGTCAACTCCGCTCCGG
>CBHTUB010000396.1:0-5836 GCA_966095595.1 uncultured Chryseosolibacter sp. | reverse complement strand
GCAATGTCATCGAATGCTGGCCACGGCTCATCTTTAGTCATGACATAGCAAAAGTTTCCAAAGAGCTTGAGAGTGTGTTTTTGAAATATGCGCCGTTTACCATCGATGAGCTCTATGTGATCCTCAAGGGAACACTTCGGGTGAACTACAGGCCATTCGCCGATAAGCTCAAATTTCCGGAAGCCACGTTTCCGTACTACGAAGGTTTGAATGCCATGCTCAACAACCAGTATTGGCTTGGCCTGTACTGGCGAAATAACAAGTACGACATCGACTTCATGAGCGCTGCCTGCAAGCTGTGCCAGGAAACCAACATCGGAAAGATCAACATCATTCCATGGAAAGCTTTTATCATCAAGGGTATCAAGGCAACGGACAGGATCCGATGGCAAAAGCTGATGGGTAAATTCGGCATAAACGAAAGGCATTCCTCTCTCGAACTGAACTGGCACCTACCGGTGATCGATGCGGAAGCGCTGGAGCTCAAGAGATTTCTTGTAAGAGAGCTCGATCAGCAGGATATCAGCACTCATGGACTCACGTTTACGATCAAGACCAGTCGGGAGATGTTGTACTTCACGTCGATCGTGATCGAGAGGTGTGAGGAAGATTCGGGCAAGCCGGGAGAGTTTTACAATATTCTTTACGCAAAGAACTTCAACCCCAATAATATCACCTATCAGCTTTACGCTAAACAGGTAAGGAAGGAGATCATTCCCGCATTGCTGATCGAGTTGAGCAAACTGTATTTCCGCCAGCTCAACCCTGAAAAGGAGAGTGTGGATGAAGGAGTGGCCAACGGCAAAGTTGTGAACGGTATGTACTTCAGCTACCAGTGCTCGAACTGCCTGACCATCTACGACAAGAAGTTTGGCGACCCCGCTGCAAACATTCCTCCCGGGGTGAGCTTCGAGCAACTGCCCGAGTCGTACAAATGTCACGTGTGCGACAGCCCAAAAAAATATTTCAAACCGGTCCGCGACTACTAGCCTTTTACCAGCACCTGCAAAGTCGAGCGAGAAGATTGTTCCAATAATATTCCGGGGAGTTTCCGGTAGTGATTGAACGCGCTATCGTCGTAGTTCTTCACCGTGATCAGCGTGAGACCTGTATTATAGTAAACTTCGAAGTGCTCATGAAGCTTTCTGATCAGCGCACCGAGCTTATCTTCACGGAAATCAACGCAAAACGAGAACGAGATCGCAGAGTTCTGCATCACATTGATCCTGATGTTCAATTCCGCCAGAGAATTCAATACCGTGCTCATCTGGTCTTCGGTAACAAAAGTGTAGTCCGTGACCTTGCAGGATACAAGGCATTGATTGTCCTTGAAAACGATCAGCGGCGGCAGTTTTTCAACTTTGCATTCATGGATCTTCGTGCCGGGCAGCGACGGATCATCGAAGTTCTTTACATAGAGCGGGATCCCTTTATTCGCCAGTGGTTTGATCGTCTTGGGATGAATCACCGAGGCACCGTAATAGGTCATCTCCGCTGCCTCCTGAAATGGAAGCTCCGGAAAGACAATGGCTGCATCCGGAACTCTTTTCGGATCGGCATTCATCACACCAGGCACGTCCTTCCATATTGTCACGGACTCTGCTCCAAGTATAGATGCGAAGATCGCAGCAGAATAATCAGAGCCATCTCGTCCCAGCGTAGTAGTAAGGCCATCCGGTGTTCTGCCGATGAAGCCCTGGGTGAGGAGAATTTGCTTTCGTTCCAGCAGAAGATTGAGGAAGTCCATGTTGGTGGCTGTTTTCTTCCAGTCCACTTTTCCTTCGCGGAAATTTTTGTTGGTGGCGATATACTCCCTTGCATCGACCCAGTCTACCCCAATTCCTTGTTCTACCAGATATCTGTGAACGATGATGGTCGAGATGATCTCACCCTGTGATACTACCTGGTCGTATAGCACGTCTGGAGCATAACCCTTCTTGAGTTGCGACTCCATTCCCCTGAAAACCTGGTCAACATCTTTCCAAACGGCATGACCTTCGGAGAACAGGTTGCGCATGATGTTATAATGATACTCCCTTAACTGGCTGAATTCATTGGCGCAGCCGGTTCCTGCATGATGGAGGCTCAGAATTTTCTCTATAGCATTGGTGGTTTTACCCATAGCCGATATCACGATCAGTATGGGTTGCCGGGGATAATTTTGTAGAATAGCCGCTACATTTCTTACTCCCCTGGGGTCTTTTACGGACGCCCCGCCAAATTTAAAAACCTTCATTTTGATTGTTCTAAAACGTTTGCAAGGTAACTTTACACCGGAAATATTATGCTAATTTCAATGATTAACTCCAACGCCCCAAGTATCGAATCGTCCCGGATCGCCCACTCTATAGGCACCACTCTGGACCGTTTTATCAAAAACAACCAGACCCAGTTCCAATACGCGAGCGGCGAGCTTTCGCAGCTCCTCCGCGACATTGCGCTGGCTTCGAAGGTCGTAAACCGTGAAGTGAACAAAGCCGGTCTGATCGATATCATGGGAGCCATGGGCTCTACCAACACCGCTGGCGATCAGCAACAGAAATTAGATGTCCTCGCGAATATACGTTTCACACGTGCGCTTGCAAAAGGTGGAGAAGTGGCCGCCCTCGTTTCGGAAGAATCAGAAACGTATGTGGACCTGAACAACGATGCTAAATACGTGATCGCCATCGACCCGCTCGACGGCTCATCCAATATCGACGTCAACGTCTCAATCGGAACTATTTTTTCGATCTACCGTAGAAAATCTCCTGCAGGCATGCCGATCCAGGAGGAAGATATCCTTCAAAAGGGAACGGAGCAGGTGGCCGCCGGATATATTTTGTACGGCTCGTCGACCATGCTCGTCTACACTACGGGTCATGGTGTCAACGGCTTCACCTACGAACCGACGCTTGGTGAATATTTCCTTTCACATCCGCACATGCAGATGCCGGAGAACGGTAAGATATTTTCGATCAATGAAGGCTCTGCAAATTCTTTCAGCGAATCCGTTAAAAGCTACGTTCAGGACTGTAAGGACAAAAACATGACTGCCCGCTACATCGGATCGCTCGTAGCGGATTTTCACCGCAATCTTCTGAAGGGCGGGATCTATATCTACCCTGCAACGGCGAAGGACAAGAACGGCAAGCTTCGCCTTATGTACGAGTGCAACGCTCTCGCTTTTATTGCCGAACAAGCCGGCGGCCTTGCGACAGACGGCAAAGGTGGTCGGATCATGGAAATACAACCCAGAGAGTTACACCAACGTACCCCATTCTTCGTAGGCTCGAAAAAGATGGTTGAAAAAGCGGAGAGTTATAATTAATTCAGAAGTTTTGGCCTCGGATCTCAGTTGGGAGTTATCAAAATTCTCGCTAAAGTAAATACTCGGATTCGGGCACAACACGCCGGTGAGCAGCCTTGCCTGGATAAGGATTTCCCTTAAGAAACAATTTCAGGCAAATGATGCCTTAATGGTCTCCATGGGAATAAACATGCGTCCGCTTTCCAATGAAATAAAGCCGAAACCTTCATAGAACGCCCGGGCTTTTTCGTTGATCAGGTCAGTTACGACGGCCCAGGCACCTATGGAAGCGCTGGCCTGGTAAGCACGTTTCAATGCATCAGCCAATAATAATTCGCCGATACCTTGCCCTCTATAGTTGCTGTCACGAGCAAGTCGACCGAGCAAGGTGACTGGTAAATTTTTGTAAGGTAGTTTCTTTTGCAAATTCTCTGGAATCAAATTTCGATCAACGCTATCGGCCGAAAGCGTATAATAACCTTTGATTGCATTGTCTTTGCCCTCCAGGACAAAACAGACTGCAATTTGTCGCTTGACATCTTGCCCTGCCTGTTTCCGGAGATAGTTCTCTAAAGAAGTCTCTTCACATGCGAAGAGACCCTTTTTGTGCGAAGAATTTAAAGCTACCGTGTGAAACACTTATTTCTTCGACTTGAATTCTCTATGCTTCTTCATGGCCTGTTTCAATTTTTCATTTGGCGCAGGAGGACTCACAAGTGTGTTAAAGAAGATCTTCCGATCCTGCTCAGAAGAAAGCCAATTATTATGTTTCTCCATAATGGCTTCCGCTTTTTCCGAAACAGCGCTAATAATAAAATCAGTGAGGGACCGAAAGCCACCGATTTCAAGGGCTTTTTCAAAATAGTCCTTTTGTTTGCGGGGAATGCGCAGATCAAGTCTGGTTAGTTCCTTGGTTGCCATATGTATATGTTTTAATACGAATAACGGAAAAATGCTGTACAAGTTCAATTCTTTGCGGAAAAATGCTGTACATGCAAAAAAAAGAAAAATGCAACTCTTGATCTGACAAAGGCACGGACTTCACCACCGCAAGCGGTCAAAAATCAGGCTAACAGCCGCTGTTGGATGATTTCTTGCAGCCATAACCGCCATAAGGGACCCTTTTCGAAAGGGGTATGTTTGAATGAGCCAGACGTTGTTTTGGGTTGTCGGCTGAATAACCACCGGAAGGAAAGATGCGCAATCTTTGGGCTTTTTATTTTGCAACGAAAATCAGGATCCACCAATCTGAACACAAGATCAGGGCCTATAGCAAATGAATTTTGAAGAAGCTAAACTGGGGTTCATCACTGATACGACAATGATGACTCAACACGACTTCCTGAAACCTGAAGCTTTGAAACTCGAAACCAAGCCTAACCCTGAATGTGGAACCCAGCCCCGGAACGGTGAACTACGCCTCCTCTTTTTCGGTAAGAATTTCGGGAGCGTATTTCGTAATGATCTCGTACCACTTTACAAGCTTCTTCATATCCGAAGTATAAACACGATCCTCGTCGAAGTCGGGAAGGATGGACTTTAGAAATGCCTTGAGCTCAGTACCGTCAGAGTTAGCGTCGACGCCGAGGTCATTGCCATATTCACTGTGGATCTTCCTGAGAACTTCCTGTAGTGGTACCGTGCCTTCTTTGGTGGTGGTGTAGATAGATATCTCATGGAGCAGGGACAACTTCGAGGTGGTTGTTGCCACTACCTTTGTCTTAGCCTCGTCGAGTGATTCGAGGATAACACCCGATTTTGTAGGGGCCACGATCTTGAATAAACCGCCTTTTCCGCTTACTGTCGCTATTTCTGAGAGTTTCATACCTGTTTTATTGGCCGACAAACTAAACGAATTTATCCGTTATCTGCCAACGCACCTTCTATAAAATCAAGCAAGTCGTCCCGCCCGATCTTCTCGGTCGCCGACGTGATCAGCGACGCCGGTAATTCCGACCAGCTTCTTTTCAGCGTAGTCTGATAGACGGAAAGATTTTTATTCAATTGATTTTTTGTGAGCTTATCCATTTTGGTGAACACCAGGCAGATGGGGATCTCCTTCGAGCCGCACCACTGGATGAATTCAAGATCGATCTTCTGCGGTTCCAGTCTGGTGTCCAGGAGGATGAACAGGCAATAAAGATTTTCCCGTTTTAATATGTATTGCTCGATCATTTTTCCGAAGCCTGCGCGTTTATCCTTGCTGACACTTGCATATCCATATCCCGGCAGATCCACCAGGTACCACCTGTCGTTGACAAGGAAATGGTTGATGGTTTGTGTTTTGCCGGGTTTGGCCGATGTTTTCGCAAGGTACTTCTGGTTGGTGAGCATGTTGATCAGCGAGGACTTGCCGACATTCGATCGGCCGATGAAGGCAAACTCAGGCTTGTCCGCAGGAGGAGCCTTTTCGACGCTGGCGTGACTTGAGATGAAAACTGCTGACTTGATCTCCATTTGGACTGCTTAAAGTAATGATTGAAGGGCAAAATAGTAAGAATGTAAGGTTCGACTACCTATCGTACCCATTTTTTGGGGTTAAATCCC
>CBHTUB010000395.1:0-5837 GCA_966095595.1 uncultured Chryseosolibacter sp. | reverse complement strand
CTTTTTTGAGATCAGTGTACTGATACTCGTAGGCGAGCCTGATCAATATCCTTACCTTGACGGAGTCGGAAGTTTGTTTTTTTAATTCTTTTTCAAGGCTATCACGGCGTGACTGCGCGATCATCAGTGATGGCAGCAGCACCAGGCAGATGCAGGTAAGGACGTTTCGCAAGCGTTTCAGAGAAAAAGTATTTTCCAAAATGAACATAAAATAACAAAAAACAGGGCAAACGGTGTTAAATACTTCCAGCTTAAATTCATCAATTGGTCTACCCTAAGTCGAGGATAAGTCCACCGTATCCAGATCTGAACGGCGACAAAAAACAAGGACTTGGACAACAACCAAAAAATACCCCATCCAAAAGACAGCCAACTACCGGGTTCACCGCTTGTCCACCGCGCCAAGGTTATATCGCCGATGTCTGGAAAAGGCGTATTCCAGCTTCCAAAAAATAATATAGCCCCTAATATACTGACTAAAAGCATCATTGCATACTCGCCCAACATAATAACGGCCCAGCGGAATCCCGAGTATTCGGTGTGGAACCCGGCCACCAATTCGGACTCGGCTTCAGGCAGATCGAATGGCGCCCGATTGCATTCCGCCAGTGAGGCGATAAAGAAGATCACCCACACAAAAAACAAAACGGGAAAGCGAAATATGTTCCAGCTGATAAAACCTCCGATAGCGGTTGTGTTGACGCCCAATGACGGGATGTCAAAAAGATATTTGGCTTCAGTTGCATGGATTCCCTGTTGAAAGGAGATCTGCTGCAGGTTCAGTGATTGGCAAACGATGCAAACACACAATACCGACAGACCCAGGGGAACCTCGTATGAGATCAGTTGCGCGGCGGAGCGCATTGTTCCCAGAATACTGTATTTGTTGTTGGAACTCCAGCCCGCCATCAGGATGCCCACGACATCAAGTGAAATAATGGCGAGAGCAAAGAAAACAGCACTGTCGATGTCGGCGCCTGACCACCCTGGCGCAAGCGGAAGAACGGCAAATGCTGCGAAGACGGAAATAAAGATGATGATGGGTGCCAGCTTGAACAGAATCTTGTCTGCGGCAAGGGGAACAATGTCCTCCTTCTGAATCAGCTTTAGGAGATCGGCGATCGTTTGTGCCATTCCGTAATAGCCAACCTCCATCGGACCGAGCCTGTCCTGAATAAATGCGGAGATCTTACGTTCAGCATATACGGCCAGAACGGTGTAGGCGAGGATGAAGGGAAGGAAAAACAGAAATGTACTCAAGCTTTTTAATGACCCTCAAAGATTAAAAAAATCCCAGAGAGTTTTAGTGTATTAACCCCACAAACCATGCTTCTCCAGATGAACGGATTCATGGAAGAACAGACGGGCGGAGGATTCAAACGATTCAGTGTAATCCGATACGAGGAAGTGATGGGATGGAGCTGGGGCGTCATTTAACAGTTGTTCCTGTTCCAGGTACGATCGCAGTGCAGCAGCCACGACTTCCGATGAATCCAGGATCTGCATTTTTTGCTTATAGAATTGATCGATCTGATCCTTGATCAGGGGATAGTGCGTACACGCCAGGATGAGGGCATCGATGTTATTGAGCTCCGGATCGGAGAGGTATTGGGCAATGATCTCGTGGCTGATCTGATTATTAAAAAAGCCTTCCTCGATCATGGGAGCCAGCAGCGGCGTGGCCACCGACTTGAGTGAGATTCCCCTGTTCGCCTCATGGATCTTACGGGTGTAAACACCCGACTGCACCGTACGCTTGGTTCCGATGAGCCCCACGTTTTTGCCGGGCAGTTGATGGGTGACGAGATCTACCATGGGATCGATCACGTTGATGATATGTGTTTTGCGATTCACGTATTCCTGCAGTAATTCGTATGCGGCTGAACTTGCTGAATTACAAGCGATAACGATCACTTTACAGCCTTTTTGAAGGAGAATTTCGGTGATCCGTATGGAATAGGCCTGAATGGCGGCTTCGGATTTGTCGCCATAGGGAAGATGTGCGGTGTCGCCAAAATAAATGAGGTTCTCGTTTGGCAGCTTTTTTTTGATGGCATGCGCTACGGTCAACCCGCCAATACCACTGTCGAAAATTCCGATCGGCTGCTCTTTTCTCTTTGGTTTCATCTCGAAAATACTCCCTTGAAGGGCAGGGGCGAGTTTAGCATTTTTTCGGCTAAAGCAATGCCTACAGGGTAAATTAGTTAAAGCGGCGATTGTTCAGCGGGCCTGTCGGATTACTCCCGGTGGTCACTTGTTCCCGATCACGGGTATCGCAGACAAGGTCCCAGGCGTTATATATTTCCCTTGTGAGCCTCAGTACCTCCTTTCTGCCATCTGTGTAATGGATTTATTGATCGCCGTCACCGGAAAGCCTGCGCCCATAAAATAACCCTGCCTCTAAATAATTAAACTCAGATTCTTTAATTTGCCGCCCTAATTTAAACTTACTAATTCATGGCAAATAACTTACTGAAAGGAAAACGAGGCATCATCTTTGGCGCCCTTGATGAAAACTCCATTGCCTGGAAAACGGCATTGAAGGTGAAGGAAGAAGGGGGGACGTTTACATTGACGAATGCGCCAATTGCCATGCGTATGGGTAAGATCAATGAACTTGCCAAAGCATGTAACGCCGAAGTTATCCCTGCCGATGCTACATCCGAACAGGACCTTACAAATTTGTTTACCAAATCGATGGAGGTATTGGGCGGCAAGCTGGATTTTGTTCTTCACTCGATCGGCATGAGTCCGAATGTGAGAAAAGATCGCCCCTACGGCGACCTCAACTATGATTGGTACCTCAAGACCCTGGATATCTCCGGTGTTTCTTTTCATAAAGTACTTCAGACTGCCGAGAAAACCGATGCAATGAACGAGTGGGGATCGATCCTGGCGCTGACTTACATTGCTGCACAGAGAACTTTCCCGGACTACTCCGATATGGCACAGGCAAAGGCAGTCCTTGAATCGATCGCGAGAAGCTACGGCTATCGTTTCGCGAAATTGAAGAAGGTGCGCGTGAATACGATCTCGCAGTCACCGACCAAGACCACGGCGGGTGCAGGTATCTCGGGCTTCGATGTATTCTTCGACTATGCCCAGATGATGTCGCCGCTCGGAAATGCATCGGCTGAAGATTGCGCCAACTACATCGCAGTAATGTTCTCCGATCTGACAAGAATGGTGACCATGCAGAACCTCATGCACGACGGAGGGTTCTCATCTACCGGCATTACCGATGACTTGATCGAACGTCTTTCGAAACAAGCTTAAATATTCCTGATTTCCCTGCGGCTACCTAAGGTAGCTCCGCATGAATTTTCTTTGCGTCCTCTGCGGTTAATGTATGGATAACCGCAGAGAATGCAGGGACAACCGTCAAAGCATGGTAGTCTTCCCGATTTGTAAGATCAACCTTGGGTTAAATGTTGTTGAAAAACGCAGCGACGGCTTTCACAACATCGAGACTTGCTTTTACCCGCTTCCGCTGACGGATATACTCGAAGCAGTTCGGGCGAAAGAACTTCAATTCAATGCTACGGGTATATCAATTCCCGGAACGGTTGAATCCAACCTTTGTCTGCGCGCGTATCACGCCATCGCCGCCGATCACAAGGTAGGTCCGGTTTCGATCCACCTGCACAAGATGGTCCCTATGGGCGCGGGTCTCGGTGGAGGCTCGGCTGACGGCGCTTTTTTCCTGAGGTTGATGAATGAATTGTTTTCGCTTTCGTTGTCACAGGATCAGCTTGAAGGCTATGCGCGAAAGCTTGGCAGTGATTGTTCATTTTTTCTTTACGACCAACCCATGCTAGGCGTGTCGCGAGGGGATGAACTGAGTCCTTGTCGGGTCAGCCTGAAAGAAAAATTTCTCGTACTCATAAAGCCGGCGATACATGTAGGGACGGCTGAAGCATACGGAGGTATAAAGCCACGTCGACCCGAGGTCTCCGTTCGTGATGTGGTGGAGAAAATGAAGATTGAAGATTGGAAGAATGTGCTCGTGAATGATTTTGAGGATCATGTATTCAGGGCGCATCCGCGCATCAAAAATATCAAGGAGTCATTTTACAGGCACGGCGCCGTTTATGCGTCAATGAGCGGATCCGGCTCTTCGGTGTTCGGGATCTTTAATGATGAGGTCGACTTGAGAGCGAATTTTGAGGACTGTTTTTACTGGTCAGGGTTTCTTCAATACTAGTCGATAAGCACTTTCGGATCGAATCTCTTTTTTAGCAACGGATAGGCGACTACCGCGCTAAGGATGACCAGTGTGCCCGCGTAGAAGTTGAGCGTCATTTCCTCGCTTTTCCGAAATATGATCAGCGCCATGATGATACCGTAGATCGGTTCCAGGTTGAGCGTAAGCTGGATCATAAAGACGGAAACCCTTTTCATCAGTTCCACTGCGACGGTATAGGCATACACAGAGCAAACGCCGGCTAGCAATCCGATATAAAGCCAATCCATTGCTGAAGGCATCAGTTGAAGTGTATTGCCCTCTGCCCAGGTCATCTGATATATCGGCAGGAAGATTCCAATCGCTATAAATACACCGATCATTTCGTAAAAGGTTATTGTCCGCGATGGTATATCCCTTACCATTTTCGAATTGAAAACGGAGAATAAAGCTGAGGTAAAGCCCGCCAGTACACCAAGGGCGAGTCCGAGCCTGTATTGAAAGTCGAATGAGAAAATGATGTACAATCCCAGGAGCACAACACATCCGAGCACCAGCTCATATTTTTTCATCCGTTGTTTGTTGAACCAGGGCTCCAGCAGCGCCGCCCATAGTGAGTTGGTTGCAAAACCGACAAGGCTGACCGATACGTTTGCCACCCGGGCAGAACCAAAGAATGCCATCCAGTGCAGTGCTACAATGCTGCCGATGAGCAGCAGCCTGGTAAGCTGGTTTCCCGTTACCTTGAAAGTACCTCGTGTGGCTACAATGACAATGCCCATACCGATCGCTGCAAGTATCGACCTGAAGAAGACCATTTCGACCGCGGGAATCTCGACGAGCTTCCCCAGGATCGCGGAAAATCCCCAGAGGAATACGATAAAATGGAGCTTGAAGTAATCAGCGGACGAGGCCATCAGCGCGGAACGTATTTATACATCAGCAGCGTGATGATGGTGAATGAGATGTTGGGAATCCATACCGAGATCTCAGGAGGCCACTGACCATTTTCAGCGAACGTCCGGAACAGCGTAAAGAATAAAATGAATATGAACGAAAGTCCGAATCCCAGCGCGATCTGCAATCCGGTGCCACCACGACTCTTTCTGGACGACACGATCACCGCCATGAATACCAGTACAAATATTGTGAACGGATAACTATACCGCGTATATTTTTCAACCTCGTACACCTCGACGCCGGCCGATCCCCTCTCTTTCAGTGTTCGAATGTAATTATTCAATTCCGGCAGCGTCATGCCTTCGTATTTCCTGTAATCGCTCTCGAATTCTTTCGGATGTATAACGAGGGCCGTGTCGATCTAGGCGCCGGCCGGATAGACAACCAACACCCAGGGACAGGTGGTTACCATTTCAAACGAAAAGGGCTTTGTTGTTGGAGAGTCGCGTTTTGCGAGCGTCGACAGGGAATCCTGTTTTGGTGGCGATGAAAGTGAATCACGGCCCGGTGTGGGTTTCGAGGAGGTTTTTTCAAAGACATCGTCGATCCGTTTTATCCGGTACTCCTTTACGGTCCATTTCTGCTTGACAGAGTCCCACTCGATACGGTTACCCGTCATTTTTTCTACCAGCCGGTTTCCTTCGAAACGCTCCATTGAAAAATGATAACCGGTGTTGATGGTGTTGTTGTAGCT
>CBHTUB010000394.1:0-5858 GCA_966095595.1 uncultured Chryseosolibacter sp. | reverse complement strand
GTGGATGAATGTCGGAAGCGAGTTGCGCTTCGTCGGCTACTCAAACGCGGTCGATCACGATAAAGAGAAATAATATACCGCTCAGGTCGCTGGTTGATGAGTGTTTCGTGGTTTTTGCGTTCCCCGCCAAGAGCAAGACCATCAATTTTATCAACGATATCAAAGATGACACTCATATAATAGCCGATATGAACGTGGTCAAGCTTGTACTGCGCAACCTCATCTCGAATGCGCTCAAGTTCTCCAATGAAGGAGGGTTTATCAAGGTTTCCTATCGTTTAATTGGCAAAAGGCATGTTCTTTCAGTGGAGGATAACGGTATAGGGATCGAAAAGGAAAAAATTATCACGTTATTCGACATAGACAGGAACGTATCAAGCGTGGGCACGAAGCAGGAGGTGGGCACGGGACTTGGACTTTCGCTCTGCAAGAAGTTTCTTCATGCAATGGGATCCGAGATATTCGTAGAAAGCGAGCCATTGCGTGGGACGAGATTTATCATAGAGATCCCGGTCATTACGGAGGAATCGGAATCTTTGGAACAACCACACATCGAAAGCCGCGTAGCTTGAGGTTTTGGGTGAATCTGAAAGTTGAACTTTGAATTTGAAATCTGAATCTGAAATTATTGGAAATCCCGCACCACCTTTTATATTTCCTCCATGTGGCGAACTATCCTCGTTTACGGTCTGGCGCTTGCCGGCTTGACGGCGTTGCTGAAGTTCCTGGAGTATAGGTACATCGTGATGGATCTGTCGCTTGAGTTCTACCTCGGGCTTGTAGCGATCTTCTTTACGGCGGTCGGGATCTGGGCAGGGTTGAAGCTGACATCAAAGCAAGCGACGACCGCAGTACCGGAGTCATCGGTCGAGGTCGATGAGCAGAAGATACAATCACTGGGCCTCAGCAAACGTGAGATGGAGGTGCTCGGGCTCATCGCTCAGGGATTGTCGAACCAGGAAATTGCGGAGAAGCTCTTTGTTTCTTTAAATACGGTCAAAACCCATTCCTCCAACCTCTTTCTCAAGCTTGACGTCAGGAGGCGGACCCAGGCGGTTCAGAAAGCAAAAGAACTCAGGATAATATAGCCTGAGCTTCGATAATAGCCTTACGTCTTGATCTTTTACGGCGAAGGCCATACCGGACAGCGTGACGGGTTTATTCCCTGAGCAAGCCTGGACGTACGAAGCTTACAGATCAACCTCCTGCTTTCGGGTGAAAATTACTATTTTCAATAGGATCATCCTTTCGGGTGACGGCAAAAAACCGCGCAACGTGCTCTTTTGAAGAAAAAATATTATGAAAAAAGTAATACTTATCAACGGTCTCATTGCAGGTCTCATCACGGGTGGCATGTTGTTCATTTCGTTGCCACTTCTGGAGAAAGGCTACCTTAATTTCGACAACAGCATGGTCGTCGGCTATGCGTCGATGATCATTGCATTGTCTTCCATTTATTTTGGCGTTAAGTCTTACCGCGACCGTGAGCTGAACGGGGTTATTTCCTTTGGTAAGGCCCTGGCGATTGGCCTGCTGATCACCCTGGTTGCGGGCGTGGTCTATGCCTCCGTCTGGGATGTGTACTACCGTTTTTATGGTCAAAACTTTATGGCCAGCTATGCCGAACACGCCGTGGCGAACCTGGAAAAGGAGGGTGCTGATCCGGAAAAGATCGCTGCAACGAGGGCGGAGATGGCCGAGTTCGGAGAGCACTACAAGAATTTCTTCATTCGCTTCGGATTCACGGTAATGGAAATTCTTCCCGTAGGCCTGCTGATCAGCCTGGCTACTGCTGCCATCGTGAGGAAAAGATCTGGAAGCCAGGGGGCCGTGATCGTGTAATGACTCGTCCACTAACGGACAATAGGCTTCTGTTTGTGAACAAGCGTGTTTTGGACGCGAGTTCAAATTGGCCATCTGCCATCTGCTTTTTACCGTTCATCTGCATTTTCAATATCGGCATGGCAATTGGATTGGCGTAGGCACGTAAAGGTTAAGTTAATGAGGGTTTATCCAAAGCATTAAATTGGTGAGCCCTCTTTTTTATTTGAAACTTTTCGTCCGCGAAATGTATCTTTATCTAAACCTGAAATAGCTCGTTATGCTCAAGAATCTGCTCGTTATCGCTATCCGCAATATCCTCAAGGATAAAACCTACAGTGCCATCAACGTCATGGGTCTCACTATCGGGATCACCTGCAGCATGTTTTTGCTGATGTACATTCTCGATGAGCTGAGCTACGACCGTTATCACAGGAATGCCGATAATATTTATCGCGTCATCTCGAATATTAAAGAACCGGACAATGCCTTTACCTGGGCTGTCGCACAGATCCCGTTGGCAGAAGAGCTTCGCGACAACTACCCCGAAGTGGAGAATGCCGTGAGGTTCTTTGGGACGCCGACGACGCTATATAAGAATGGTGATAAGCAATTCAACGAGCCGGAATTCTACCTTGCCGATTCCACGGTCTTCGAAATGTTCAGTTACGAGCTGATCAACGGTGACAGGACCACGGCACTCGATGCGCCCTTTTCCGTGGTGCTGACCGAAAAAATTGCCATCAAATATTTCGGAAGCGCGTCGGCGGCGTTCGGGCAAACACTCCAGAATAAGGAGGGCGAATCTTTCAAGGTGACAGGCGTGATGAAAGACGTCCCCATGAACTCGCATTTTAGGTTCGACGCGCTTATTTCACGCAACACACGCCCCAATTTCCAGGGAAGCTGGGGGAATTTTGGAGTATTCACTTATGTACAGCTTCCTCCGGGTTACGATCTGAATAAAATGTATGCAAGTCTCGATAAGGTCATCAAGGAAAGGGTTAACCCGATCTTCGATCAATTCGGCATCAAAATAAATTACGAGCTTCAAAAGATTACTGACATCCATCTTCATTCGAAGATCCAGGATGAAGCGGAGGCTGGCGGTGACATTTCCTACATCTATATTTTTGGAGCGGTGGCAGTCTTTATGTTGCTGATCGCCTGCATCAATTATATGAACCTGGCCACCGCGCGCTCGGCAAATCGTGCGAAGGAAGTAGGTGTACGCAAGGTGATGGGATCACAGCGTGGTCAATTGATCTCACAATTTCTGACGGAGTCGGTTGTGATCGCGTTGATCGCGCTTGTTGCAAGCCTGATCCTGATCTATGCGCTGCTGCCCGGATTCAACTACATGGCAAATAAGGAACTTCCGTTCAGCTATATTTTACAGACACCGGTTTTATTAAGTCTCATTGGTATCGTGCTGTTTGTGGGTATTGTTGGCGGAAGTTATCCTGCCTTTTACCTGTCGGGTTTCAACCCCGTGAATGTGCTCAAAGGGAAGCTTGCCAGCAAAGGTGGAACGGTCGTGTTCAGAAAGGTGCTTGTCGTTCTGCAATTCGCGATCTCGATATTTATGCTGATCTCCACCTTGCTTGTGTTCGATCAGCTCCAGTTCCTGCGAAACAAGGACCTCGGTTTTGACAAGGAACGGGTATTGCGTATCGAGCTGAACGAACGCGAGCTGAGAGATAAATCGCAGGTGCTCGTCGATCGGCTGAAGCAGTCGAAGGAAGTCGCCGGGGTAGGTATGGCACAATCTTCTCCCGGGCAGGGCATCGGGAAGCTGTTGTTGAAGGTAGAAGACAATGAAGGCAAGCTCACCGATCGTGGTGTCGACCTTTATGGAGCAGATTTCGAGTTTGTAAAGACGATGGGCATGAAGATCGTAGCAGGACGGGATTTTTCACGCGATGTTCCCTCCGATACCACGTATGCCGTCCTGGTCAACGAGTCCATGGTAAAGCGCATGTCGTGGACAGATCCAATCGGAAAGAAATTTATTTTTAAGGGTGCAGGGCCCAATAACACGGATCTCGAAAAGCGGGTAGTCGGTGTGGTCAAAGACTATCATCAGAATTCTCTCTATGACGCGATAGAGCCGTTGATGATCGTTTTTGATCTGAGAAACAATTTTGTCTTAGTTCGCACGGAGGAGGGCGATGTTCGGGAATCGCTAGCGGCAGTTGAAAAAGCCTGGAAGGAAGTATTTCCGGGTTACGCATTCGAGTACAATTTCCTCGATCAGGATTTCAACTCGCAGTATAAGGCTGACGAGAAGCGCAGTCAGATATTTACGATTTTCTCCGGACTGACCATACTCATTGCCTGCCTCGGCTTGCTCGGCCTCGCGGCATTTACGACAGAGCAACGCACCAAGGAGATCGGCGTGCGGAAAGTTATCGGGGCAAGCCTGAACAGTCTTGTGGTACTCGTGTCGAAAGAGTTTTTCCTGCTGGTAGGCCTCGGCATGCTGCTCGCATTTCCTGTTGCGTGGTATGTTACAAAATCATGGCTCGAGAATTTTGCCTACAGGATCGACATATCGGGTGAGTGGTTGACGTTCTTCGTCTCCGCCCTGATCGCATTTGTGATCACACTTGCGACGGTCGGCTATCATGTGTTGAGGGCCGCATCCGCCAATCCGGTAAAATCATTGAGGGACGAGTAGGAGGGATCAGACCTCGGAATCAGAATCTGATGATGAAGGTGGTTCCTTGGTTTACCTTGCTTTCGACGGTAATGCTGCCGCCCATTGCTTCGATCTGGGTCTTAATGAGGAACAATCCGACGCCCCGCGCTTCATCATGTCCGTGGAACGTTTTGTGAAGGCCAAACAATTTATCGCCGTACTTCTCGAGGTCGATGCCAAGACCGTTGTCCGATACACGTAATTCGACAGTATCGTTGACTTGTCTTGTTTCAAAATGTATCAAAGGCCTGCGATCGGAAGACTTGTACTTGATGGCATTGCTGAGGAGGTTCTGGAAGATGCTTTCGAGATAGGGTTTCGGATAATATATTGTAGTTGCTTCATTGAAGTTGAAGGTAAGCGACGCTTCTACGCGGATAAGGTCGCCTTCCAGGGATTGTACCACTTTATCGAGAACTTCCTTGAACTTCAACTCTGCTCTTTCGATCGAGGTATTCTCGCGCACCTTGATGGTGTCCATCAGGTCGTTCATTGTCTCGAAAAGATTTTTCGAGACATTCTTCAGCTTATCGAATATGATCTTGTAGTCCGCAAGCGTGCTGTTGTCATCCAGCAAGTTGATCAATGCCTGAATGTTTCCGACCGGTGAACGCAGATTGTGTGAGATGATGTGTGCAAATTCATCGAGCTGCCTGTTTTGCTCCTGTAGTTTTCCCGCCACGGTCTCCAGGCTGCGCTTCGATTGCAATAAACGCTCCTCCGATTTTTTGCGTTCAGTGATGTCGATAGCCGAAGCGTAGATAACATTGTTCTTTACGTCGGAAGCAGATCCCCATAGAAGCCATTTGTATGAGCCGTCCTTGCAGCGATAACGGTTTTCAAAAGTGTGAAGATTGTTTCCTTCGGCAATGTATGCAGCAGCCGCTGTTGTTGCCCTTACATCTTCCGGATGAACATAATAGAGAAATGGATTTGCCTTCAGCTCGTCCAGTGTCCAGCCAAGTACTGTTTCCCACGTCGGGCTTAACCTTTTGAAGTAGCCGTCGAATCCGGCGATGGCATTGAGGTTGACAGGGTTGTTGAAGACGTGCAGGTTTTCTCCAGCAATTCTTCGAAGCTCATCCTCGGTCTGCTTTCGAACAGTGATGTCTTCGACTACCGCGATATACCCGATCAGGTTGTCCTCTTCGTCGTGAAGCGCATCGAACGAAACAACTGCGGGAAAACGGCTTCCATCTTTTCGGATGAGCGTCCATTCATGTCTTGACAAGCCTTTGTTAACGCGGGCAAGCGTAGTGAATACTTCAAAAACAGGCTCTACTGTAAGTTGATGGTCGCGTGATAGCTCCTCAGCTCGTTTCACAACCTCCTCAAG
>CBHTUB010000393.1:0-5870 GCA_966095595.1 uncultured Chryseosolibacter sp. | reverse complement strand
GGACAACAACGGACAGGCCTGGATCACCATCCAGCTCTCTATTGAGCAAGA
Source organism: uncultured Chryseosolibacter sp. (assembly GCA_966095595.1). Classification (GTDB taxonomy): domain Bacteria; phylum Bacteroidota; class Bacteroidia; order Cytophagales; family Cyclobacteriaceae; genus Chryseosolibacter. Next base: position 5,819 of record CBHTUB010000393.1, on the reverse strand, counting down.
TCATGTTATTGCTATCATTGACAATAGCTATACAGGCATGGATGGAAAAGAAAACGCCACTGGCGGAATTGGACAGCAAAACGTGCAAAAGCGATTGGCATTGTTATTCCCCGGCAATCATGTCATGCGCTGCGAACGCAGAGAGGAAAATTATTATGTTTACCTGAAGTTTCCGCTGATCATTCATGGAGATTAACTGCATCATTATCGAAGACGAACGTCCCGCGATCGAGATCCTTACGCATTACATCAGCAAGGTAGGGTTTCTCAAGCTCAGGGGAATCTATCAGAATCCCGTACTGTCGATGCCCATGATCAACGCGAAGGAAATCGACCTTATCTTTCTCGACATCAACCTACCCGCAATCTCGGGTCTGGATTTCATCAGGACTGCAAATCCATCTGCCGGAATAATTCTCACAACGGCACATGCAGAATTTGCCGTGCCTTCGTTCGAACTGGAAGTGATCGACTTTCTTCTCAAGCCATTTGCCTACGACCGGTTCCTGAAAAGCATCAACAGATTTCTCAAGCTGCGGAATCTCGGGCAGTTGTTACCTTCCTCAGAAGCAAAAAAAGAAGAAGGTTTCATTTTCGTGAAGTCTAACAAAAAAATGGTGAAAGTATTTCTTCATGAGATCCTCTATATCGAAGCCCAAAAGAATTATCTGATGATCGTTACGAAACAGGAATCGCTTTTGCTCTATCAGTCTATATCACAGATGGCGGAACGTCTCCCGTCTGACTTATTCCTGAGAATTCATCGCTCGTACGTTGTTGGGATCGGTCACATCAGTGCCTTTACACATACGTCCGTAACGGTTAACAATAAGGAGATACCGATCGGCAAACTCTTTGTGAAAGATGTGATTGCCACCCTTGAAAAGCGGGCTGCGAACTAAGAAGTTTCAATCTCCGGTTGGAACGATCGTTTTCGTCTCCACCATGAGCATGACCGTCTTTTCCGATGCCCTTGTGCGATGTAAGACACCGCGCGATATCGTTACTCCCTGATTGGGGAGAAGCTCGATTGTTCTGTCTTCGAGATCTATGAACAATTTTCCACTCAGCACAAAAAAGAATTCGTCGTCATCATCGTGCTTGTGCCAGTGATACTCACCCTGCACGATGCCTACCCTGATGACGCTGTCGTTAACAGTGGTCAGGCTTTGATTGAACCAGGTGTCTGTGCATGCTTCGACAATTTTATTGATGTCAACGATTTCAAAATGCTTGAATTTGACATCGAGGTTGGTTTTGTACGGGTATTGCTGTGACATAGAAAAACTGTTATGTGGATGCGGCTTCATTTTAAAATAATCCATTTCCCGGAAGAAATGAATTATTATGAACCGATTATTTCAAATCTTCGAAGCTATACTTCGCGTCGGCCCAGAAAGAATCCAGGGCAATAATTCTCGGTTTGAAAAATGATATCAATTCCGGCCAGTGTTCCCTGTTCATCACGGAGTGGCCCTTTAGCTCCTTGCATATCCGGCTTATTACCCTTCCCTGCTCCGCTACATCGGATTGCCACTCCCAGTCTTCGCCGAGAATGGAATGAAGCAACGTTTTGAATTGTAAAAACTGTTCGAAGTACAGGTGGCGGGTAAGAGCATCGCGTTGTTCAAGCGAAATGCAGATCGATGCTTCGTTCCGACCGGCATTCATTCGGAAATGAATGTCCTTGACACGTGTATGATAGTTGACCCAGTTGATCTTTAAACCTTCGGCCGACGGAACCGGGCTCATGTATCTGCCGAAGGTTGTCCAGAAGTCGTGTCTTATCCGCGAAGCTTCCTCCCGTGTGAACATATGCTACAGCCTGACCATTACAATCGTCTAAACCAGGTGTGCAAAGTAGCAATGCGTGAACGTCAATAACTAATTGCACCCATTATTTATTACGTTTACTTTTGAGATCGGTACAAAAAAGCTTAAATAGGAATGATGATTCACCTCCCACGAGGATAGAAACCCTTCAAATGATCGCCACAAGCTAATTGTCAAGACCCCTATGCAAATTGAAAAACTCGAACTCTATCGATGCATCGCCGAGCTCGCCTACGTGATGGCCAAAGTCGATAAGGGACTTAGCAGTCCCGAGCGAATCGCATTTTACCAGGTCATCAACGAAGAACTCGAGTATGATGCCTGGGCAGCCCAAAGCCGTTTCGAACTGCTCGATGAGGTTGTCGAGCCGAGCCTGGATAAAGCGTACAACGAGGCTATTCATGACTTTAAGAAATATAAAGCCTACGTCACGCCCGAGTTCAAGGAGAAAACTTTGCGTGTCCTTCAAAAAGTAGCCGATGCATGCAATGGCTTCGATGAAAAAGAAGCCCTTATTATGGATAGGATCAAACGTGATCTAAGGCAGCTGTAGACCATTGAGTCATCATGGTGTCTACCTCCGAATACCAGGTCCGGAAAGAGCTCGAACGCAGGCTGAAATCTTATACCACTTTTCAGTAGCAAAATGCCAATCAAGGAATCAAATTGATATTATCCTTTGGCGTTTCTGTATCAATCCTCAAACGATTTTCGACATTTCGGACTCCCGGAACTGATTCGGCGACATCTTCCGCCCTTCGCTTCTGAAACCGATCCGTGACAAAACCTGTAAGTATGACATCACCATCCGCTACGTTCACCTGTATATCCGAGGCATCTACACTCCACTCGTCCGTCAGCCTGTCATTTACGTCTTCACGTATCCGCTCATCGGAACGTTTGTAGTTCTTCGGCCCTTTTCCACGATGCGAGTCGTCATGCCTGCGTCTGCGTTCCGCGTAGTCGTCACCCAACCATGAGAGAACTTCATCGCCGGCCCTATCCCACCAGCTGCGACGCCCGTCCCGAGCCTCTGGCGCATAGCCGCTCCGTTCCCAGGAACCGACAGCTCCGCGAGACCGACGTCCCCAGTTATAACGGTGAAGCTCCTTGTCAAAATCATTTCTCATAAAATGACACTTTGACCTGTGTACAGAAAAAATGATACCAGGGCAGCAGCTACCAGAATTATCTATTTACCGGATCTTTGGCTGAAGGCCTCCATGAACAGCAAAGGTTCAGGGGACTTGTTGTTCCAGTGATGGATGATCACTGGCTTGGGTAAAGCTTTGATCGAGTCAATGATGGACAACATTTCATCGCGGGTGGTTCGTTCGTTTATCGGGAAGTTCAGGAAAGCTATTTGTGCGCGCTGCAGCTCACGCCTTTCTCCCCGGATCCATGGTTTGTTGTCCCCGATGGTCGAGTCCATCAGGTTGACAACTGTCTGAACATCGCCCGCAAGAAAAAACGCAAGAAACTCTTCGTCGGTAGGGTAAGGAGTCATGAACACATCTGGTGCGAGGACATAAACAGGCCCGCGTTCGAATATTTTCGTATCGTTCAACGATCTGCTTTTTGTCTGCTCCGGGGCATCGAGAGCATCGTCACCTGCAACTCGCTTGATGGTCTTTCGTGCAACGTTCACCCTGTCTTTTCCGAGATAGCAATGGATATAGTACTTGCCTTCTTTCTTGCGGGCAATATCTTCAATGATCTTCATAGACGAAGAATTGTCACTTAGCCAGGGTAGCATCGGAGCTTCGATCAGCTGTATGCCATAACGTTTACATAGCTCTCTTTCGGTGGCGAGAAGGCTTGGCTCAAACGGTACTACGGCGGAATGTAACAATGAAATGATCCCCGTATATCCCGATGCGCTTAGTGACTGCATAATATCATCGGTGGGATAGGGACCTATCGTGAATTGTGCGCTGATGTCCTCCGCCTTGCTTCCCTGATTCAGCAAGTTTGGCGACATAAACGCAAACACCGAAGCGAAAAAGCAGGTCGCGGGAACAACCAATGCACCGACAATCGTCTTTACATTATAGTTTTGCCTGTGCCACCGATACAGCCTGATGCTGATAAACAACGAGACGGCTACCAGCACGAGCAAGGCTATCCACACACTTACGTTCTCAAGCAGCTCATTGCTGTTATTCTGCCGCACGTAGTCAACCGCCTTTCGTACAACAAACAGCAACAAAACAGTTCCAAGGGAAAATCCGACGCATAACCAGATCAACGGAAAAATTGCCGGACTTGTGAGGGTCTTTTGGAGTCTTTTCATAGGTGGTATGTTTTTTACGGACTATTCGTAGAATGTCACCTCCCCGTTATCCATGTCGTAATACGCTCCCACGATTTTGATCTCGCCCTTCGATTCCATTTCCCGGAGGATGTCGCTCTGCTTCCTGATGTTTTCGACTGTAAGCTTGACATTTTCACGGATAACAAGATCGACGAACTCGGGATTCCCCACGGTCTTTTCTCCTGCGTAGTGACTGCAAGCGCGTACCGCCGGTGTAATTTTTTTCAACAATGCGGTGAGGTTACCCAGCTGAACGTTATCGATCGCGCCTTTGATGGCGCCGCAATATTCGTGACCAATTACAAGGACGAGCTTGGCTCCTGAGACCTTGCAACTGAACTCCATAGATCCGAGGATATCTTCATTGACAATGTTTCCTGCCACACGCGCCACGAACAGGTCGCCGATGCCTTTGTCGAAGACATCCTCGACCGGAACGCGTGAATCTATGCACGAAAGGATAATTGCCTTGGGAAACTGGCCATTCACCGCATCGCGGATCTGCCTCGAGTGGTCACGCAAGGTTAGCGTACCGGCAGCAAATCGTTTGTTGCCTTCCTTTAAACTATTCAAAACATCCTGAGGGGTCAATCGTTTTTGTTCTTCCGCCGATAATACACGTTCAATAAGTGGTTCCTGGTCGATATTCATAAGACGTCACAATTTTTAAAACTTAGCGAAATTAAGACGAAAGGGACAAAAAACCATATATCCAAATCAACCAGCTTAACGTACGTTTTTTTAACTTGGGATCGTTATGTGGGACCTCCTTTTAAAAAATATTTCGGCTAAGGGTGTACATCTCGACGACAAGGAGATCGAAGGTCTTAAATCGTTATTTACGTATAAAAAATTCCGGAAGCATCAATACATTCTTCAGGAGGGGGATGTCGCCATGCACGACAGCTTTGTAATCAAGGGGCTTGCGCGTACCTATCGCGTTGACGAAAAGGGACATGAGCACATTCTTCGCTTTACCCCCGAAGATTGGTGGACGGGTGACATGGCCAGCTTTCTTACGGGAAATCCGACATCGTACAACATCGATTGTCTCGAAGACACCGAAGTGCTTCGCATAACCTCGGCCGATCTGGAGCTTCTCTTCGAAAGGGTACCGAAGATGAACAAGTATTTTCGTATTCTGTATCAAAAATCTATCATCTCATACGGGTCACGGGTCTCTTCCAGTCTCAGCAAATCGGCATCCGAGCGTTATGAAGAATTCATCAAGAACTTTCCCCAGCTCGGGCAGCGTATTCCCAATCACCAGATCGCTTCATATCTCGGCATCACGCCACAAAGTCTGAGCCGCATCAGGAATCAGGCTTCTGAGAGGGAGTGATCTCAAATTAGTAGTGTCCGGGAAAACTTGCGGTCCTGCGAAAATCCCTTCGAATTAACCGAAAAGAACTATTTTTCCAACTTATGCAGAAGGAGGCCCCGCTGTGCAAGTTGTAGTTCGGTCCTCAATATTGGTCTTAAATCGCGCGAGTGAAAAAATAACTCATCACTCACCAACGTCAGTGCCACATGCCGTTCATTTTACTTATACCCGCATTCATGCGCACTTGCCTTCGTGATGCCTCGTCCGCACAACCCTACACACATGCGCTCGGGTTCTTTTGCGTCGCCAAAAGAAAACGAACCAAAAGAAAAGGCGAAACTTAAATAT
>CBHTUB010000392.1:0-5876 GCA_966095595.1 uncultured Chryseosolibacter sp. | reverse complement strand
CCTCTGGGCGTTCTTCTTTACCGCGATCATCGGTATCCTGTCTTTCCCCGTATTATTCGCGGCTGCCCTGCTGCTCATCTTTGACCGCAGCTTCGGTACCAGCTTCTATCTTTCCGACATTTATATCGCAGGCGAAGCGCTTCCGCATTCAGGTGGTAGCCCAATCCTGTTCCAGCACCTGTTCTGGTTCCTCGGTCACCCTGAAGTATACATCGTACTTCTTCCTGCCCTCGGTATCAGTTCGGAGATCATTGCAACCAACTCACGCAAGCCGATCTTCGGTTACAAGGCAATGGTGGGATCAATGCTCTTCATTGCGATCTTGTCATTCATCGTGTGGGCGCACCACATGTTCGTAACAGGTATGAATCCATTCCTGGGATCGATCTTCATGCTCCTTACACTGATCATTGCCGTGCCATCGGCGGTTAAGATCTTCAACTATGTTACAACGCTCTGGAAAGGCAACATCCGCTTTACACCTGCGATGCTGTTCTCGATAGGTCTCGTTTCGTTCTTCCTTACCGGTGGTATCACAGGTATTTTCCTTGGTAACTCGGCGATCGACATCCAACTGCACGATACGTATTTCGTTGTGGCGCACTTCCACCTTGTAATGGGTAGTGCTTCATTCTTCGGAATGCTCGCGGGTATCTATCACTGGTTCCCGAAGATGTTCGGCAGAATGATGGATGAGAGACTCGGTAACATTCACTTCTGGTGTACTTTCGTCGGGGTGTACCTTGTGTTCTTCCCGATGCACTATATCGGTATCGCAGGTTTCCCGAGAAGATATTACACCTGGACGAACTTCGATACATTCAACGGTTTCTTCGACCTGAATATGCTGGTGAGTGTGGCTGCGATCCTGACGCTCAGTGCGCAGTTCATCTTCCTGTTCAACTTCTTCTATAGCATGTTCAGGGGAAGACTGGCTCCGGCAAACCCATGGTTCTCGAACACACTCGAGTGGACTACACCACGCCATCCTGGTCACGGAAACTGGCCTGGCGAGATCCCATCAGTGTACCGCTGGCCATATGACTATAGCAAGCCCGGTGCGAAGGATGATTATATTCCTCAGCACATACCATACTCAGAAACTCCTGAGTCGAACCTGCCGCACGAGAACGAGTTGATCAAGCTCGAGACTACCGGTGGCCAGGGGGCAATCATCGTAGAAGGCAAACATCACTAAGAAATAACCAAAGGTTCAAGGCCCCGTTGATCGATCAGGATCAGCGCAGGCTTTGAACCTTTTTCTTTTAACACACTTCGATGCGATCCCTTCGCAGACTTTCGATATCAACGTTAATAGCAGTCTATGTTCTGATTCTCGTTGGTGGGATCGTGAGAAGTACGGGTTCCGGAATGGGCTGTCCCGATTGGCCAAAATGCTTCGGAAATTGGACGCCGCCGTCGTCCGCAGCTGATCTCCCGGAAAATTACAAGGAAATATACTCGGAGTACCGCCATAGGAAGAACGTAAAGTTCGCAAGGTACCTTACTGCGCTCGGGATGGAGGAGACGGCACAAAAGATCCTTGCGGACGAGGGTATTCGCCAAGAGGCTGATTTCAACCCCGTCAAGACGTGGATAGAGTATGGTAACAGGATCGTTGGCGTAATTATCGGTTTCCTCATTTTTGCGGTGTTTATTGTCTCTCTCAGGGTTTGGCGGTCGCATCGTCACCTTACTGTCATTGCGTTCATAACCTTCGTTCTGGTCGGCTTTCAGGGCTGGATAGGCTCCTTCGTTGTCTCGACAAATCTTACTCCATGGACCGTGACCGTACACATGTTCCTGGCCCTTGTTATCGTGGCATTGCTGATCTTTATTGCTGACAGGACCGATGATCGGGTCTATGCGGTTAAATCGCCTGTGGGCTTTGTATGGCTCCTGGCCTGCATTACCACGCTGCTGGTTCAGATACTGCTTGGGACTAAAGTAAGGGAGGCCATTGATGTGGTGGCCACGAGCTTCGGGAGGGAAGAATGGATCCCGAGGATAGAGGAGACGTTTGTCATCCACCGGTCATTCTCGTGGATCGTGTTGATCCTGCATGTTGCCCTGATCGTGAATTTGCGTAAAACAGAGGGGCTAAAAGCTTTCCCCCTTACATTAATCCTCTTAATTTTGGGGACCATTTTAACGGGTGTCGGAATGGGGTATTTCGGAGTGCCTCCTTATCTCCAGCCAATACATCTCCTGCTTGCCACCGTTACTTTTGGAATGCAGTTTATGCTGCTATTGAAACTGAAGAGAAGAGGAAAGGAAATAGCATTGGGAGCGTAATATGATAGCGGGACAAATACAATCATTATCGGGAGCTGCGTTTTTAGCGGCAAAAACAAGAGCGTATTTTGAGCTGCTCAAGTTCAGATTATCGTTCCTTGTTGCCTTCTCCTGCGCATTCGGATACATGCTCGCATCGAACGACTTGAATCTCTTCTCGCTTGCCATGCTGTTCATCGGTGGCTTTTTGCTTTCCGGTGGATCGGTGATCATCAACCAGGTCATCGAGAAAGACCTTGACAAGCTAATGACGCGCACAAGTGTCAGGCCATTGCCGACAGGCAGGGTCACCGTTTCGGAGGCATTGACGTTTTGTGTGCTCTGCCTTATCGCGGGCCTGGGCATACTGCTGATATTCACAAACACATTGACCGCCGTGTTGTCGCTGGTGTCGATGATCCTGTACAGTTTTGTGTACACACCGTTGAAACGGGTCGGACCGATCGCTGTCTTTGTTGGTGCGATCCCGGGTGCGTTGCCACCACTTCTCGGATGGACCGCTGCGACTGGAGCGATCTCGCATGAAGCACTGATCATCTTCGGCATCCAATTCATCTGGCAGTTCCCGCATTTCTGGGCAATTGCATGGGTGGCCGACGAAGACTATAAAAAAGCCGGATTTAAATTGTTGCCTTACAGCGGACAAAAGGATCTGAATACCGCCATTCAGATCATGATCTATACGATGTGCCTGATCCCGCTCGGACTGTTGCCTGCGGCATTCGGGATCACAGGGATCAATTCTGCGATCGTGGCTACGGTGTGTGGGGTGCTGTTCTTCGCTCAGACCATTTCATTGATGAAGACGGGCGATCGCAGATCGGCATTGAAGATCATGTTCGGATCGTTTTTGTATTTACCGATAGTTCAGATAGCATATTTGTTGGATAAAGTTTGACAGGAGAGCGGAGTTTATGACACAGGATATTAAAATAGTAGAAGAAGCGAAGAAGCAACGGGCCATGCATCCGAAGAAGTTTGCGATGTGGCTGTTCATCGTGAGTGTGGGGATGTTGTTTGCAGCATGGACAAGTGCATATATTGTCAAGCGTGGCGATACGGATTGGGTAGAGCTGATCATGCCATCCCAGTTCTACATCAATACGGTCATTATCGTCATCAGCAGTATCACGCTGATATTGGGCACCTGGGCATTAAAGCACGACCAGTTGGAGCGTGCAAAGGTCTTGATCGCGGTTACAACCGTATTGGGTGTCGCGTTTATGATCGGTCAGATCCTGGCGTATAACGAGATGATCACCCTTGGGCAATACCTCGCGGGAGGAAGTGCATCGAGCTCGTTTGTCTATGTGATCAGCGGAGCGCACGGACTGCACGTCCTGGGCGGTGTGGTCTATCTCATTTTGCTGATGGTGGGGGTTTTCAAGGGAAAAGTGCATTCCAAAAACATGATAATGGCCGAAATGTGCGGTACTTATTGGCATTTTTTGGATGTTCTTTGGCTATATTTGTTCGTCTTTCTAATATTGAACCGATAAATAAAATTATACATGGCTAGTACCTCAACAACAAGCGTTCAAGCACCCGGAAGAAGTGTATGGGATGGTGGAGTATCACCAATGGGAGCCAGCTACGGCAAGCTCATGATGTGGTTTTTCCTCCTGTCTGATGCTTTCACTTTTTCAGCGTTACTTATCACTTACGGTTTAGTTCGTTCTTCACATCCTGCGTTCGACGCAGCACAAGGTGTTGAGAACTTTGTTTTTTCTCCGGAGTACTGGCCAATACCCGAAAAGGTTTACGCAGCAATTCCTTTCTTTGATTTCTACGCACCATTGGTGTTCGTAGGTCTCATGACCTTTATCCTCATCATGAGCTCCGTTACGATGGTACTTGCGGTTGAAGCCGGCCATCGTATGGATCGCGCGGCAGTTGAAAAATGGATGTTGTGGACTATCCTCGGTGGTATCACGTTCCTGTCATGCCAGGCCTGGGAATGGGCACACTTTATTCATGGCTCTCATCATGGTCCTGCAGTTGCCGAAGGAACAACTTTCTTCGGAGCCAACCTCGCACAGAACCAGTACGGTCCGCCGGATTTTGCAGCGTTCTTTTTCTTCATCACAGGATTCCACGGCTTCCACGTATTCAGCGGGGTTTGCCTTAACTTCCTGATCTACTACAATACGGTAATGGGTGTGTATGACAGACGCGGTCACTATGAAATGGTTGAGAAGGTAGGTCTCTACTGGCACTTCGTGGATCTCGTTTGGGTATTCGTATTTACATTCTTCTATCTGGTTTAATCGTCCAAATAAAAAATATATGGCACATCATTCTCACGAAACAACACAGGTCACCGTTCTTCCTCCCAACAAAGAGAAGATCAGGAAACTTTGGACGGTTGCACTTGCCCTCGGTATCATTACGGCAATCGAATTTGGTATTGCGTTTCTGGTTCCGCATCAGTTTCATCAAACCCGCGTATGGACGTTCATCTTATTGACCATCGTAAAAGCGGCGGCAATTGTCGGTGAGTTCATGCACCTTCGTCATGAGGCAAAGGTCCTTATCTGGTCGATCCTTATTCCGATGATCTTCGTCGTATGGATGCTCGTTGCTTTCGTTTACGAGGGTATGGCTATCTCTGACCTGAGATTCGGTTTCTAATGAATAGTTAACATCATAAAAAAAGGCTTGGGCATTCCTAAGCCTTTTTAGTTTAAAGCGCTGTGGGTAAAAAATCCGTTCTCCTTTTTGTAGGCCTTTTATTACCGGTACTGGTATTCCTGTTCCTTAAGTTCTTCGGTAAAAATGAATTCGATGTGCCGCTTCCTAACATTGAGCCAATCCAGACGCCACCCGGGTGTAACTTTAAATACAAAACACCCTACACGCTCCCGGATAGTGTGATCGGTTCAGCGATCCCGCGATATGAAAATCTGCTGATGCTCATATTTACCCCGAACCGAAACCAATTGAATAAAATGATGGTTGAAAAATTTGGGGCGGAAGTGAAAATTGCAGAGCTTTTTGGTCGTGACTCCTCAGATACGTTTATGTTGAAACGGTGCCTGCTGCTCATGCCCGAAAATGCCGATGTAGTGGTTGTCGACCGCGAAAAACGAATAAGAGGCTACTATCAGTCCGGCGACCGCGATGAGGTGGACAGACTGAAGGCCGAGCTGACAATATTATTAAAACGATATTAAAAGGTGATATGAGTGCAAATACCAATACCCTCGAGCAACGCGAGCCTCACAGGAAACTGATCGTTACGCTATCCATCCTGATACCGGTTGTTGTGGCATTGCTCTTTGGGATGCCCAAGATCAAGGGGTACGATTTTTCTTTTCTTCCTCCGATCTACGCGACGATCAACGGACTGACGGCGATATTCCTGGTGAGCGCCGTTATAGCGATCAAAAACAACAGAAGAAAGCTGCACGAGCGACTTGTTAAAGTGTGCATCAGTCTGTCCGTTCTGTTTCTGGCTATGTATGTGGCGTACCACGTGACCAGTGAAGCGACTCCGTTCGGAGGGACAGGTGTCGTAAGGTATGTCTATTTCTTTGTCCTGATCTCGCACATTTTGCTTTCAATCGGTGTTATCCCTTTTG
>CBHTUB010000391.1:0-5886 GCA_966095595.1 uncultured Chryseosolibacter sp. | reverse complement strand
GATTCGTAAATATCCAGCGTTCCATCGCCGCGCACGAGAAATGCAAATTGTAATGTGGTATATGAAACACCGGCGTTGGTGGAAGACAGGCCGAAGGCCCGCATGGTTGCAACTTCAGCGATCGTCGTCTGTGCGTAACCGTTGTTGCCTACTTTGTTTACCGAGAAAGCTGAAGCATCATTCGATCCGCTTGTTCCTTTAGATTTCGTGACGTCGTTGCCTGTAGCGGTAACGTTCACCAGGCTTGTGAAAATGGCGCTCTCCTCAGCCTGAAGGCAAGCCGTCCCGGCAGGCTCATTAATGGCGTAGTAAGTTCCAAGTGTGCTGGCGGATTGGCTGGTAAAAGCAACGGAATTTGAGGTCAGTACCGTGCCCGAAGTTGCGCAGCCTCCGGTTCCCGCCGTCACATTACAATAGATCACGTCTCCCGATGACACGCTCGTGTTTGTATACGTTGCTGAGTTGGTTCCTGCAGCAATTCCGTTGAGGTACCATTGATAGGAGGCGCCGGAACCGGCACCCGTTCCGGATACTGTTGCGTTGAATACGCCGTCGGAGCCGTTGCTCACGGTCACCTGTTTTATGGTCGCAACCGGAGTAGCCGTGTTTTTTCTTTTTAGCGTGACATCTACGCGCAGGGGCAACGTTGGTGTGACGGTACTGGTGTAAAAGACGGTTCCGTTCTTGTAGTATTTGACAACTGATTGCTCCACGGAAATTTTAAAAACATCGTTCTGGAGATATGTCCCGTCGCCACCGCTTCTATAATTTCCGGACTCATATATTCTAAATGTTCCGTTGTTGATAAAATAGATGCCGAATTGTGCTCTTGAAAACCCGGGTGTCGTGGAAGGAGCGTTGGATAATCCGAAAACCCGTTCTGTATCTGTTTCGTCGATCACGGTAGTTACCCAGCCATTATTCTTCACAGTGTTTGTAGACAACGCGCCGGCATCGAAGACTTCGTTGTTGGTGCCGGAGGCGCTCAGGCCGTTTCCCGAAGCGATGGCTGTTGCGTTGGCAAGGTTTTGCCACACCACGTTTTCAACTGCGTAAAGACACTGGTCGTCATTGTTGGCATGCTGAACGATAGCATTGCATTGTGCGTGTAGCCTGATAGTATGCAAAAAGCATAACACCAGGATCAGCCCCGTAGCGCGGATCATGATAAGTTAGGTTTAGGAAAATCAAATCTAGCCCTATCGCTATTCGCTTGTTATCACATAACGATCGCACGTTTTGACGCAGGCGGTCATTGAAGTGACATCATTATGTGGCAGCGGGGGTTGCAGTTTGGTAGTTAGTAGTTAGTAATTAATAATAGAGTCAATGGCCGGAGAATCTGTATCGAAAAGAATCTGAAATCCTGAGACTTTCAGAAAAGGAATAACTCAATTCGCAAAAGAAAAAAGCCCCGCTGTTCGCAGGGCTTCGATACACAAACCATTAACACACACTTGTCATCCGAACTGCACCAATCGCTGGCGCAGGGCTTTTGATACTGCTTCCGATTTTGAGTTGACTTCCATCTTTTCGTAGAGTTTTTTGATATGCGACCGGACTGTGTTGATCGCTATCCCAAGATTTGCCGAGATAAGTTTGTAGGACATGCCGTCTACCAGCTGTTGCAATACTTCCATTTCCCTGTCTGTCAGGGATTCTGAGATGGTTTGGAGCTGGGTCGAGGCGGTGAACGTCTGTAATAGCTTTCGGGCTATGGGCGGGCTCATGGGGAAGCCGCCCTTGTAGGCCTCTATAATAGAGTCGCGCAGCATGAGGAGGGAGCTTGTCCTCAACAGGTACCCGTCGATTCCCGCGCGCACGCAGCCTATGATATTATCTGTATCGTCGTTGTCCGTAAGGACAAGGATCTTGATAGCGCTGTGTTTCTCCTTGATCTTCTGGATCTGCTGGGAGGTTGCCGATTGGGAGGATGCCAGGTCAATCAACAAGACATCAGGGACTACATTTAGTGCTTCCAGTGCTGTTATGGGGTTTACAAAAACGCCCGCAACGGTGAGGCCATCGGCCTTTTCAAGCAGGACGGAAAGCGCAGCACCATACACGTCCTTCCTGCAAATCGCAATCTTAATCATGTGCCAGTTTCTAGGTTTAAGTTTTACTGTATAGCTATTACAGATGTTTCGCAAAAGAAGTCCGACAAGCAGATGTTAGCGGCATATTTTCGGTTACAAACGGGTAACACGTTCGCAAAAGATGGGTAAACATGGGGTGAACATGTTTTGGTAACAGACAGATTATCACCGCCAAGTGTGGTGGCTGCGGGGACACCGTTTCCTGTTGCGATCGAAGCACTTCGCTTCCACAAGCCACCAAGCGGCCTATACCGTATCCGGGTCGGAAAGTTCATGGTTAATTAATTCTTGATAGACTGGTAAGTACGTCAATCAGGGATGGATCGGAGGTTCCGAAACCTCCTGTTTTGACCGTTGCAGGCTTTCGGTTTATAAGTGCAGGGCGATACCAACAGGTGCGGCGCGCGTTAGCAGGAAGAATTTAGATGGAAGTTGAAAGGAAACCGGGGACTCAAAGTGAAGCCAAAAAAGGGTTCAGGCTCTGATCCGTCGGCAAACGTAGTTTTTTACGAAGGCGGTATCTCGCAACTTTTGCGCTATCATACGAGATGTCCAGCATGGTGGCGATTTTTTTCGTCGGAAAATTCAGGCGTAGCAAGGCGCAAAGTTTCATGTCGTTTGGTGTAAGGTCCGGATAGTGCTGCCGCAGATTTTCGAAAAAGCTCTCGTGGACCTGCTCGAAATGAACTTTGAAGTTTTCCCATTCCCTGTCCTGGCTGAAGGAGAAATTGATGGAATGGATCAGGCTGTTCAGTTTTGCCTTGATGTCGGTTTCGCTTTCGTTCCTGATGTTTTGAAGTTTTTCGCGGATCTCTTCCAGTATCTCGTTTTTCTGAATGAGGTTTAGTGTGTAAGAAGTCAACTCTTTATTTTTCACATCAATTTGCTCACGCAGGTTTTCTTCCGCCAGCCTGCGTTTCTGCACCTCGATGATCCGGCGGTTTTCAAAGATCTGCGCTTCCTTTTCTGCGAGTTCTTTTTTTCTTTTGGCCTGCACGACCTTCCAACGCGCCACGGTGATCGCGACGCCCAGCACCACGATTGCGATTAGGATTGCACCAGCCAGGTATATGCGGTTGATCCTTTTCTCCTGACGGAGGAGCCTGATCTCGCTATCCTTCTTTTCACTTTCGTAGATCTCTTTGAGCTTTGCTATCTGGGCAGTCTTTCGAAAACTGAACAAGCTATCCTCCAGTGCTTTAAACGATTTGAACCACTTATAGGCACCCCTGAAGTCATTTCTTGCCGAATCGACTTTTGAGTGCAGCAGATAAGCTTGCTCTAGCCAGTATGCCGTGTGCAGGGATTGAGCAATGGTCTGCAATTTTTCCACATGTGTGAGGGCATCGGATAATCTTCCCTGCATAAAGTACAATTCGCAAAGTCCATAGCGGGGTGTCAGCGATGTTCCCTGATCGCCAAGTTCCTCCGTCAGCGCGATGGCTTTACTATATTGTTCTTCTGCCCGTAAGGGCTCTCCTGTAAGGCGATAAAGTTTTGCGAGGTTGGTGTAGGTGAATATCAGTCCCCGATTATCCTTGATCTCGGTTTGAAGGGTAAATGCTTCCGCGAGTTTTTCACGGGCTTCTGACGAGTTTCCCATCGCCAGCTGTACACCAGCGATATTAGTCATGGAAAGAGCGATCAGCTTTTTGTTTTCAATAACTCTGGACAGCGCAAGTGTCTTTGAATAGCACCGCAGGGCGTCGTCATATTGTTTCAATTGTTCATAGGCCGAACCGAGGTTGTTATAGGTTGCAGCCGCGATTCTCTTGTTGTTTTTTCTTTCGTTTATCGCTATCGAACTGTAGAAATACTCGATCGCCGTTTCATAGCTTACCCTGTTCAGATAATATATGCCCAGGCTGTTGTACACGTTTGCCAGTGTAGCGCTGTCGGGGGCGATCTTCAATACCCCGAGTGCCCGTTGATAATATATGATCGCGCTATCGAATTCAGAACGGAAATCATGTACCTGTCCTTTGTAAAGGTATACGTTCGCAAGACCAGGGGACGGACCAAGTTTCCGGAGTACCGATTGCGCTTCATCGAAGTGCTCCATGGCGGTTCCATAGTTACCATTGATAAAGTTCGCATAGCCTGAAACAAGCCAGCCCCGCGCGACCCCTGTGGGGTAATCAATTGCGCCGGCCATCTTTCTTATGGAATCTGCGAGTACAAGCGATTCGGAAAAATGTCCGTTGCGGTAAAGCTCTTTTGCCACCTCTGCCATCATGTTTAACCTGGAGGTGTCGTTGGGTGCGCTGGACGCGAGGCTTGTCAAACTGTCAATCGTCCGCGATTGAGCAACCAGAAATCCCGGAATAGAAAATAACAGAAGAACAATAATGTAACAGTAAGCGCCAACCTGCATAAGAAACGTAAGATACACTTTACACCATCTGAGTGGCTTTCCGTGCAAGATTCCAGGCCATTTTGCTGAATTGCAAACGTTCCCTGGTGGCACACGATTCGCGGCTGACGAAACCATAGCTGTCGTCTTTAAAGTAACAGGCCGGCTGGCAACAATTCGTGCCAGCGACCGTTATCTACTCACATTCAGTCTTCTTCGGCAGAGCAGGACTAATTTTAAGTTGTCGGATCTAACCTCTCTTTAATGCTTATATCTTTCGTTAAACTCACTGCCAGAAAACTCAGGGCCAATTTTGTCTACTCACTGACTACGATCTCCGGACTTTCCGTGGGCATCACAACAGCCTTCCTGGTTTTTTTATGGGTACGCTACGAGGTCGGTTATGATCACTACGATCCTGACAATAACCGTGTCTTCGCCGTGATGACCAATGAGGAAGTTAATGGCTCAATTGAAACATATGAGGAGTCGCCTTCTTCCCTAACCGGTTTTCTCGATGAAATACCCGAAGTAGAAGCCTTTACGCGGATCGATAATACAGAGGCCATTCTGGCGACGGCTACGACTTCCATACAGCGGCGTGGCATGTACGCAGATAGCGGTTATTTCCAGGTGTTCAATCCGGTGATTGTTTCTGGCGCGGTAAAGCCTCTCCTGAACAATAACTCGATCGCCGTGTCGCAGGAGGTTGCCGATTTGCTATTTCCCGGCAAGAGCGCAATTGGGAATACCATTACCGTCGGAAAAAACGTTTCGTTCAATATCACCGCGGTGTTTCGGCAGTTTCCGAATAATAGTAGTCTCGCTGGCTATTCTTTCGTACTTCCCTATGGCGCGCGGGCAAGGGCAGAGGAGGAGTGGGAAAACCATTATGTCAAGTTATCAGACGCGAAGGCGATTCAACGCGTGCAGGCCAGGGTGGATAAAATACTGAGCCTGACATTGGGGAACACGAAGACAAAGGCGTTATTATTTCCGCTTACAGACTGGCGCCTGCACTGGAATTTCGAGAGTGGCAAAAGCTCGGGTGGCAGAATTGTCTATGTCGTAATCTTTACCCTCACAGCAGTTTTTATTCTGGTAATGGCGTGTGTCAATTATATCAATATTGCCACGGCAAATGCAGTCGCGCGCGGCAAAGAGATCGGTGTGCGCAAAATGACCGGTGCTTCACGCCTGAGCCTCGTTCAACAATTTCTTTTTGAAAGCTTTTTGACTGTCTCGCTGGCTACCGTCGTATCGATCGGTGCCATTTACTTGCTCCTGCCCGTGTTCAGCGAGTTGTGCGGCGTGCCTCTGGCTTTTTCCATATCGGATCCCGTCATTCTCGCGATGGTGGGTAGCATCATTGTTGTTACTTCTGTTGCCGCCGGCAGCTATCCCGCCTTCCTGCTTTCCTCTCTAAAGCCTGCATCC
>CBHTUB010000390.1:0-5893 GCA_966095595.1 uncultured Chryseosolibacter sp. | reverse complement strand
TTACAATCCTGTCTTTGCTTTTTTTGGTTGGTGCGGTGAAAGGACAGACTGTTACTACGGACCCGGTATTCCCGAGAGCAGATCAGCCTGTAACGATAACAGTCGATGTCACAGGGACTTCGCTCGATAACTTTGCATGGAATAACACAACCAATCCTGTATGGATCTGGACCTGGATCGCGGAGGGATGTGCATCTAATTGTGATGCACCGACCAATGTGGACAACCCGACATCTGCCCAGGATGCAGCAAAGGTCACGCGCATTAGTGAGAATCCCGATAAGTATCAAATTACATTCACTCCAACGACCTTTTTCAACAGATCAGCCTCTGAGATCAAAAAAATCGGCCTGAAGCTAAAATCCCGCGCATGGGCGGATAACAAGCAGACCGACAATGACCGATTCATTACCATGACTGAGGGATTTGCCGTTTCTTTTACGGAGCCGACCGAGTCGACATTTTTCGTAAACACCGGAGATCAGATTTCAATTACCGGAAATGCCTCTGCAAGTGCAGCACTTACACTGTATATAAACGGTACGCAGGTTGCGACAGCATCAGATGCAACGTCCTTATCGTACGTCCATACCGTGGCAGAAACTTCAGGGTCTGGAACAGTTGGGTTATCGGGAAACAATGGGAGCGAAACTCAGGAGACATCATTCACCTATATAGTCCGAACTGCTACGGTTGTCCAGGAGATGCCGGCGGGTATTATTGACGGAATCAATTATCACGATGATCCCACAAAAGTAACGCTATGTATTCTTGCACCAAACAAAACATCCGCCTATGTCATTGGAGATTTTAGCGATTGGGAAGTGCGTGAGCAATATAAGATGAAACAGGATGGCGAACGCTTTTGGCTGGAGATCACAGACCTTGTGGCGGGACAGGAGTATGCGTTTCAATATCTCGTCGACGAAACGATTAGAATAGCTGATCCTTATGCTGATAAGGTTCTGTCTACGGATGATCAATGGATTCCCGAATCGACGTATCCCAATCTGAAAGATTTTCCTTCTGCCGCGATTACCGATAAATGGTACTTCAACCGCTTGTCGGTGTTTCAAACGGCGCAGCAGCCCTTTGAGTGGACAGCGACATCTTTTACCCGGCCGTCAAAAAGAGATCTTGTAATCTACGAACTGCATGTTCGAGATTTTGCCGATGAGAACCATCGCAACTATCAGATGCTCATTGATACATTAAGTTACTTTGAAAAGCTCGGTGTTAACGCCATAGAGCTTATGCCAGTAATGGAATTCAGTGGTAACGATAGCTGGGGTTATAACCCGACATTCATGTTCGCGCCGGATAAATACTACGGTACAAAGGATAAGTTCAAGGAATTCGTAGACGCGTGTCACAGCAAAGGTATCGCGGTTATTCTTGATATAGCGTTAAATCATCAAGATATGCCGAACCCATACCTGATGTTGGATTTCGACTATGTGAATTTTAAGCCGAATCCGACAAATCCATGGTTCAACGTGACGGCAACCCACCCCTTTAGCGTGTTCTTTGATATGAATCATGAAAGCGCTTACACAAAAACTTATGTGGACACCATTTGCCATTATTGGTTAAACGAATACAAAGTTGATGGATATAGATTCGATCTGTCAAAGGGATTCACACAGACCAATAACCCGAACAATGTAGATGCGTGGTCTGCCCAGGACAATAGCCGTATTGCTCTTTTAAAGCGCATATATGACAAGGTCAGGACCTACTCACCAGATTCGTATCTTATACTCGAACACCTTGCGGCAAACTCGGAAGAAAAAATTCTTGCCGACTATGGATTTTTGATGTGGGGAAACATGAACTATGCATACTCGCAGAATTCCATGGGCTATGCAAGTGGCTCAGATATCAGTTGGGCTGCCCATACCAAACGCGGCTGGAATGATGCAAATGTGGTCGCCTATATGGAAAGCCATGATGAAGAACGGATGATGGTTCGGAATTTGAATTCCGGCAATGCTTCCGGATCATATTCCATAAAAAATCTACCGACGGCCCTGGACAGAGTAAAGTCAGCGGCAATGTTCTTTTTCACCATTCCGGGCCCCAAAATGCTTTGGCAGTTCGGAGAACTCGGCTATGACGTATCAATTGATTTCAATGGCCGTACCGGAGCTAAACCTGTCAAATGGGATTATTATTCCGACGCTGACCGATTGGAGCTTTTTGAGACATTCGCGTCACTGATTGCGCTGAAGAAAGAGCATGATATTTTCGAAACCAACGACATCACCTTTGTAGGAGAGTCGACTCTGACGAAGCAACTGATCCTCAAGAACAGTCCCTACACCTCTACGCCGACAACCGCCGGGGACATGAATGTTCATGTTATTGGTAATTTCGACGTTACGAATAAAACTATTACCGCATCGTTCATGCATACAGGGGTATGGTTCGACTATTTTTCAGGCGATGAACTCGAAGTGCTGTCCTCGTCGATCAATGTAACGCTACCACCTGGTGAAGTGCGATTGTATACCGACGTCCGGATTAAGGAGCTGGTTACGTCGATCGGGCCCGAGAGTGTTTCCGTAAGCGTAAGCCCAAATCCTGTTGACCGGGAATTAAAGGTGGTTTGGCCAAACCGGAACGTAGAGAACGTGAGGTTGATCTCGATTCAGGGCCAGGTACTCGAGCCCCACAGGATCAGTGAGACATCGTGGGATGTGCGCGATATTTCATCAGGATTATATATTGCTGAAGTGAGAAGTGGGAGAGGTGTGATGAGGACCAAAATAGTAAAGAAATAAGCTATGCGAGTTATCCTTTTATTTTTCTTTTTCCTGACGTTCTCGCTAACATACGCGCAGAAAAGATCAGCTCCGTCATTCCTCCACGTCGAGCCAGCTTTCTGGTGGACAGGGATGAAAAATCCCAGCGTGCAGATCCTGTTTCACAGCAAGGATGATATTTCGGCTTCGACGGTCGAAGTGAAAACAGATGGAATTACGGTGGCCGAGGTAAAAAAGGTGGAAAACCCACACTACCTGTTCGTGACACTGAACATATCAAAGGCAAACCCGGGTGTCGTGCCGATCGTTTTCAGGAACGGCAAGAAGACCATCACCCATAATTATGAGATCAGGGCCAAATCCACAGATAAAAATCGCATCCAGGGATTCAGTCCAGCCGACGTAATGTACCTCATCATGCCTGACCGGTTTGCCAATGGGGATCCGTCGAATGATTCTGTTCCCGGAATGTACCAGGGTGTCAACCGGAAGGATGGAGGTGCAAGGCAGGGCGGGGACCTCAAAGGCATTGGCGATCATATCGACTATATCAAAGACCTCGGTGTAACGGCACTATGGCTTAATCCTGTATTGGAAAACAACCAGAAACAGGCGAGCTATCACGGTTATGCGATCACCGACCTGTATCGCGTCGATAGAAGGTTTGGTACGAATGACGACTACGTCAACTTCATCAGGAAATGCCACGACAATGGCTTGAAGGTGATCCAGGACATGGTCATGAACCATATCGGTAATGAACACTGGCTCATGCATGACCTTCCCGAGAAAAACTGGGTACATCAGTTCCCTGAATTTACCAGGTCCAACTATCGGGGCTCTGTCATCTCCGATCCCTACAAGTCGAAATACGACGAGATCAAGATGAGCAACGGATGGTTTGACACAACGATGCCCGATGTGGATCAGACCAATCCCTTATTTGCTACCTATCTGATCCAAAATACCCTCTGGTGGATCGAATATGCGGGCATTGACGGGATCAGAATGGACACCTATCCCTATCCCGACAAGGACTTCATGGCCAGATGGGCAAGGGAGGTCACGGACGAGTATCCCAAGTTCAACATAGTGGGGTAGGCGTGGGTGAACTATATTCCCACTACGGCATACTGGCAGAAGGACATGAAGAACAACGACAAGTACCAGTCATACTTGCCCTCGGTTACCGATTTTGCGTTTTGCTCTGCCGTCCCTCAGGCGTTGCACGAGCAGGGTGGATGGGACACCGGCATGGCAAGGCTTTACAATCTGCTTGCTCAGGACTTCATCTATCCCAACGCAAATGATAACCTCACATTTCTGGACAATCACGACATGACGCGATTTTTCCTGTCCTGTGGCCGTGACATCAACAAGTTCAAGATGGGCCTTGCCTTCCTGCTTACGACGCGTGGCGCGCCGCAGTTGTATTATGGAACCGAGCTGCTGATGGATGGCGATGGCGGACATCACCCGAACGTGCGCAAGACGTTCCCGGGAGGGTGGAAAGATGATGCTGTGAATGCATTTACCGCGGCGGGAAGAACATCGGAGCAAAACGATGCATTCAACTACCTGCGCACGTTGTTGAATTACAGGAGGAGTCAGCCGGCGTTGCACTACGGTAAACTTACGCACTACATTCCCGAGGATAACGTGTACGTGTACTTCCGCACATCGGATAGTGGCAAGGTGATGGTCGTACTGAACGGGAACACCACAGACAAGACGATCGATACGAAACGGTTTGCCGAGAATATGGGCGCAGCATCTTCCGGAAAAGATATCGTTTCGGGCAAGACACTATCTGCTTTGAGCACGCTGACCGTATCAGCCCAAAGTGCGCTGATCATTGAATTGAAGTAGTGTTCTTTTTTCTTAAAAGCGAAAACCCTGGGTTTGCGAGGCCCGGGGTTTTTATTTGCATATATCCCCTCCGTTGTAAAATAGGCCGCATTTATTATTCGCTTCCGAAGATTATTTTGAAGCCGGAAACGGTTGCGCAAACGTTTCCTAAGAAAAAAAAGCGGGTTTGTGCGATTTTAATCCGTCGGTTATACCTATATTTTAATAGGATTTGCCGTAGTCCGATGAGTCGACCCCTCATTTGCTAGCTGCACTTCCGGTATTTTTCAATTAACCCAAACCAAAACAAAACCGTATGACAAAGCTTTATCTGTCGTTAAGCAGGTATTTGGCGGTTCTGCTGCTCTTTATCACCACCATGGCGTGGTCGCAAAGCAGGACCGTTACGGGGACAGTCACATCATCAGACGATGGTGCGCCGTTGCCCGGAGTTAACATTATCGAAAAGGGTACCAACAATGGTACAGCTACTGACGCGAATGGTAAGTATACACTGAACGTGAGCGACAATGCGACGCTCGTCTTCTCATTTGTGGGATACACCTCACAGGAAGTAGCAGTGGGAGGACAAAGTTCAATCAACGTTGCCCTGGTAGCCGACGTAACCGCGCTCTCGGAAGTGGTGGTGATCGGCTATGGCGAAGTTACCAAGCGTGATGCGACAGGTGCCGTGACCTCGGTCAGGGCAGACGAATTCAATCGCGGGGTCATCTCATCTCCCGAACAACTCATCCAGGGTAAGACCGCCGGCGTTCAGATCACGACTACCAGTGGTGCTCCCGGTGCAGGCGTTCAGCTGAGGATCAGGGGTACCAACTCCATCCGATCCAACAACAACCCGTTGTTCGTGGTGGACGGCGTGCCGCTGAGCGGTGGTACACAGCCACAAACTCCGGATGTCGGATACGGTACGATCTCCGATACCAACCCGTTGAACTTCATCAACCCGAGTGACATCGAGAGCATCAACATCCTGAAAGATGCTTCGGCTACAGCGATCTACGGATCACGTGGTGCGAACGGTGTGGTGATCATCACGACCAAGCGCGGAAAGGGAAGCAAGGGAACGCTGGAGGCTTCTTCGAGCATCAGCATCGCAAGGGCAGCAGCCAAATACGATCTGCTCGGCCCTTACGAATTCATTGGCGCCCTCGCCCTATTTCAGGACAATGTAGGTGTGCAAAATTTTGGCTATCAAACAGACTGGCAGGAATACATCCTGCGCACCTCGGTCTCCAACAAGCAGAACCTCTCGTATT